>NZ_JAPZSK010000011.1 GCF_027531815.1 Gemmatimonas sp. | reverse complement strand
GCGTTAGGCGGTGCACAAATGGTCGGAGGAGAACGGCATGCACACAGGATGGCATCGCAGTTGGCGTAGTCGGGCGGTCCTACGTGGCCTGGTGGTCCCCGCCGCTCTGGTCGGGTGCGATACGGTCGCCGATCTTCCGCGCCGCACCGACGATGCGGCGCTGACGTACCTCGCGGCGACTCCTCCCGACTCAATGCACTTCTCGGGCGGAACGGTGGTCTCGCCGACCGCGCGCCTGAGCGCTCGGATCGATTCTACTGGCGAGAGCGAGAGTCGTGTCGTGCTGCTTCGCGCCGGCGAGGACCGCGCGCAGCCTATCGTCACGATTGGCGAGGCTGATCCAGGGTCCGGCATCTCGTACAGCTACGCTTGGACGGCGGATGGCGCGGCGTTGCTGATTTGGGGCAGCGGCACGCTCTCTGGTCAGCCGCCGCGTGAGCTGTGCCTGGTGTACCGCGTGAAAGAAGGTGACTTGATAGAGCCGCGCGAGTGTCCAGTGGGGAATCCGTAGGGCGGCAGCGTCGGCGCAGCGCCTAACGAATCGCTGCTGTCGACGGGCTGATCAAGGAGCGCGACTGGCTCACTGCGTTCGCCTTTCGCACTGTTATGGGGCTCCGGGGCAGAGCTTTGCGTTCTGCTGTCCAGATGGTGACCTGCTTCAGCGCCAACACACAATTGACTGCGAACGTGTTCTCGACTGTCATCTCCCGACGACCCCGCGCATGCATGTAAGTACGAGTGAGGCTCGCGAGTCGCCTGATGAATCGACGCGTGGTCAGTACCTCCAGCTGTCCGCCGATGTTGGTGGCCTCGACGCCGCGCGCGAGCCCGCTGCTATCGTTGCAGCCCCTCCGGATTCACGGCGGGAAACCGCGGTACAGCATGCGCTGCTCAGCGCTTTCTGTCCGGGCGCGGCGCAGATGGCACAGGGTCGTTGGGTTACCGGCCTAGTCCAGTTCGGTGTGGTCGCGGCGTATATGGCGGGTGTCTTTGCAGTAGGGCCGACCAAAGCGATCTGGCTGGCGGTGTTCTGGAATGCATATTCCGCTCTCGAGGCCTACTGGTACGAGCGCGATTAGCGAGTTACTCGCGTAGCAGCAGAACGGAACGTTGCTGCTGGCAGCGCGAGGCGGTGTGCGGCAGGCGGTCGCCGTGCTGGCGCACGGCGCCCGTCCGGCCGCACTTTGTATGATGCGCTGCAGCAGAACGTAAGGCGTTCGGCGGCCCCAAATTCAATCGTTCAAGAGTTCATCGCGAGCAGGGATGAACAGAATCGTCGCTAGACTCTCGTTTGACGCCGCCGTGGTAGCTTCGGCGCTCTTCCTCGCTGCGGGAACGTTCGAATGGTCTCGAGCGTGGACGCTGCTGTTTGTGCTATGCGTCGTTCGCTTAGGGGGTGCCTGGGCCGTCCACCAGGTGCATCCCGATGTACTACGAGAGCGTGCAAGTCTGCCGGTACATCCTGCTCAGTCCCTTCCTGATCGCGTGCTGGTCCTCGGTGTACTGGCCACTGGCTTCGTGGGCGTACCACTCCTCGCCGGTCTCGATGTGTGGCACTTGCACCTGCTCGCTTCCCCACCCCCACCCGTCGCTTGGGCGGGCTTACTGGCCTTCGCTCTTGGCTGGGTGCTCAAGAACATCGCTCTTCGCGCAAATGCCTTCGCTGTAACCGAAGTCCGTCTGCAGCCCGAGCGAGCCCAGACAGTCGCAGACGCGGGCCCGTACCGGTTTGTCCGGCATCCGTTCTACGCCGCTGATCCGCTCATCCTGATCGGTTCGGCGTTGTGGTTGGGCTCGTACGTCGCCGCGGCGTCCGCTGCGCTTCCCCTGGCGTTGATGGTGATTCGCCTTCAACGAGAGGAACACGTGCTGCGGCAAGAGTTGGCTGGCTACGGGGCATACGCAACGCGGGTGCGCTACCGTTTGGTGCCGGGGCTGTGGTAGCCAGCGGGCAGTAGAGCGGTTGCGGTATCGCCGAACGATGCTTGCTGCAGGCGGGCGGTATGGTAGCTCGCTGCGCTCGCGTTTGATTTCATCGCCCGCTACAGAAGCCCGCGTTCGGCGAACTCACCAACCGATGGGCGGATGTGATCGGTTCTGCCATTGATCCAATCCGTACTCGGGCGCAGGCCGTGAAGTCGCAGTGGCATGCGGCGCGGCGCGCGCCCCACGCCTGTCCGACGGCGCTGCGCCAGTTGCCTGAGCACGGCCCCGACCCCCCGCCACCACGAGGGCGCCGTCGGCGTGGGCGGCCGTCCCACCGGCGCCGCCGATGGGTCTGGGCTGGGCTCGGCCACCCACCGCGACCGACGCGCCCGCAGCGGAGGGTGTCAGCGCGCGATCGATGACAGGCCGCCGCCCGGCCCGAGGCGCTGGCGAGGCCGGTGATGGCGCCGTATGCTCCACAGGAATACGGCCCATCCCGATTGAAATGCTTCTCCCGAGGGCGATCTCGACCATGTACTCGGCGCGGAGATCTACAATCGCAAGACTTTGGCGCCGCCACAGTTCCAGCGCTTCACCATGGACTGCGGGGCGCTCGTGTTCTGGACAGGTCGCCAGTGGCTCGAACGCATCGGAATTAATGGAGAATCTCAAGTGATGACGCATCGCAAGAAGTGCCTCGCCGCCGCCATGGTCGCGTGCGTGAGCATGCTTGGCGCCGCGCGTGTGCACGCGCAAGCGTCCGCCTCACCGGGGCGTCCCGGGCGCGTGGACATCACGAGTGTGGATAGCATCACACGCCTGCCGCTCGCGGGGGCGAGCGTGCGCCTCGTGTCGGTGTTCGATACGACGCGCGTGCACGACGCCACCCTCGATGCGCGCGGACGCGCACGGGTGGACAGCCTGCCGGCCGGGCCGTGGATGCTCACGGCGCGCCACGCCCGCCTCGATACGCTCGGTGTGGGCAGCGTGGCGGTGCCGTTCACCGTACGCGCCGGGCGCGGCGTGACTGTGCGCGCGGCGGTGCCGTCGGTGCCCACACTCGTGGCGCGTGTGTGCGGGAGCGCAGCCCCCCCGGGCACCGGCTATCTGTACGGCACCGTGCGGCGGGCCGTGCGGACCAACGCGTCGTCGCGCGCAGCAGCGACGGTCAGCGCCCTGCCGCTCAGCGCCGGGCAGGTGACGGCGCAGTGGCCGGACCTGCAGATCGAGACGGGGCGTGTCGAACGCACCATCGTGACCACCGACGTGCCGGTGGGCGATAACGGCCGCTACGTGCTGTGCGGCGTGCCCACCGAGACCACCGTACGGCTGCGCGCGGTGGGCGCCGAAGGGGCGAGCGGCGTCACCACGTTCACGTCGTCGGCCACCGGCATTGTGCCGCGCGACCTGGTGCTGGGGCGTACGGACACGGTGATGACCACGCCGAGTGGCCCGCAGGCACCGGAAGACAGTGGCCTGGTGGACATCGTGCTGCGTGGCGCGGGTGGGGTGCGCGGCACGGTGCAGACCGTCGACGGACGTCCGCTCGCCAACGCCATCGTGGGGTTGAGTGCGACCGGGCTCGAGACACGCACTGACAGTGCGGGGCGCTTCCTGCTCGCGGCCACACCCACCGGCACGTGGACGCTCGCCGTGCAGGCGCTCGGGTACGCGCCGCGGCAGCAGCCGGTGGACCTCATTCCCGGTGACACGGTGGCGCAGGTGGTGGCGCTGGTGGGCGTGCAGGGCATGGACACGGTGCGGGTGCGTGCGAACGCCATGGCGCGCACGGTGCTCGGGCCCAACCTCGCGGCCTTCGAAGAGCGGCGGAAGATGGGATTCGGCAGGTTCCTGTCGCAGGAAGACTTTGCAGAGGCCGAAGGCCGAAGCCTGCTGGACCTCCTCACCAGTCGAATCCCCGGGGTGCGCACCGCCGGCACTGGCCGTCCGATTCTGGTCTCGAGCCGTGGCAGCGTCAGCCTTTCTCAGGCGCAGTGCCCGATACGCGTGATCTTCGACGGGATGCCCAACGCGGGACCGCTGAATCTGGACTCCATCGATCCCTCAATGATCGCCGCCGCCGAGTACTATACGCCCGCGACTTTACCGTTTGAGTTCAATTTTGGGATTTCGCCGTGCGGCACACTCCTGCTCTGGTCGCGCTGGTAGTGCGGTCGCCATGGTATTCGGCACTCGTCTCGTCCTGCGCTTCGTCTTCAGGTCGTTCACCTTTCACAACGCCCCCTCCAATGCGTTGTCCCATAGATGGACATGAGATGGTTCGGCGCGACATCGACCGACGACCGGCGGCTTCGTGCCGCCATTGTCACGGACTCTGGATCTCCGGACCGGCGATCGCCGAGACGCAGCTCCCGGTCGACCACGTACCAATTGAGTCGCGACGAGCGGGTCCGATGCGCCCAGATGCGCGACCGTGCCACTGTCCGCAATGCAACGCCGTCATGCGAAGCGAGCGGCTCTCGGGCCTGAGCATCGAGCGCTGCGTAGCGTGTGCATCCGTGTGGCTCGACGCCGGCGAGTTTGACGCCGTACGCATGGCGTTGCTCCCGAACAGGCCGGCGCCGCCAAACACCCGTGCGCCGCTGCGCGCTGACTGGTCGGCGTTCGATGCACTCACTGAGGCGACGATTGCCTTGCTCCCGATGTTCTTCGACGGCTGAGCTGGCGCCCGTGCCGGATAACGACGCGTGCTGCCGACAGGTGCGCCTTGGTAGCGCGGGCGCAGCCCGCGCGCTCTATTGACGCACCTGCAGCAGAACCACCCGTTCGGTTGATGCGAGCGAATTCCATGACTGACACATTCTCCCTCAACGCGGGGAGCTCCACCGGTCCCGAAATCCAGTCCGCGCTCCGGGCGCTGCACCAGGAGAGTGTGGTGTACTGGGCCGCGCTCGACACGCGCACCTTCCTCGCACCGATTGGCGACGCGTGGTCGCCGGCCGACAATGTCCGGCATCTCACCAAGTCGATGCACAGCGTGACCCAAGGGTTGCGGGTGCCCCGCCTCGTCTTGCGGCTCGCGTTTGGCAACGCCCGTGCCCCATCGCGCTCCTACGCGTCCGTGCGCGAGATCTATCGGGCGCGTCTCGCGCGCGGGGCGAGCGCGGGCCGCTTTGCCCCGCGCGCTCAGCCAGTGCCGAGCGATCCAGACGTCGCCCGCGCGCGCATCATGGCCTTACACGCCTCGGCTGTCGCCACGTTGTGCGCCGCGATCACGCGGTGGCCGGAACCCACGCTGGATGCGCACCGACTGCCGCATCCGCTCATCGGCCGCCTGACCGTCCGCGAAATGCTGCTGTTCACGCTCTATCACAATCGGCATCATTTGGAGAACGTGCAGCGCCGCTTCGCGAGTGCACCGACGGGCACCACCTGACGCCGCTTGCTGCCGATGGCGCGCCAGCATCGCGTCCGCCGCCCGCTCCATCTTCTCGGCCTGCCGCTCGAATTCCGCGTGGGTACCACTCCGATGCGTGGACGCATTGCGATGAAGGCCATGTGCTCTTCACACGCCCGGGCGATCGCCCGGCTGCTCGCCAGCCCACGGGACTGGGCGAAGAGCACGACCCGCAGGAGCATCGCCGGGGCGTAGGCGGGTGCGCCCGTCTGGTCATTGCGTTATCGGGCATCGACCGGCCTGTAGCGGGCCATGGCGGATTTCGACGAGGGACCAAACAGACCGCCGACGGCATGCTCCAACGCAGAGGTCCGCGTTCCGCCGGTCGGTCGCATCACGCGGCACTATGTGTATTCCAGTCGCACCGACTGGGATGGCCGCGTCGGACGCCCGTTGGTGACTCGCGTGTGGTACCCCGCGCGTGCCGGAAGCGCGGAGTCCGCGTGGGCAGCGGACGTATTCCACTGTGGGCGAGCGCGCTCGTGATCTCTTGGTGCTGGTGGATCGTCTTCTGGCAGACAGCCGTCTCGGAACTCGGATCGACACGCGCAGCATCGAAACGCGCGGAAATTCCGGCTGCAGGGCGTTTCGCACCACGCGTCTCTTGCGGAGTGTACGTGGCGCGTCCCGATGCTCCATCGCGAGACCGTGGAACGCCTCGTGCGGTCCGGCGCCGCGCAGCGACCCTTGCAGCCGACGCGCGCGTGGTGCGGTAGCGGTGATGGGGCCTCGGCTCCATCTTCCCGCAAGGTTTGCCAAGGCCCCACAACCGCAACTCACGGAATTGTGCTTGCAGCTGAACGCGCAGCGTTCGGCGCACCGGACACGTCAATGCGAATCCGAACGACCCTGAGCATCTCGACGGTCTTCAGCCTCCTCGAAGGCGAGACCGTTGGCGTTCCGCGCGCCGCCGCAACGTGCGGCTCCGCACTTCGAACGCTCGCGCCGCGTGGTCTCGCGGTTCAGGGTGGATTCTTGGTGCCAGAAGCGCGCACCCCGGCGCGGGACGCTGCACGCGCCCGCGTGCGGCAGCGTCGAGTCTGCCGTGGACCGTCCGTGCATCGACGGCGGCGATGATGCGGTACCAGGAGATCTATCCCTCCGCGCCCCTGCTGGAGAGCACCGGTGCCGTCTCCGCCGCGGCATCGAGCCTACTGACACTCGAGTACTTCGAAGCGCCGGCTGCCGAGATGCCGGAGCACGGGTTCACACAGCATCACGTGCTCCTCAATCTCCGTGAGGAGCCACGCCGCGTCGAAAACACTCGCGATGGTGTGCGTCGCGAATTCATCTTCCATCGCCATGAGATCGTGGTCACGCCGAGGATAGGAAATTCAATCGAGGTGGGCGGAGTACAGGCCCTGGTCCCCTGCCTCGAGCGCACCGGTGAGAGGGCTTCGGCGCGACGGCCACCGCGCCGGTGCGCCTCGCGGGCCGTTCGGTCTGCGGTCCGGACGGGTGACCCGGGGCCGGCGGGGCCGCGGGACCGCCGAGGTGAGACCGCCGCCCACGCCGGCGGTCCCCGCGTGGTGGCGGGGCCTCGGGGCCGTACTCCGGTGACACGCGGCGCGTCGGCGGAACGGCGTGGGGCGCGTGCCGTGCCCCGGCTCGCGGGGGCCCGCGTCGATGGGGGGCTCCGTGGCCCGGCGTGCGCCTCACGGGCGGCGCGGGTCCGGAGGTGGGTGAGGATTGGGTCGATCACCGACGTCTGGCTGATATAGGCGACGATCCGCATCGCGCCGTGGCAGGACGGGCACGCCAGCGGGTCCACCTCAACGATCTGCTGGAGGAGCGCCGCCGTAGGGCCTTCGCCCACCGGCGGCTGGCCTCGGTCGGCGCGAGTCGGGGCGCGGGGATGATCACGGGCGGCGCCTCGAGCGCGGCGGGCTCAGCCTGACGTCGCATCCCACGCGGACGGTTGGCATACCAGCCAGAGTCCCGCGTGGTGACGTGGCCCTGGTCGGGGATGTGCACCAGCACCCGGGCCAGGAACTCGAGCGGGTCGGCGGTTTCGGTGCCCGCCGTCGGGCCCTCGGACGTGTCCGACCGGTACGTCACCGCCTTGTCGGCGCGGTCGTAGGTCAGCCGCTCCAGCGCGACGGGATTCCGGGCGCAGGAGCGCGCGAGGCGGGTGGCGAACGCGCGATCGTCCACGGGGACCCGAAGGGGGCCTCCCACACGGCGGTGTGCCCGTGGAACCCGGAATGCGGCCACGTCAGCATGCCCGCGGCCTGGTCTTTGTCGAAGAGTTCGAGCCGCACGAACAACCGCAGCACGGCGCGGCGAAACGCCTCGGTCAACCGCGCCGTGTCGTGGGTGAGCCACGTGACGAACGACCCGTCGGGCCGAAAGCCGCCGTCGGTCACGAGGAGGTGCCGGTGCGGATGCCAGTTCGCCCGGGAGCCGTGCGTCTGCAGGCACGCGACGATCCCCACGGCGAGGTCGCGCTCGCCGGTCAGTGTGCGAATGGCGGCAGTGACGGTGCGGGCGGCGGCGCGGGCGATCTCGCCGAGCAGGCGGCGGCGGTACAGACCGTAGGCGCGGAGCCGCCTGGGGATGGTGAGCACCACCTGCCGGTGCGGCACCGGCGCGAGCCACGTGGTGTCGAGCCACCGCGTCCAGATGGCGAGCCGCTTGGCGTGACCGCTGGGGCAGAAGTAGCGGCACTTGCACGAGAACGCGAGCAGATACTCGTGCGTGCACGCGTCGCACCGGATGCGCGCGAAGCCGTGGTCGAGCACGCCGCATTCGAGGAACGTGTCCGCGACCTGCGCGACCACGGGGCGCCACGGGCCGTACTCGCGCGCGAAGCGCTCGTCGTAGACCGTCTGCAGGGTGCAGGCGGTGCAGGTGATCCGAAAGCAATCGAAAGAGCGGCGACGCCCTGGGGCGCCGGGGCTTGTAGACGCCGCGGGCCTAACGGTGCTCGCTGCAGACGGGCATTTTCGGAAGCGCGCTGCGTGACCGGCATCTTCGCCTCTGGGCGCGGGTCAGTGGTGCCACGTGGGACCGCGTCGGGATCCACGGGGATCGCGGCCCAGAATCGTTGCGAGAAATGGTCAGGATCATCGCCGGGCACGATCTCGCGCATCGTCGGCAGATCGCCCGGATCCTCGCGCAGGAATCGGGCGCCTGACGCCGGTTGCTGCTGAGAAAGCGGCCGGAGTCTTGTGAGCAGAAGGGCGGTCAGTTGGCCGCTTCGCACGTACGGGACAGCTCGCCGAGCATGCAGTAGGCGCTGAGCTGGGACGACGTGGATTGATCGTCATGCCGTTTTCGGGAAACGTGCCGGTCTTGGACATCGTCGCCGTGGATGCCGCTGGATCTCGACACAACGACCGGTGTCCAGGCACGCGCTGATGGCCATGGGACTGGGCGGTCTCGCGGTCGTCGCGCGCCAGCGAAGGCGCCGTCTGCGTAGACACGCGCTATGTTGCTACGGCAATTTGGCGAACACTGGGTGATTTCTTGGAGAGAACGCTGGTGGCGACTCCGGCCATGGTGACCGAGACGGCGAGCCGCCCGCTTCCCGCCGTTCGCATCTACCTCGCGGGGCATCTGACGCTGGAGAGCGCGGTCGGCTGGATCACGACCTCCGGCTTTCCCAGCCAGCAGGCCCGGTTGGCGTTCGCATCGCTGGTGCTCGAGCGAGGGCGCCCGATGGCCCGAAGCGAACTGGCCGACATCCTCTGGCCGCAGCGGCCGCCCCGCGCCTCCGACAGCGCCCTCAACGCCATCATCTCCAGGCTGCGCGCCATGTTGACGCCGCTCGGCGCCGGCTGGGCGGACGCGCTCATCGGCGCACGCGGCACCTACGAGCTGCGCGCGCCGGTACCGCTCTGGGTCGACCTGGAAGCAGCGGCCGAAGCGGTGCACGAGGCCGAAGCCGCCATTCGATTGGGGCGCATTCCGATGGCCTACGGACCGAGTGCGGTCGCGCATCATATCGCGCGCCGCCCCTTCTTCCCCGGCGAGGAGGGAGCGTGGGTGGACGCATGGCGGGACCGCCTGCGCGAGATCCGCCTCCGGGCGCTCGACGTGCGCGGCACGGTGTATCTCACCAACGAGGAGCCCGCACTGGCCCTGCAGAACGGCCACGAAATGCTCACCCTGCAGCCGTTCCGTGAGGCCGGTCACCGCCTCGTGATGCGCGCCCACGCGGCTATGGGAAACACCGCTGAGGCGCTGATGGCCTACGAAGCCTGCCGGCGCCTGATTGCCGAGGAACTGGGCGTCGATCCCTCGCCGCAGACCATGGCCGCCTACGAGGCGGTGCTCCGGTTGGTCTGACGGGGCGGTCCCCCGCGGGCGGGACCAAGGCCTCGCCTACCTCCGCCACGTCCGACGCCCACTGATCGTGGGCGATTCGCCGCCCGCGGCGTCTGCACCGCCGAGGCTGCGGAGGGATAGCGCAACAGCACGGCACGGCAGGTCGCGTTCGCGCGCACGCAGGTGGAACGGCTCGTCCCCGCGGCGGCCATGGTGGCGCCGCAGGCAGTGTCGGCAGGCGCGCGTGGACTGCGTGTGACGTGCCCCAACTCGCGGGCCCCGCCGCTGCTGTCGCGGCTCCCTCGTCAGTCGATCGGTGTGTGCTTCTCGTATCCGAGCACCGTCTCGGCCCGACGTGAACGGAAGACCGGGAACAACAGCTGGTGGTACCAGCGCTCGGCGCCGTGCCGACGGTCGTCGTTGAGCCCGTAGGCCGGCAGATACTGCCGCGTGATGCGCGCCGTACCGAAGAGCACGTCCCAGAAGAACAGCAGATTGCCGTAGTTGCCCCTGTAGTGGCCGATGCCGTCGTCCTGCGTGAGGGCGTGATGGGCGAAGTGCGTGGCCGGCGTGGAGATCGTGCGCTCCTTCAGCCACGCCAGCGGGCGCAGCGGACGCCATGCATACGGCCACTGGTCCCATCGCACCGCCGAGTGCGCGCCGATGATCACGGTAAGCTTCACCACGCTGTAGCCTACGAACACCCAGCCGAAGCCCAGATACAGCAGGGCACCGCTGAACCACAGACCGGGCGACAGGGCGTAGTAGAACGCGTTATTGCGATACACCACGCGCACGCTCATGTAGGCCGCCGAGTGATGGGCACGATGCAGCGGCCACATGACCGAGGTGTGCGAGAGGCGATGCCACCAGTACTGCGTGAGATCATCCGCGAGAAGCAGCACGATGACCATCTGCCACCAGGGCCAGTCGGCCCACGCGTCGCGCAGCTCCGGCATTACCCACGCGCAGAGGGCCTTGGACGCCGTAAAGACCGTCCCCGAGATGATCGGGAAGGTGAGCACGACCGCCACGTCGAGCCGATTGTCCTCGGCGGAAGCCGAGTGCGGAAAGAAATGGCCCAGCAGCAGCTCCGCGCCGGCGAAGAGCGCGAAAATGACGGTGACGGCCAGCAATTGGGCGTTCTGCAAGTCGATTGTCATGTGGCGATGGATTGCATCGTCGTCTGCCCCTCATCTCCCCGCCGTGACCCCTCGCCTTCGCCGACTCCGCTGCCCGGCTCGAACTGCAGCGAATCACGGACCACGATTGCCAGTAGGGAGTCCGGTGTCAGGTCCAGGCGCATGATGCGTCCGAAGGGCGCGCCGATGTCGGGATAGCTCGGGAGCAGTACGCATGGTGTGATGAGGAACAGGTCCTGCTGGTCGCTCGTCTGTCGCGGGGTTCCTGGTCGTACGTCGCGGGTCCGAGCGCGAACGTGCACGTGGTGCGGATGTGTCCGCCCAGGCAATCGGTCTCCGCCCCACGCCGCCGGCGTCGCTATGCGGCGCGCCCCTCGGTCAGGGAGAGCAGGTTGCCATCTGGATCCTTGAACCACGCAATGCGTGCGCCGCCTGGGGCATCCCAGATGTCGTCGCCATCCTGAAAAAGGATACTGCTCGAAGACGACACCGCGCGCGCGGAGCGACGCGACCATGCCGGCAGCGTCGGCCTGGCTGCTCTCCTTTTGCAACAAAGTCTTCGTGGCGACAACAAGACCTGCCTACATCGGCGAGGTCCGGCACCGCGAGGCAAGGAGTCCGGTGGCCACGCTGAGATCAAGGTCGGCCACGAGCAAGCCCTCTTTCCCGTATGGCTGATAGCACTGCAACGTACCGTCCGGGCGTGCGACGGCCGACGTGATTCCTGATCCGTCACTCGCGCCGTTCACCGACGCGAAGTAGCAGGTGTTCTCGGCCGCGCGACACAGGATCGCCTTCTCGTGGAACGTGTTGGCGGGATCCGCGAATGTGACGGGACGATAGCTCCCGGGCTCGGCGATGTGTGCGTGTGGGTGAAACACGACCTGTGCGCCGCGCCGCGCCGCCCACCGCACCGTTTCCGGATACCGCCAACCTTCGTGGCAGATCACGATCCCGAACGTGAGTGGGCCGGCCGTGAAGACGCGACGCTCGGTGGCGAATGCCGGATAGATGGATTCTTCCGACGGGTCGAGCTGCCCTTTGTCCTGCCACCCCGCGACGGTGCCGTCGGGACTGATGACGCAGGCTGTGATTTGCAGTCCACGGTCAGTCACACGTTCCGTCCCCAGGATCACGGTGATGCCCGCAGCCTTGGCGGCGACCGCCACATCCGCCCACGCCCGTTCCAGGAACGCGGGATCTGGCGGCGGGGCGGTAGTACCTGGCCACCGATAACCGGGAACGAAACACTCCGGAAAGCAGACGACGAGTGCGCCCTGTCGTCCGGCCTCGGCGACCGCCGAAGTCGCCAGGCGCACTGACTCCTCCGGAGTCGCCGGGACGCGGACGCTCGCCAGGGCGATGCGGACGGTGGTCATGCCGGTACGTCGCCGGGGTGCGGCGCCTTGATGCTGCAGAGCGTTGCCATCGATGGGACTCCTGTGGCCAAACGTTGGAAATCGCGTACCGTCAGAACTGGACACCGCCTGCTGCCGCAGATCCGGTGCGACAAGAGGTCAGCCCTCACGCCCGGGCCGTAGAAGGTCACTGGGACGCGATTCAAGGACCGACACGAGCGCGGCGCAACTTTGCGTTTGCGATGGTGTCTCGGATGGTCCCATCGCCTATGGATTCCACGACGAACTCTCTGACGTACTGCGCTGCGGCTGCGCTTTTCTCTGGCGTCGCCATCGCATGTTGAATCACGGTATAGCGCCCCGCGAGCACGCGGGACCCGGGAAGCCGTTCGGAATAGAGGCTGAGCATGTGGGCGTTTTCTGCATAGGCGTCCGCCCGCTCCGAGCGGTAGGTGTTGTCGACGACCATGTAGGGTAGCGAGAAGTTGACCTCGTGCGCGCGCGCCGGATCGAAAGCAAGACAGGCGATATCCCATTCGTGTCCGCCGAAGCTCTTCACCAGCGCCGCCGGATTGGGATAGCCCACCGGCTCGAACGGTACGCCGAGCCGTCCAGCGAGCTTCTTCCCCAGGATGACGGTCACGCCCTGAAGCTCTCCGGTCTTCGAATCCCTGCTCACCAACACCTGATTGGAGAGAATCAACCCGACACGCAGCTTCCCGGTTGGTGCCAGTTCATTGCGCGCTGCGGAAGGAACGCTAGGCGCGGACGCGCAACCAGCCAGACACGCCGTGACGCAAACTGCAGGGATCAGAGACAGCGTGATTCGTCCTCCCCTGTTGGAACTGCTGACGCCAGCTTCTGTGGCGAGCGGTCGTCCGATGTGGTGCGCGCCGCTGACGGTCGATCGCTTCGGCAACAGGACGCATCCGTAGGAACGCGCGTGTCGGACTTTGCGTTGACTCATGTCGTCGCGCTGGGACGGCTGACGTACGACCGGGGCGCCATGGCCGTGACCGCTCCCTCCGACACATCGGAATGCCCGACGGCGCGCAGCCGGACGGTGCTCGCGCGGTGGCCGGTCATGCCGTACTCCACCGCCCCGAATTGAATCCCCAGCGCTCTGACATCCCATGGCGGCCAGTCCCGATCACCGACCGCGGGTGGCGGCCCAGCGCCGCGAGTCGATGCGTGCGCGGCTGCTGGATGCCGGGCTTGCCACCCAGCAGGCGCAGGACCTCGCCCCCGAACTCGGCCTGGTGTTGGACCCGCTGGTCACCGAAGAGCCCGATCCGGCCCTGCGCGTGGCCCGATGTCGCTGAGTCGCATCTGTTCTTCGAGGTCGTCCGGCGTGACATCGCGTCGGGGATCCGGCTCAAGCGCTTCGAGCCGATGCCGCTCGACGTGGGCGTGAACATGGTGGCCGGGGTGATGTTGGGCAGCGTGCAATCGATCGCGCCGACGTTCACGCCGGTGGCCGCGCCGCCCGATCCCTGAGACCGCGTGCCAGGGGTTCTCGTAGTGTGCATCGTGTCACCGTGACATTGTGTATGCCATGATGTGGGCGGTCAGGCATCCCGCCTGGCTCACATCCGGAGATCACGCATGTTCCCCCCGTTCAATCTCCGGGCTTGGGTTCCGATCGCGGCCCTCGCCATGGCGCCGCAGGCCCTTGTCACCGAGCCCCCGCCGCAACTGCAACCGGCGCGAGGCGCCGAGATCGGTGCGCGCTATCAGGCCTGGCTCAGCCCGCATCAGGAAGGCGGCGACCGCCATACCTGATGCTCAAGGGTCCGCGTCCATCCGGATTCCTTCCAAGAACAGGGCTGGCTGACAAAGAGAATCTGCTGGCGTGTCACTGCGATGCTCCGTGCACGCAGGCGGAGCACGTACGAACCGGTCTGTCCGCTGGTCGGATACTCGGGTCGGCCGCCAGTGGATTCGGGAGGGAGCTTACGCTGCACAGCAGCCAGCGATCGGTCTCCCGTGCTGCACGCGCTTCACTCTCGGCCTACGCGGTTGGCTATGCGAGCGCCGTTGTTGGTGAGTTTACGCCCGAACTGACGGCGGGAGTCAAGAAGTCCATCGGGTCACTCTTCCAGCGTCGCTGATACGCTGCACCGACAGCGCATGGTGTGAGGCTTGCTCGCCCGCTCCGGTGGTTGAACATTGGGACATGATCAATCGCCGCCGCTTCCTTCACGACAGTGCGCTGGCCACCGCCGGCGTCTCATTGCTGGCTCGGGCGGCAAAGGCGCAGCGATCCGTCGAGTGCGCGGTCTCGAACGCCACGCACGAGCGGCAACCCGCGCCGATCGTCTTCGATCTTCACGCGCACCCCGGCGCCACCTTTCAGAAGGGGAGACCGGAGTACCTGGGAGACGAAGCGCACCGGCGGACCGTCGCCGGTATGCAGGCGGGCGGACTGACGGGCGCCTTCTTCAGCCTGGTGGCCGACGGTCCGCTGATCGAACTGACGCCCAACGGCGTGGTCACGCACGGTGGATACGCGAAGGGGGATGCGGCGCGCGAGTATCGGCGACAGCTCGCCGACCTGACGGCGCTCATGCGGACGACGGCCGCATTCCTCGCCACGCGCACGTCGGACCTGCAGCGTGCCCACCGTGAGCACGCGGTGGCGGCATACCTCGCCTGTGAAGGAGGCGAGTTCCTGGAAGGAGACGCGGGACGTGTCGATCAACTCTACGACGACGGCGTGCGCTCACTGCAACTGGTGCACTATGTACCCAACGTGCTGGGCGATCTGCAAACGCAGCCGAGTCAGCACGGCGGACTGTCGGCGGCCGGAAAGGCGGTCGTCAAGCGGCTGACCGCGAAGGGCATCGTAATCGATGTGGCGCACGCCTCGTTCGAGACCGTGCGCGATGTGGCTTCGCAGACCTCGGCGCCGCTCATCCTCTCGCACAGCATTCTCAAGTTGGATGACGCGCGTCTGCTCGCAGCGCGCGCCATCGGTGTTGAGCATGCGAAGCTCGTAGCCGGCACCGGCGGGGTGATCGGGGCGTGGCCCAGCGGCTTCAACGCCAGCTTCGACGAGTTCGTCGCGAACACGGTGCGGCTCATCGACACCGTCGGCGTAGACCACGTGGGCCTGGGCACCGACATGGATGGCAACCTCAAGCCCGTGCTTGGTGACTACACGCAGCTACCGGATTGGCTGACCGCGCTCCGAGCCAAGGGGCTCTCAGCCACTGATGTGGCCAAGGTAGCTGGCGGCAACATGCAACGTGTGTTGTCGCAGGTCATTGGGTAGCGTTCGCCGGTTTTTCTCTGCGTTTGCGGGCCAAACACCGCCACGTTCCCCAACCCTCGTTTGGTCCATACCGCAACCACGCGCACCATATCCAGCAGCACACTGCGCTTGTTGAGCCCGATGCCAATGACGCGCACGGGGGCGGGGGCTCCACGCGGAGCAGGGCAGCAGCGATGCTGTCGAACACCTGGCCCACGACCCGTGCCGTGACTGGCGTCTGTGTGGCAGCGGCATTGCAGGGCGTGCACTTGAGAGGACCGAGTGGCTGCCGTACGCCGACGCCGGGACAACATGGACGTGATGAGGTCCGCTCATTACCCTCTCACCATGGACGCCCTCGATATCGCGTTTGCCGAAGCTCGCCGCTATCTGGCCTCGCTCGACACCCGCCCCGTCGCCTCGCGCGGTACGCCCGGCGAAATGCGCGCACCACTGCCGACGCATCTTCCGGAGCATGGCCTGCCCACCACCGAAGTCGTCCGCGCGATTGCTGCAGCGGCTGAGCCGGGATTGACGGGCAATGCCGGCGGCCGCTTTTTCGCCTGGGTGAAGGGCGGGGCGCTCCCCGCCGCGCTGGCTACCGACATCATGTGTTCGGCGTGGGATCAGAATGCCGTGCTGGCATCGACCAGTCCCGCCGGCGCCGTGCTGGAGGAAGTCGCCGGGCGGTTCTTGCTGGAGGCGCTGCGGCTGCCGTCCGATTGCAGCTATGCCTTTGTCACCGGCTGCCAAATGGCGCATGTCACCGCACTCGCTGCCGCGCGTCATGCGGTGCTGGCGCGCCACGGCTGGGACGTCGAAGCCAAGGGACTGCAAGGTGCCCCGGTCGTCCGTGTACTCGCCAACGCGCATCACCATTCCTCGGTGACGCGGGCGCTCCGCCTGCTCGGGCTGGGCAGCGACTGCGTGGTTCCGCTTGGCGGCAACCGACCCGGCCGCGTCTCACCCGACGTGCTGCGTACTGCGCTGGCACTCGCCCCCGACGCACCGACCATTGTCATCCTCAATGCCGGTGACCTGAATATCGGTGCCTGCGATGATTTTGCGACGCTGTGTCCGATCGCGCAGGCGGCGGGCGCGTGGGTCCACGTCGACGGCGCCTTCGGACTGTGGGCCAATGCCAGCCCGCGGCTCGCCTTGCTTGTGGCCGGGGTGGAACGGGCCGATAGCTGGGCGACCGATGGCCATAAATGGCTGAACACGCCCTACGATTGCGGCATGGCCATCACTCGTGATCCGCGTGCGCACAGCGCGGCGATGCGGATGACGGCGGCGTATCTGACGACGGGCGGCGATGTCCGTGATCCGATGGATTTCACCCCGGAATGGTCGCGCCGAGCCCGCGCCTTGCCGGCTCTGGCGGCGTTGATGGAGCTGGGCCGCGACGGTCTCGCGGCCATGATCGAGCGATGCTGCGATCATGCCGCCGCCATCTATGACGGCATGGCCGCGTTACCGGGGGCGACCGGCGTCGCGCGGCCGACGATGAACCAGGGGCTGATCCAGTTCAACGCGCATGATGGCAGCAACATCAGCGACGCGGTGATCGCCGCGATCAATGCCAGCGGCGAAGCCTTCATGAGTGGCGGCACGTGGGATGGACAGCGGGTGATGCGCATCAGCGTGTGTGGCTGGAATACCAACAGTGGCGATGTCGTGCGGACCGTAGCCGCGGCGGCCGCGGCGTTGCGTGGCTTACGCTGAGGAGACGCGTCGGATGACCTGCCCGTGGCAGCGCACGATGGTACCTCCCACGCCATGACCATCATCCTGTACGGTATCCGCAACTGCGACACCGTAAAGAAGGCCCGCGCCTGGCTCGATGCACGCGGCGTCGCGTATGCGTTTCACGACTACAAGATCGCGGGGATTGATGCGGCGACGCTCCGCGCGTGGGCGACGTGCGTTGGCTGGGAGAAACTCCTCAACCGCGCGGGCACGACATTCCGCGCGCTGGCCGATGCCGACAAGGTCGACCTGGATGAGAGCAAAGCGATGGCCCTGATGGTCGCCAACCCGAGTCTGATCAAACGTCCGGTATTGACGGGAGCGATTGAAGCGCCGCTGGTGGGTTTCAGTGCGGCAGCCTACGAGGCGGCGCTGCCATGATCGTCTGCTGATCTTGTCGTAGTGCTTCGACGAGCGCATAGCGTGCGCGGTGCAGTTGCAGGATTACCTCGGGGAGGACCGCGCACCACGACGCGCACCGTGCGTTCGTCTGCCATGGCCCATTCGATGCGGACACTGTCGACACGAGGCTTGGACATAATGCGTCGCGGGAGTGAGGAACTGTCACGACGTGTGGATGGTGAAGCCGACCGCCTGCCGCGTACCGCACCGCGCTGCCAGCTGCAACGTTCCGATAGACCACGCGCTTGCGAGGTGGCGGCATCGCCGCGGCGACATGCTCGACGTACTGGCGACGAACCGCGGGCACATGCGATTGATACCGCGGGCCGGACGCCCGAAAGGAATCGAGCGCGTCCTGATCGAGACGGATCGAGATCGCCTGCTTGGTCACCGGAGACACCACTCGGACATCCTGCCAGAGGCACTCAGGCAAATCGGGCAGGGCGGGCGGCGACGTACGCGTGATCTCCGAGTCGGTGGCCCGGCGAAGACGGCTCAGATCAGCCCGCCCCCGCGTTGGCGTCGTCTTGCGGGTGGATGGCTGCGAGAGCTTGGACATAACGACGTCGCGCCTTGCGATGGCTCACGCGGGCACTGATCAGTTCCCGTCGCCCCAGGCGTCCGCCGCTCTTTCAGTTGGTGTCGGATCATCTGCACGGCCTGCCAACGGTCTACGACGAGCGCTTCGCGTACGGCGTCGCCCGCATCCGCTGCGACGACGGTGCACACGAATCCCTGCTCGCGTTCTCGTGTAAGTGCCGCTTCCTCTGTTCGAGTTGCCGCGCGAAGCGGCTCGCCAGCTGGACGCAGTGGCTCGACACCACGCTCCTCGCGCCCGTGCCGCACCGGCAGGGGGTGCTCACCATGCCCATGCGGCTCCGCGCCTCCCGTCTGTACCGGCGACGTCTCCTCGGCGAGATCGCCCGCGTCGCGGCCTGCACCGTCACGGCCGCCATTCGCACGCTGACGGGCGAGCGCGACCTCGCCGTGGGGATCGTCCTCCGTCTGGGTGCCGGAGGACGATCGCGCGTTCGCCACCCGACTGGCCCGGTACCGCGCCCGCACTCCGGTCGCGCTCGAACGGTTGACCTACGACTGCGCCGCCGAGGCCATGACGTACCGGTCCGGCAAGTCGGACGGCCCGACGGCGGGCACCGAGACCGCCGAGCCGCTCGAGTTCCTGGCGCGAGTGTTCGTGCACATTCCGGAGACGGGGCACATCACGACGCGGCATTATGGCTGGCATGCCAACCGCCCGCGCGGCATGCGGCGTCAGGCCGCGCCCGCATCAGTCGAGATGCCACCCCTGATCATCCCCGCCCCACGACTCGCGCCGACCGAGGCCACCCGCCGATGAGGGGCCCTCCGGCAGCAGCTCTTCGAGGTCGACCCGCTCGCGTGCCCGACCCGCCATGGCCCCATGTGGGTCGTCGCGTTCATCACCCAGGCGTCGGTGCACGACCGGATCCTCGCGCATCTCCGGACCCGCGCCGCGCACGGCAGTCCCACCGGCGCGTCAGATCGGTCCCCGCCGGCATCGCCCCCCCACTGGAACCGCCGTTCTCACGACCCACGAGGCGCGCGCGCGACGCAGAGGGCACGCCGCCGCCCGTCTGTCGGTGCTCGCGCGGTCGGCGATCACGCCGATCATGGGTGTATTCGTCTCGCATGCGCCCGTATCGGTCGGCTGCGAGGTGTACGATGTCGCACGCGACTGCGCGTCGGGTTCGAGCCGGCTTCGTGTTGCCATCACACTGGAGCACATCGAACACGGCGGATTGAGCGGGCTCGCCGTTCGTGTGCTGAGCGGCGCAGACGAGGCGTTTGGGCTCACTCGCGCCTCGCGTGACGGCCTCGTGCTCAGTTACGATCGTCCGATTCCGGTAGCCGACAACGCCACCGCTGCCGTGCTGGCCGAGTCCATCACGCTTGACGGCTTCGGTGGCCGCACCGGCAGGTATCGCATCTCGCTCACGCGCACGGATCTCGCAAGCGGACCGTGCACGGCGCGTACCGGGAGCTTCCACATTGGCGCCGTTCCGCCTAACGCACCTTGACCCTCGCCTCCTCCACGAACACGGCGAACGTGGAACCCGCCCCGACATGCCGGTTGGTGCGTACCGTACGGGTGATCGTCACGGTGTCGCCCAACGCTGCGGAATCGTTCGTGGTCACCGCGATGTTGCGCGCCACGCGACACGCGCTTCGCGCCACTCAGCACTGGCGAGATCGGCGATCGCACGGTACACTATCGCGGGCAGTTGACCCAGCCAGATTGAGATTTCTATCTCGCGCGCGCTCTGCGTCTAGCGCGACCTCTGGACCGACTCGGAGACGCTCGCGCGCTGACAAGGAGGCGCCCGTGGACAAGCTGAACGTCGGCATCCTGATTTACGACAACGTCGATGTCCTCGACCTTGCCGGGCCGTTCGAGGTGTTCTCTCGCGTCCGGCTCGTGCCCGGAATGAAGTCGCGCGAGGACAGCGAGAGCGCCCCGTTCAACCCGTTCACCATCGCCAAGACGAGCGACCCGGTCGCCCTCACGGGCCGGTTCATGGTGATGCCGAACTACACATTCGCGAGCGCGCCGAAGATCGACATTTTGCTCGTCATCGGTGGGCTCGGCGCCATCGCCAAGGCCAAGGATCAGGAGACGATCGAGTGGATCGCGCGGATGGCGGGCCAAGCCTCGCACACGTTGTCGGTGTGCACTGGCGCCATCCTGCTGACTGCAGCCGGACTGACCAAGGGGGGGCGCCGCATCACTACCCACTGGGCGGCGTTCGACTACCTGGCGGCGATGGACCCGACGCTGACCGTCGATCGCGAGGTCCGCCTCGTCGACCACGGCGCCATGAAGCACTCGGGCGGTATTGCCTGCGGCATCGACCTCGCCTTCCATCTGGTCGAGGAGCTGTATGGAAAGGATGTCGCCGACGAGACGGCGCATTTCATCGAATACCACCGCAATCCCATCACGCCCCGATAGCGAAGAGACAGGAGACGCTCATGCTGGCAGCAAACATCAACGACCTCGACCTGACGCAGTGCGGGTTCGACGGCAAACCCGAGTTCCGCGTCGACGCCAACTGGTTCATCCACTCTGGGACGGGAGCGCAGGGGTCGACGATCGTCTACTTCGAGGTGCCGACCGGCCACACCTGCCCCGGACACAACCACACGGTGGAGGAGAACATTTTCATCGTCGAGGGCACCGCGGAGGTCACCATCGGCGACGAGACGAAAACGTTCGGCAAGGGCGGGCTAGTCGTGATCCCGGCGCTGGAGCGGCAGGTGATCAAGAACGTTGGCACGGACACGCTCAAGGTGCTCGGCTTCTTTCCGAGCACCACTGTCATCAGCGGGTTCGACGAGGTTCTGCACGGGCCGCCGACGCCGAGCCGGGTGGTCGTCGTCCCTGAGCCGGGCGACGTGATGACGACCTATCCCAATGTGTAGCGATCAGCGGCCAGCGAACGTCTGCTGCAGGGCGACGCCGGTCTTCGTCTGCAGGTGGTCGAGCCTGGTCGGGGCGGCGGCGACCCGCTGACGAGCGGCGCCCACTACGAGGCGCCGTATCACCCCCGAGGGTGCCCTTTCCAGGCCGGGTCAGTCGCGTTCGCCCGAGCCGGCGAGGTGGGCCTCGTGGGGGGGGCGGTGCGGGTGGATGAGTTTGGCGATCAGACCGGTCCACCCGGTCTGGTGCGATGCACCGATGCCGCGTCCGCTGTCGCCATCGAAATACTCGTAAAACAACACGAGGTCCTCGAACGCGGGATCGCGTTGCTGCTTCTCCGAGTCGCCATGCACGGGGCGCATACCGTCTGGCCCCGGCAGGAAGATCCGGGTCAGCCGCGCCGACAGCTCGTCTGCCACCTCGAGCAGGGTCATCTGCTGCCCCGACCCCGTGGGGCACTCCACAGTGAAGGAATCGCCGTAGTAGTGGTGATACTTGTGTAGCGACTCGATCAGCAGGAAGTTCACCGGCATCCAGATGGGACCGCGCCAGTTCGAATTGCCGCCGAAGAGCCCCGAGTCCGACTCGCCGGGCGTATAGCGCACTTCGTACCGCTGACCGCTCCACTCCAACGAGAACGGCTCGTCGCGGTGTCTTCGCGAGAGCGCGCGCACACCGTGCGGCGACAGGAACTCCGACTCGTCGAGCATGTACTCGAGGATCGAGCGTAGCTGATCGGCATCGACGATCGACATCAGCTGGCGCTCACCCTCTTCTGGAACGTCCCAGCGCGCCACGCGCGCCGCGAGCTCAGGGCGATGGACCGCGAGCCAGTCGAGTCGCGCCGCGAACGAGGGGAGCCGCCGGAGCAACCGCGGATCGAGCACCTGTACCGCAAAGAGCGGGATGAGCCCGACCATGCTCCGGAGGCGCAGCGGGATCTTGCGGCGTCCTTCGTCCCCGACGGGAACATCGAGCCAATCATAGAAGAACTGTTCGTCGTTATCCCATAATCCCTCTTCGCCGAGGGAATCCATCGCCTCGACGATCATCAGGAAGTGCTCGAAGAATTTGCTCGCGATATCCTCGTATCCCTCGTCGTGCTGCGACAACTCGAGCGCGATCCGCATCATGTTCAGGCTGTACATGGCCATCCAGGACGTGCCATCGGACTGGTCCAGGTAGCCGCCTGTCGGCAACGGCGCGCTGCGGTCGAACACGCCGATGTTGTCCAATCCGAGAAACCCGCCCTGGAAGATGTTGTTGCCCAGCTGGTCCTTGCGATTGACCCACCACGTGAAGTTCAGAAGGAGCTTGATGAACACGCGCTCCAGGAATTCGAGGTCGCCAGCGTCACCGCGCTGCAGCCGGTCGGCCTGGAACACCCGCCAGGTCGACCACGCATGCACGGGCGGATTCACGTCGCCGAACGCCCATTCGTAGGCCGGCAGCTGCCCGTTGGGGTGCATGTACCAGTCATGCGTCAGGAGCTGAAGCTGATCCTTGGCAAACTCCGCATCGACCATGGCCAGGGGAATGCAGTGGAAGGCGAGGTCCCATGACGCGAACCACGGGTATTCCCACTTGTCGGGCATGGCGATCACGTCGCTGGCCACGAAGTGCTTCCATTGGCTGTTGCGGCCACCCTTGCGCTCGGCCGGCGGTGTCGGCTGGGCGGAGTCGCCGTCGAGCCAACGGCGTACGTCGTAGCCGAAGTATTGCTTGGACCACAGCATCCCGGCCAGCGACTGGCGCTGTACGCTGCGTTCGGCCGCGCTGTCGATGTCGCGCTGCAGCGCGTCGTAGAATGCGTCGGCTTCGGCGAGACGCGCCGCGAACACGGCGTCGAAGTCGGTGAACGTGACCGGCGACGACGCGGGATGCACGAGCGCCCGAACCACCATACTCCCGCCTGCTGGCACCACGGCGTGATAATGCGCGGCGGCCTTTGTGCCATGCGGCTGCGCGGCGACCGCGTCCTCCCGCCCGTGTACCACGCGCTCATGGATGGCGTCCTTCACGGGCCCGTCGACGGGTTGACCGTACAGCCGCGCTGTGTTGGTCTCGTTCTCGCAGAAGTACAGTGCCGGCGCCTGATCGAACTCCACGACGAGCGATCCGAGCAGCGGGTGTTCCGCCGCGAGCCGCCCGTCGGTGGTGGCCGTCAGCGAGGGCCTTGCGCCGCCGGTGTTCCACGCCCAAGTGTTCCGAAACCACGCGTGCGGCAGCAGGTGCAGCTCGGCCTCGTCCGGCCCGCGATTGCAAGCGGTCACCTTCATGAGAATCTGCTCCGGGCCCGCCTTCGCGTACTCCACCACGACGTCGAAGTAGCGGTCGTCGTCGAAGATGCCCGTGTCGATGAGCTCGAACTCGCGGTCATGCCGTCCGCGGTTCCGATTACCCTCGACAAGCTCCTGGTAGGGGAACGCGCGCTGCGGATACTTGTAGAGCATGCGCATGTACGAATGCGTCGGCGTCGCGTCGAGGTAGTAGTACAACTCCTTGACGTCCTCACCGTGGTTGCCTTCCGCGTTCGTCAGTCCGAACAGTCGCTCTTTGAGGATCGGATCACGGCCGTTCCAGAGCGAGAGCGCGAGGCATAGCTGTTGCTGATCGTCGCTGAAGCCGGCGATGCCGTCCTCGCCCCAACGGTATGCGCGGCTCCGCGCCTCGTCGTGGCTGAAGAAGTCCCACGCGGTGCCACCGGGGCTGTAGTCCTCGCGGACGGTGCCCCACTGGCGCTCGCTCAGATAGGGACCCCACTTGCGCCACGGGGTACCGTTGGCCGCCTCGGCCAGCCGCGTGCGCTCCAGATCCGTCGGTCCCGTCATTATGAGCGCCCCGGCGTGAGAAACGAGGGACCGTACACCTCGGCCACCTTGCGCCGGACAAAGTCGAGTCCTTCAACGGCGAGCTGTTCCGGCGAATCCGCGAAGTGGCGCCAGACGGCAACGAGCGGCGCGAGGCTCTTGTCGGGGTGGAACGACTCGATGGTGATGGTGTTGCGGTAGCCGGTGTCGCGGAGCGCCGTGAGCGCGGTGTCCCAGGGGACCAGATCGCGACCGGGAATGCCTCGCTGGCTGCCGCAGGCGTGGAAGTAGCCGAGCTTGTCGCCGCAGCTGAGAATGGCGGCGCGCATATCGTCCTCTTCGCGGATCATGTGAAACGTGTCTAGGTGGACCATCGCGTTCGGCAGGCCCACCTCGTCGACGAATCGACGCGCGTCGGCGGCGGTGTTAAGGAAGTACGACTCGAAACGGTTCAACGTCTCGACGGCGAGGACCAGTCCGGGCGCCGCCGTCTGCGCGTACTCGCAGATGCGTCGGAACGTCTCCACGCCCCACAACCACTCATCCGCCGTCCGACTCTTTCCCGTGAAACAGCGCCACGAGCAGTAGTTCGCGCCACAATAGATCTCGACATCGGCCTCGGCACACAGGTCGATGACCTGCTTCGACAGATCGACCGCGCGCTGCCGCGACGCGGCATCCGGCGACACGGGGTTGCCCGACTCCAGCAACGCGAAATTCGCATTCACCGCCACCCCGGCGTTGGCGGCCGCCTCCCTTACCTGGCGCGCGGGAAAGCGGTCGGGGTCGACCGGGGTGATCTCCAGCACGTCGAACCCGAGGGCACGCGTGTGGTCGAGCAACGGAAGGTCCTGCTCGAGAAAGGTGTCGGTGAAGTTGAGCGAATTGATCCCGAATCGCACGAGGCGTACTCCTTGGCTCAGGGCCTCAACAGAGTGAGGCCGGTCTGGTCATCGTGGGTGCGCTTGAGGTGCCCGGGGCTTTCCTCGATCACCACTTCCATGGTGGGACGCACGATGCCTTCCACCAGGTGCCCACCGCGGGTGCTGGCATCGATGCGACCTACGACCACGTGAATGTGCAGCGACGGCTGGCCGTCAGCCGTCTCGGCGACGTTGCCAAGCATCGACAGGAGTTCCACCTGCTCGTCCACTTCGTTCTTGTGGAACGTCCGGTTCGCAAAGTCGAAGAACCCCACGGTGAGACGCTCGAAGCCGCCCACGCCCATGATGCTGCTCGCCCCCAATTGCAGCTCGTGCGCCAGCGCCGTCAACGTTGCGACGGCTTCTTCCCCCATCTCCAGCCGCGCCACAACCGTGCGACGGCCATTGTCGTTGTTTACCACCCGGTGATGCATCGCGCCTCTGCAAAGGGATTCAGCCGTCCGCGAGCGTCTTCTCGAATTCGGCTTGGTTGAGCATCTGCACTGGCGTCATGCCGCCGATGCGCGACGGGATCCGGCAGAACCTGTCCGTGTGCCGACGCGCCGTGGGGCCATGACCACTCACCACGACCTTCGCACGGATGAACTCCTCTCGGTCCGTTCCTTCCGCCAAGATGAACCGCACGATCTCAATGGTCTGCGCGATGGTGCGTCTCCGGTAGAAGTGGACGGCGTCTACCAGCCGATGACATCGCGCAGGTAGGCTCGCGCCTTGAGCGCGTAGGTGAGCGGGTGCGCCTGCGTCGCGTCCTGCTCCGCCTCGACCATGAGCCACCCTTCGTAGCCGTGGTCGGACAACGTCTGGAGGATTGGGCGGAAGTCGATCACTCCATCTCCAGGTACGGTGAAGAAGCCCGCCATCACTCCTTCGAAAAAACTGCCGTGTCGCGCCTGCACCGCGTGCCACACGTCCAGTCGGATGTCCTTGAGGTGCACGTGCTTGATGCGATTGGCGTGGGCGCGAGTCATGGCCAGGGGGTCGTCGCCTGCCACGAGCAGATGCCCGGTGTCGAGGAGAAGGAAGACCACCTCGGGATCGGTCTCCGCCATGAGGCGATCCACGTCGGCACGCGACTGCACCACGGTGCCGAGGTGATGATGGTAGCAGAGGCGCATTCCCTCATCGCGGGCGATGCGCCCCAGGCGATTGAGGCCCTCCGTGAGCAGCCGCCACTCGGCATCGTTCATCACGGGCCGGTTCGGCAGGAGCGACACCGGCTGCTGGTGCACCGCACGGCCAAGCTCGGCGACGACGATGTCGGTGCCGCCCATCGCCTTGATGAAGGCCAGCTGTTCCTGAAAGCTCGCCATGGTGCGCGCTTCCATGTCGGCGATCGTGAAGTATGTGCTGGCCCACGGCTCCGACACACGCAGGCCACGCAGGTCGAGCGCGGCCTTGAGCGTCACCGGATCCTTCGGGAACTTGTGGCCAACGCTGCATCCCTGGAAGCCGGCCAGCGCCATCTCGCTGATGCACTGTTCGAAGCCGATGTCGTCGCCCAGCGACTGGAAGTCGTCGTTGGTCCAGACCGTCGGCGTGATGCCGAGGAATACCTTCGATTGATCGAACATGTGACTCTCAGTTGACGTCAGTGATGCGGAATCCGAGGCGGCTCGGCCCAGGTACCATAGCCAGGTCCTTTTGCGCCGGCCGGGTTGGCCCCGATGGTCGGCCACAACAATCCCTCGACGTACGCGCTGGGGGCTGGGACGAATGTCCCGTCGCGCGCGGGGGCGCCGAACACATCGCGCCACTCGGCTGGCAACTCGTACCACGTCCCGATGAACCACAGCTTGATGATGTTGCGGGCGACGGGGCCGAGCTTCTCGTGGCTCAGGATATCACGGCGCAGTAGCGACTCGAGCGCCGTTTCGTCGGTGGCGCCGTGCGCGGCAATGACCGCATGGGCCTGCAACAGCTCGTTCATCGTCTTCTCGCCGACGACGGCGAGTACCGTGGTGAAATACAGGTCGGCCTGTCCGGTCCCCTGCAGGCGGAACCTTGTGAACCCGGTCAGGAGTGACGACAGCGCGAGGAAGTCTTGGAAGGCATGCTCGCCAGTGCTCATGCTCACCCCTCCATCTCGAAGGTCGGCGCGGCGTGCACGCCCCCATCGTCGTCGATCGGGTTTCGCATGAGTCGCAGGCAGAGCTCCTTGATGCGGAACATGTCACCCACCGCTGGGATCAGCAGCTGGGGCTCGCCCCCGTAGGCACGGGTAAGCAGCGCCAGGAACGTCTTGTACGTGCGATTGAATTCCTCGGCGGCGGCGCGCAGGTCCGAGCCTTCGGGGTAGTCGGAGACTCGGGCATTGGCCTTGAGCGGGTATACGGCGTCCCAGTCCACGGCTACCGGGGCACCGGTGGGGTGACCTGCCGCGTCGCCGGTCTGGTAGTAGCGCCCGAGCACCAATTGCTCGAATCGGAAGTAGTGCGACAGTTCACCCTCGTAGTCGAAGATGGCCTTGCCCATGCCTTCTCCTTGCTCCGAGATGAGCCGGATCGCTGCCTGCGCCGAGGCGAGGTCGGTCACGGCAATGACCTCACCGCCGCCCGAGTAGTAGTACTCGGGCACCACTTGTCGCGCTGGATCACCAGAGAACAACGTCTCGCCACGCGCGGCCATCTCCTCGTGCAACGCGCCGAGACTTTGGCTGATCTCTTCGTAGAACTCGCCTATGCTGTAGAAGTGCTCATCCTCGCCCGCGTGAGACGCGGGCAGGGTGCGCTTGCCCGCCTCGGTCGTCCGTCGCACCGTCCGCGGTCGGGTGTCCCCCGCATGCCCCGGCCGCTCGATCTTCAGGAACGTCTCGACCGCGTCCTTCGAGAAGCGGCCGAGGCCGACCGCGAAGTCGGTCTCACCGTCGGGCAGGTACGCGGGGTAGGTTGGGACAAAACCGGGCTGCGTGAGGTCCACCGTGCCGCCCACGGCGTTGAGGATATTGGCGGCCAGGGTGAGGTGCAGCATCTCCTCGACGACGACGGCGCGAACGATGTGCAACGCCTCGGTATTGGTGCCAGGGTGGATGGAGTAGAGCGCCGTGAGGTACGGCGGGATGGTCGCATGTTCCAGTTGCAGCGCGGCATACAGGTGCGCGCGCAACGCTTCAACGTTGGTGATGCGTGTGAGGCCCATGGTCAATGCCCGGTCAGCTTGCCGACACGGCGGCGAGGGAGGCGCCTAATTCCTTGGCGATGTGTTCGGCGCTCCTGAAACAGAGCGCCGACAGGGTCAGAGTGGTGTTCGCCGTTCCGATCGAGGGCATGCTGCCGGAGCCGACGAGGTATAGGTTCGCGTGATCCCACGAGCGTTGGGTGTGGTCGACCACCGAGTTCGATGCGCTGGAACCCATGAGATGCGTGCCCGCCCAGTGGTTTCCACCGCGGATGACGTAGCCCTTGCCCTGGTAATCCACCCACCCCGGCTCCAGTGGCGAGTACGTGGTGTGGTCCTCCGCTCCGAGCCGCTGATAGATGCGGCGCGACAACTGGCGGGCGAAGGCGACGCCGTCGAGCACATAGTCGTTGAGCCGGTACGACATCACCGGGCGCATGTTGCCGAGTTGGTCGCGGTGATCGGGGTCCACGGTAATGCGATTGGCCGGATCGGGGAGCACCTCGACCATAAAGTCGAGGAGGAGCTGGCGCGACAAGCGGTCCACCAACCCGCGCTGCAGCGACATGCCGAACTTGTTCTGGTCGTCGACCAGCGTGAGGAGATCGGTATAGGGCGCTCCCGTGGCCCAACCCCAGCCGTCGTTGTGGATGCCGACGCGGAACGCGGCCTGGCGGCGACGGAACGTCCCGCCGCGCAGATCCTCTATGCCCGAGGTGCACTGGGACCCCCGCCACGTGCCAACAACCTCGGGCATGAGCGCCCACGTGAGCAGATAGGCGTGATCCATCAGGTTGCGCCCCACGAGCCCACTGCGCCCCGGGAGGCCGGAGGCGAGCATCAAGCGGGCGTTCTCGACCGCGTTAGTGGCGAGCACGAAGACGCGGCCGCGCACGGTGCCAGTGACGTGCTCAGGCGACGACAGGTCGTGGTACGCCTGGTACTCGATGCCCGTCACGCGACCGTTGTCGGGATCGATGACGACGCGCGACCCGACGGTCTGCGGTAGCAGGTGGACGCGCCCCGACTCGAGCGCCTTCACGAGGGTGCGGCGCGCGTCATATTTCGCTTGGACGGGGCAGATGGGCACGCAATTGTTGTTGCCCTGACACCGCTGCCCCATCTCGTCCTGGTGCGTACTGACGGCGCTGGCGGCGATGTAGCCCTTGCCGTGGTCATAGTCGGGGTTCGGAGCACCGTTCCGCGCCTGTGGTGTGCTGCGCACCGCCATGCAAAAGGTCTCACCGTCGATCACGACCTCCGCGCCGTCGACCCGACGGGCAATAACCTGGTCGAGGTAGGATACCGGGATCTTGCGCATCGGATACACATACCCCGGTTCGAAGCTGATCCCGAGGTAGCCCTGGTCTTCCACATCGGCCGACACGCCGAGTTCGGCTTCGGCGCGCGCGTAGTACGGCAGCAGCGAGTCGTAGCTGATGGGCCAGTCGAGGCCTTGGCCGTGCCGGGTGCGCATCGTGAAGTCTTCGGGGAGCATGCGGAGGGCCTTGCCCTCCCAGTGCCGCGTGGTGCCGCCGACGACGCGCGTATACGTGCTGTCGAGTTCCAGCGGCCCGTTCTGCACGATATAGCCAGCGGTATGGGGACGGCCCGGCAGCAACTTGACCGTATCGGGTCCGCGCGGCATGGGCGCGTTCGCGTTGGCCGCGTACGGTGAATTGTTGTCCTTCGTCGCCGACGTGTAGAAACGCTTGAGACTGGTCTCGTAGTCGGCGATGGTGAAGTCATTACCGGCGCCGGCCTCGAGGACCAGCACGCTGTACCCTTGCTGGGCCAGCTCGTTGGCGATGATCGACCCGCTGACGCCCGATCCGACGACGACGGCATCGTACACGGTCGTGGCGGCGGTGGCGTGGTCGGTCTGTACGATTCGGCGGTGCAGATGACTCATGCAAGTTGTCCACGGTTGAGCGAGCCGCTAACTAACCATTCGTCCGATGCGGCCGCAAGGATGGTTCCGAGCGCCCGCGACCCTATCGAAGAGGTCGGACTCGCAGTCATTGCGGGGGCCCGAAACAGCAGCGCATCCGTGAGGTAACACATCGATGACGACTCCAAGATCGACCTATCCCACCGAGCGTCTCGGTGCACTGTCCGACGGTGTCTTCTCGATCGTGCTGACGCTCCTCGTGCTCGATCTCAAGATGCCCGATGTCGCGCGGGGTGCCGATCAGTCACGGATGCTCATCGCCGACCTCGAGTCGCAGATCCCGAACCTGATCGCGTGGCTGATCAGCGTCGTTCTTGTGGCGCGCTTCTGGATCGCACACCACGCGATCGTGGCGAGTCTGGCGCGGTGTCACGTGGGGACCATGGTCCGGAACTTCGTGGTGCTGGCACTTGTGTCGCTGGTCCCCTTCGCCGCCTCGCTGATCGGCCGCTATGAGTTCGAATCGGTCGCGGTGCTCGTCTTCGCCGCGCTCATGGGGATGACCGGGTTGAGCCTGGGGTTCTTCGCCCATCACGCGCGCACAGCGCACGAGCTGCGTCGGCAGCTCCCGCTCGGGGACCTCAACTGGCACTGGTCCTATCACGCGCGCATCCTGCCGACGTTTTCGGCGTGCACCATGTTGCTGCTTACCGTGGATGAGGTCGCCGCCGTGGCAGTGTGGGGGCTGGAGCCGCTGCTGGCAATGGGTGTGGCTAGGCGAATGCGGGGGAGAGAGGCGACCACGAGTGACCTGCTCTCCGAGGAGCGTTCGGAATGATCGCGTCGTAAGCGGAGCGCGATCGCACTACGTCTTGCTAACCCGCGCTTCCTCCACGATCACCGCGAACGGGTAACCCGCACCGACATCCCGGTTGGTGCGTGCCGTCCCGGTGATCGTCCCGGTGTCGCCCAGCGCGGCGGCGTCGTTCGTCCCGCGCGCGACGTCGCCGCCGCCGTCTTGCAGGTGGATCCAGTTCTTCCCCATCACGCCGGGGTTGTACTTGACCACGACACCACGGATTGTCACGGTGTCACCGGCCAAGTGGCGCTTCTGCGTCCAGACGTCGCCGATCGAACGCGCAGCAGCGCCGCTGGCGCGCGCAATCTGGCCGACCTTGGCATCGGGCGCGGGTGGCGTGCCGTCCGCTGCGCTGGAGGTGCCCGAGCCGCCGGCCGTTGCCGGCGCACCGTTAATCATGCCGAGCGACGGTTCGAGCGTCCCAAGGTAGATCCGCTCAAAGGTTCGATTAAGCGTCTTGGACGCGAACCGGCCCATTGGCAGCGCGTTGTACACTGTGATCGACGAACCCGTCACGATCGACGCTTAATTCACCGCCGCCCAGAGCTCACCATTCGGGGTTTCCAGGCGCGCTTACACGTACGGCTCGACGGGGATCTGCTCGCGCACGGTGCCCGTGAGCGTGCCGCCGGGCGTCACGGTTGATGGGGACCCCTTAGCACGCGCTCCGAATGTCAGGGAACTCCAATACCGACCGCTAGCGAAACAGCGAGAAGAAATTGTTCGTCGGCCACGCCGTTACGCTGTTGAGCGCCGCGCTTACCGTGGGGTCTACCTGCTGACCGAATCCCGCTCCGGTGACATCGCGGGCATTGAACAGGAGCGCGATGGTCACTCCGCCGTTGTAGCGCGCCAGCCACGTCTGCGTGCCGGCCATGGAGCCGTCGTGCCACCAGTTCCCCGGACTCGGGCGATGGAACATGCCCAGCGCATAGAACGCCGCGGCGCTGGTCCACGTGCTGAGGGCGGGTCGGGCCAGCATCGCGTCGAGGCTCGTCGGCGTGAGCAGGTCCGGACGCTGCGGATCGCGGTCGATCGCGCTCATGAAGCGGGCCAGATCCACCGCCGACGCGATCCATCCGCCGTGTGCATCGAACGCTTCCACGGAGAACCCACCATCGGGAAACCGTACCGTACCGGCACCAGGGAAGACCGACGTCGTGCTGAATCGGTCGTAGTACACCGGCTCATCGGCCATCCGATCGCTTGGGCGCGTGCGGCCCAGCACCATGCGGGTGATGCCGGCGGGGGCGAGCACGCTGCGGACGTACGCCTCGTACGTCTGGCCGCTGACCCGCTCGACGATGCGTCCAAGGACGTTGTAGCCGAAGTTGGAGTAGGCGTAGTTCGTGCCTGGTGCGAAGTCGAGCGGCCGGCCGCGCATGTAGCGGATGATGTCCGATGCCGAGGCCGGCCCGGTGATGCCGAGCGCGGTGGCGATCTGGATGTTCTGGAATTGCGGATCGCCGGACACACTGGAATTCCAGCCGCCGGAGTGCTGCAGCAGGTCGCGAACCGTGATGGACGCGAGGCGCGGATCGGGCGACGTGCCGGCCGGCGCCGGCAGGTCCGGGAGCAGCGCGAAGGCTGGCGCGTCGAGTGAGAGGCGCCCCTGCTCGACCAGGCGCAACGTGGCGCCGGGAATACCGAACTGTCGCATCAGCGCCGGAATGCGCTGGTCGAAGCTGGCGAGGGCGGCGACCGGGATGCCGGTCATCGGCATGTCGGCGTACAGTGAGGGACGCACCAGCAGGGTGTCGATCAGGCGGGCGGGCGTCGCCAGTCCATCCCTCGACCGGGCGGCTCCGCTACCTCGACTGCTTCGGCCAGTGTGAGTCGGCTGGTCATCAAATTCCCGTTGCCCACGAATCGATAGTGTCGCTCGAACCAAGGAACACCAACAGACCGGCCTTGTACACGCCGAATCCCTTCCCAAAGTTGGGATGAATGATGCGCCATCAGATCGCCGAATCGGTCACCGCGCGGCGTACGCTCGAGGCTGGCGCCGCGACCATGATGCCATGCCGCCATTGGCGCATTAAGGGACAGACACTGGACGCCCCTTGGTAAATCCTTGGCGCCGGCGCGTCCGCGCGTCGCGGGCACCGCACCAAGGAAATTCCAAGTGCTCGCCAAGGTGTCCCGGTAGCATTGCCGGGGAAAGCCTCTAGCCATTTCCCCCTGTCGGAGAGCAGACGTATGAGCGGTGCCAAGAAAGTGTGCTGTGACTGCGGGACCGTGATCCGAGCCGGCACGGATGCGCAGCTGATCGCCGACGTGCAGGCTCACGCCACGTCGGTCCACAAACTGACGCTGACCCCGGACCAGATCCTGTCGATGGCGGAGCCTGACTGACATGGGTGCGTCGCCCCGTCGGGTGGTCGCCGCCCTACTGTTCGCCAGTCTGCCCCTCGCGCCGGCCGCGTCGGCCGTAGGGCAGCGTCCCGCCCCGCCCCCCTCCGCCGCCGCCATGCGCTCCGGCAGCCTGCTTGTGCACATCACCGCGGGTCCCAACGACCCGACCCGCGCCGCCCTGGGGTTCAGCGTGGCCAAGGCGGCCCTCGACGAGGGACACCGGGTGACGATCTTTCTCGCCGGCGACGGAGTGCAGCTGATCCGCGACGGGGTGCTGGCGTCGCTCGTGGGGCTGGGCACGGGCACGCTCCAGACGCTCTTCGACGGCTTCGTGGCGAAGGGTGGCCGCCTCTATGTGTCCAGCGGGTCGGCCAAGGCCCGTGGCGTCACGGAGGCCGACCTTGCCGGGAAGCCGGCGGAATTCGGTGGGCCGCCGCAGCTGGTGACGCTCGCGCTCGAGCACGATCGCGTGATCACGTATTGAGCCGTCCAGCCCTGCGCCCGGTCAGATGGCTTGCTCGTGAACGTGCGCAGCTCCAACCCCGCGTTCCCGGTACCACCCACAGTCCATTCTCCCTCGTCGCCGAGTGAGGGAACGGCGAGCCCCACGTTCACCACAGCTTTCCGCGAACCATTCCCAGATGGCCGCCTTGCAGGTACAATCGGCTGAGAATGTCGCGTTACGTGAACCACGGGCGGTGCGCGTGCACCACTGCGTGCACCACTGCCGGTACCGACGTCCCATCACTTCGGCGAATGCCCACCTCCGCACGAGCCGCTGCAAGGGTCCGGCGCGGGACCGCTTCGCCATCACTTCGCGACTTCCGCATCCGGATGGCCGGCTCCTCCCCGCCCTCAGCCCAACGGTCCCGACGGATCTGCCAGTTCCGAGTACCACGCGGCTGGCTTCCGTCATGATCGGCGACCCGACCGAGCGCAATGTGGTCACGCCCGGCGCGCTCGTGCCTGGCAGGGCAGATCGCACCACCGTGGCCGCGGTGGCTCGATGAGGGGGCGTCGGTCCGAAATCGGCGCCGTGCTGGGGCCGTTCCTGGTGCTGACCGCTTCCGCTGGCGCCGGCCTCCCGCTGGGTGCCGCGCGAGCGTCGGCACAGGAAGCGCCGGTCGACGCGCCAGCGGAGGTGCGGGTGCGGCCCGGATGGGACGAGACCCAGCCGCAGCCGTTCCGCCCGACGTTGACGTTCACCCTCTCGCGGCCGCTGACCGCCGGCGATGGGCGGCTGGCCGTTGTACTCGACGCGATCGACTTAAGCGCACTGCTCGTTCAGCGTGGCACGATGGTCACCCTGTCGCTGGCCCGCGAAGCACTGCCGGATGGACCGATGTCCGTCGCGGTGTACCTCGTCGGCACGGATGGGGCATGGCGTGAGCGCGGAACGTTCGCGCTGCGGCGCCGGACGCGCGTGGGATTCGACAGCACCGGGTGGCAGCCGCGGCTCGCCGCGCAGAGCGAGGGGCAACTGGCGCAGACGGGCGTCGCGCCAGGGCCCGGGGCGAGACCGCTCCCCTTTCAGGATCTCGCGTGGAACGGGGGGCTCTCAGGGATCGCCCGGCGCGGCGGCTGGCGAGCGGAGTGGCAGTCGCTGGTCGTGGCAAACGCCCGTCAGCCCCTCCGCCTGCGTACCAATCAGCTGGGGGCGGAGGCACCGAGCGTGGACCTGGCGTCGTACAGTGTGCAACTCGCGCACCGGCGGGGGGCGCTTACCGCCGGCCATGTGCAGGTTGGCAACGACCGGCTGCTTGCCAACCAGTTTCGCAGTCGCGGTCTCAGTGCGCGAGCCCCCCTCGGCCAGCGCGCCGAGGTCACGATGGCATCGGTGTCGGGATCGGAACTCGTCGGCTGGAATGATCCCCTCGGCCTCGCGCGCCCGTCGCACCGCCTGCAGGTGGCGAGCGTCGCGCTCGAGGCCCTGCCGAAGCAGCCTGGACTGCTTCGGGCCGAACTCACCGCCATGGATGGATCGCTCCAACCCCTTCCCGCCTTCTCGCAACAGGCCGTCACCGATCGCGAGCGCAGCCGCGGCCTTGGCGCTTCCCTGTCGGCCGCCTTGCCGTCCCAACGCGCACGGCTGGCCCTGGGGCTCGCGCGTAGCCGATTCACCAACCCGGTCGATCCACTGCTGAGCGGCACGGCGGCCATCGTGGCGGTGGAGGAGACCGCGCGCTGGGCCCAGTTCGCCGAACTGTCGGTGGAGGCCCTGCGTCAGCGCGCCCTCTTCGGCGTGGTCACGTCGCTGCAGCTCGCGGCGCGACACCAGCGTACCGATCCGCTCTATCGCAGTGTTGCGGCGTTCCTGCAGGCGGACCAGAAGCAGGATGCGCTCGATGCCACCGCGGCGTTTGGCCCGGTCCAATGGCAGGGCAGCGTGAGCCAGGGGCGCGACAATCTCGCCAAGCTGGCCAACCTGTTGACGACCCGCTCGCGCACCCGATCGACCAGTGCCACCGTGCCGGTCGCGACGGTGTTCGGGAGGCCCACCGCATGGTGGCTGCCCACCGTGACGGCGTCCTGGCAGGGGAGCGGGCAGGTCGGTGATCCCCCGCCGGACAGTGCCGGGTTCCGGTCACCGGTCCAGCGCCCGGACCAGTGGAACACCAACGGCATGCTCAGTGCCGCGTGGCAGCGGGAGTGGTTGCAGGTGGCGTGGCGTCTCAATCGGTCGGTCGTGGACAACCGGCAGGAGCGCCGGGCGTCCTCCGATTTCCGGTCCATGGTGCAGGCCATCACGATCAGTGCGGCGCCCTCACCCAAATGGTCGCTTGGCCTCGACCTGTCGGACGAGCGGCAGCACGCTGTGGAAACGCAGACGCACGCCCACTCCCGTCGGGTGGCGCTGCAGGGCGACTGGCGGCCGTTCACCTCGACGGCCCTCAACGGGGCATGGTCTACCATCCTCTCCGATGACCGGGCCGCGACGCGCCGTGGCCGCAATGACGAGTTCCGCGCCGAGCTATCGCAGGTCCTGCGGCTGCGACGCTCCCCGACCGCGCCCGAGTTGCGCGTCTTCGCGCGCGTCGCGCGGACCCGGATGTTCATGCGGCTCGGTGACCTGCTCGAGCGTACTACGCCCCAGCGGAGTTTCTCCGCTGGGGCGAGCGCGCGCATTTTTTGACCGGGCCTTCCATGCTGCGGCTCCGCTCTTCCCTGCGTGCCCTGTTCACCGCCGCCATCGGCGCCATGGTCGCGCCGGAACACCCGGCCCGGGCGCAGACGGTGCGCCCCACCGGCGTCAACGTCGCGGCGCAGTCGGCCACGACCGTCTTCCTCACGTTCGACGGCCTGACGGCCGACCAGACGGCTACCGAGGCCTTCTGGTGCGGCGCACTCGTGTCCGCGCGACCTGCGCGCGGCCTCCGCTGCGCCCCCGGTACCCTGTACGGTCAGCTGCCGCTTCGCTACGACCTTGCCGTCCGAGGAGGGCGCGCCTTCACCGACGTGATGAGCATCCCGGCATCGGTCACCCGTCGCGCCTACCAGGATGCGGCGCGAGGGCGGTCCTCGGAGTTTTACTACGTGCGGCGCTTCGTCGACCGCACCGGTGGCCCCGACGTATATGTGTCCGTCATCTGTCGCCTGACGCAGGGGGGCGCCACCACGCCCCTCTCGCTGACCGACGTTCGCCTGACCTTCGCGAGCAGCAGTGCCGTACCAGTCCTGTCGACCGAGGCCGTCCCACCCGCCTGGTGGGCGGACGTCCGCTACACCGGCACCGGCCGGCTGGTTGGCCGCTGGGAAGTGGTACGCCCGGGTGAGGATGCACCGACCCCTACCGACTTGCTCACGGAGGCGAGCCTCCCCCTTGACGAACGCGCCAGCCAGCGGCGCTACATGCAGGTCGGCCGCTTCAACGAGTTTCTCCCGCCGGCGGGACGGGTGCGACTGGCCGGGCCCGATCCGGCGCGTCTGCCGCGCGATGTAGATGGCGTATATCTCCTGCTGCTGCGGATCGAGGCCGGTGACGATCGCGATGGCGTGACCGATCCCTCGGGAATTTCCAGCGGGCCGGTGGCCAGTGCCGCGGTGGCGGGGTTTCCGCTGCCGGTGTTGCGCTATGTCGTGGGCCGGGCGTCGACGGCCGACGCGGCGGCCATCGAGGAACCGAATTCACCCGATCGCCTCGGTAGCGTGTCGCTTCTCGCGCCGGCGCCGAACGCCATCGTGCCGTCCGGCCCCTGGAACTTCGCCTGGGTCCCGATCGCGGCGACGGCAACGTACCGCCTGGAGGTCACCACCCAGAACGGGACCGCGGTGTACCAGGCACTCGTGGCCGGCGACAACGCCACGTATGCGCCGCCGCCATTCTTCGCGAAGAAGGCCAGCGGCGCCCCGCTGCGATGGCGCGTCCGCGCCTTCGATCTGTCCGGCCGGGAACTGGCGCGCAGCGTGTGGCGGCGGCTTGACCAGCCATAGGCCCCTTCGTGCTGCAGGCGGTGGAGACGGCCGTACGCGCAGGGTTGCCAAGTCGGACGTGGCGCCGCACGCTGATGTGGCAGGCGGTGCCATTCCACGAGTGCCTTGCAGTCGCGGGCGTGAACGTCGCCGCTCCGGCGTCGTCGCCCGTCACCGTTTGCTCACCACCATGTCCGGCAGGTTCGCGTAGGGTCCACCGGGCAGTCTCCCATCGGGCAAACTCCCCGCTCCAATCTGCAAGAAGGTGAACGGTCAGCTCATCTGTCCCTGAAGTTCGTCGCGAAGGCCAACTCACACCCATGGAGTGAATCGTACCATGCGCCGCTTTCCTATTCTCCTCGCGGTCGTCGGCTGTTTCCTCAGCACGGCGGCGGTGCGGCAGCTGCCAATGGTGTGGTTTTCGAATCAATTCCCGCCAGACGTAACGGTGGATGAAGGCAATAGCGGAACCCGGGTTGCCCGGTTTGAGATAACCCATGAACAGTTGACTAGACCCACCACCGTTACGTACACCGTCGCTCCGGATCAGAACCACCCAAACGTCCCGACTGCCGTCGGTGGGACGACCTGTGGTCCAGCTGTCGATTTCATTGCGGTCACCAACAGGGCTTTCACTATTCCGGTCGGCGCCCCCAACCCTACCTACATCGACGTCACCATCTGCGGAGATACCGAAGCGGAACCTACCGAGGTCTTCCGGATCTCTTTCGACCGGGGTTCCCCTAACGCGGCGGATCGCAACGTGGAATGTCTTGAGCGGTGCATAAATCGGGGCTACATCCGGAATGATGACGGCACCCCACCGCCTCCCCCGAAACAGTGCACGATGAATGGGAAGCCGTTTCCTTGCCCCCCTCCAAAGCCCCCCACACCGCGCTGCCGGATGGTGAACGGTCAGCTCATCTGTCCCTGACGTCACCCTGTACCGAGGTAGCACCGTGGGTGATCCGCCTCACCACGCCACGGTGCGGATGCGGTCGACAGCCGCGTTCAGCGCGGGGGACATGGCTGCGACGGGCGCGGAATCGCCTTGGTCGGCATCTTTGGCCGGCCGCGCTACGCGTTGGTGTCGTGGCTGCGCCGACCGTTCCCGTGAGCCCCGGCGATCCTCGCGCGGCGGGGTACCTACACCGTCAGCATACCCGGCGCACGCCGGGCTATGCGCCTCCCCAACTGAAACGTGGTGGTTCCCATGTGGATGGTGAATCGCGTCAGCGTCCTCGCGGCCATCGTGAGCGTCGGACTGTTGTCCCCAGCGCGGCGTCCGCCGGCGGCCCCGTCGGTGCCGCCGGTATCCCTGCCAACCGAAGCCGCGCAGGCCCAGATTCAGGCGCTCTTGTCGGCCGCCGCCGCGAAGATCAAGGCGGTCCTCGATGAGGATCCGAAGCTCCGTGAGGCCCTCCGAACCGAGCTCGAGGCGATCCGAAGGATCGCCTCCCCGCAGGCCCGCGCGGCCGCCATCACGGCATTCCAGAGCAAGTACGCCGACGCCTACGCCCGGGTGCTGACGCGGGCGGGCGTCGACCTGTCCTCGTTGGCCGCGCAATTGAACGGCCTCATGCCCGGATTTCGCTTCCGGGCTGTTCCCAAACGGCATTACATCTCGGCTACCGCCGTAGTTGTGCCCACACGAGCCCTTACCCCGCTGCCGGTACGCCGGACGACGGCCATCACGGCCTTCGAAAGCGATAACGCATCGGAGTGCGGCGTGGTCCGTCAGACCGCGCTCTCCGACGGGATCAGTCTGGAGACGGAGGCGGGAAGTTTCTCGAGCTGCCATGTCGTAACCACGCGTTCTGCACGCTTCGATGTGCCGAATGTGCGCGAGGCCTCGATCCAGACGCCGTACGGCGCTTCCGTCGTGGCAGACGCCGGAACAATCGGCGGCATATCCTCGTCGCTTACCGTGACCAGCGCTGCAGTGTGCCCCAGTGGTTCGCTGTACACCCCCGCGTTCGATCGCTTCATCCCCTGCCAAGGCGACCAGATCGAACTCTTCCGGATTGTCGCCTCGGTCTTTGTGGTTGGCTTCTGGAGTGCAACGGAGGAGGCGGGGGACGCTCGATCTCCGGCCAGTATCGGGCTGCCGGTCAATCGGGCCGGCATGCGCTTTGCCATCAATGGGTATTCGTGGAACTCACCGGGAACCCTCGGCTGGGCGAAGGGGCGGGTGTCAAATCAAGGTTACGCGGTGACCCTGCAAACCGCCGATTAGCTGCGGTAGCGTGCGTCTTGCCTCGGTCGCCTCGACGCGTCGGTGACGGCCCTCAGCTTGTGGTGAGACATGCTGCTGCCCCCAGCACCAACCCGGTGGCGCGCCGCGCCGCCGTGGCCGACCTGCAGCGGGCGCATGCGAATGCCACGGAGCGGCTGGAGGTGGGGTACAGCGGGAGCGACATCCCGCGGCTGCGGCAGTACTTCGCGGAGGCGAAGGCGGTGCTGGATTCGCTGGGGCGGGAGCGGTAGGGGGCGGGGGGGGCGGAAGCGATAACAGCGGAAGCGGAACCTCGGAAGAACACGGGTGGTAGCCATGACGGCGTGGGGGTCCACCTCCCGCGCGTTCCAGCCTACCCCCCGCCAGCGGGTCCGCTGGCGCCCACCTTGGCAAGCCCCGGAGGTCCCGTGTCCGTGTCGCGCACCCTGCTGCTCGTCCCGCTGTCGCTCGCGCTCGCGGCCTGCGTGCGCACCAAGTCCGTTCTGGTGGATCCCAGCGCGCCTCCGCTCCCGGCGCTCGATCCCGCCAACGTGCGCATCTTCACCAGCAGCGAGGAGCTCGACACCCTCGCGTACACGCGCGTGGCGCTCATCGAGGCGACGGCCTCGGGGGAGTTGACCTCGCAGAGCGGCATGCTGCAGGCCATGCGCAAGAAGGCGGCCAAGCTGGGCGCCAATGGCATCCTCCTCCCCAGCATCAACGAGCCCGGCGCCGGCGCCAAGGTTGCGGGGGCGGTCTTCGGCACCGGGACGCAGCGCAAGGGCAACGTGGTCGCCATCCGCATCACGGGGCGGCGGTAGGGCGCGGCCGCTGCCGCAGTGCGCTCATCCCACCAGTCCTCCGCCGGGCGACTGTGACCGCCCCCACCCGCCTGCGCGCCGGCGCACGGCTGGCCGTGCTGTTGGTGGCGCTGCTGCTCGTGGGGATGACCTGAGACAGCACCGAGGGCGAGAACGCGTCCCTGCTCTCCGTGACCCGTCCGCCTTCGAGCGGATTGCGGCCGTACTGGCGCCGGAACAGGCCAAGCCTTTCCTCGGCTGTCCGGTGCAGATCCCGACGGAGTACCTCCTCGAGCCCACGCATGTCGAGTCCCTGGCGTACCCCCGCCTCACGGCCCTGAGCGAGGGGCTGTGGAGTCCAGAAGCCCGCCAGGACTTGGGCAGCTTCATGGCGCGCCTCCCCGTCCACCGGCAACGCCTGGGCGCCATGAATGTGAATTACCGGGAACTGGACACCCCGAAAACGCCGGTGCCCTGACGCGATACGCCGCGTATCGATCCTGTTATCGTCGCTCCGCGTCCGTGACACCGGATCGCGGGGCGTCACGGTATGGGTGGTATGGAACGCCTTCTTCCCCCCATCCCCACCGACGCGCTCGTGCCCGCACGCGCAAAGTCGGTGACCCGCACCTTTCTGCTGGGCGGCCTCCTCGGGGCCGCCCTCGGCATCGCCGGTTTCTCGGTGAGCCAGGCGATCGCCGGCCCCGTCATGAAGCGCACCGTGGACGCGATGCCGTCCGCCACGTGAACGGTTTTGGCTGCGCGCCGAGCGACGAGGCCACGAGCAGCGCGCAGGCAACGGCGACATCGGAGAACGAGGGGCGAGGTGTCATGGTCGTGTCCCACTCCACCAGAAATACACAAGAGGGAATGGCTGGTCGGCGGCAGCCAATGACGTGATCACGGTGACACGGACGAAGACGCCGCACGCTGGTGCAACACCATGCGCAGCCCGTGGGCCGGCCGCAACGCAAATGCGCGTGCCCGCGCCAAGCGGGAAGTACGAGAACTTGGGCCGCTCCGTGTGCTGTTCACCGGCGCACCGATGGCATACGCGGGCGGGTAGAGACGGATCGTTTCTGCCACCACCTGCCGCGTGTACCCCAATCGCGGCAGATCGGCAACCGTGGGCGCGTGGCCCAACGCATCCACCTCCGCCTGCAACCGCGCCGCCACCTCCGGATGCCCGGCGAGAAAGATCGTCAGCACTTCGTCGCGCAATTGCCTGTCGCTCATGCCCGTACCGTCGCCTTCGGCATCCGTGGCGTGCAACAACATCGACAGCAGATCGCCACGATCTTCGCCGCTGGCCCGACGAGCAGCGATGATGCCGTAGATCGTCTCGTCCAGCCGTGCGCGTGCCTTGCGAAAGCGACGGGCGAAGGGCAGCGGCAATCGCTCGATGAGCCCCGGGAACGGCAGCATGATCAGCGCAAACGATTCGAGCACCGTCGTGACCGCCGCGCCGATCTCGTCGGACTCCGCATCCACGTTGGCATCGAAGAGCGTCTTGCTCACGACGGCCAGCGTGAGGTGCATCATCTCCTCGTGCATGTCGACGGTGGCGCCATCCCGCCAGCCGTGGGCCGTACGTGTCGCCAGCACCACCATCTGTTCGGCGTACGCGGCGATGCGATCGCGATGGAAGGCCGGCTGCGCGAGCCGACGCTGCCTGAGGTGAAACTCACCCTCACTCGTCAGCAAGCCGGTACCGACCACGCGCTGCGCCCGCTCGAGCGCTCGGCCCTTCGCGAACGAGCGCTGATGCGTGACGAGAATATCGCGAATGAGCTCCGGGTCGTTGACGATCGCCCAGCGCGCTCCAGCGAGGTTGAAGCCCACGACGGGGCCGTACTCGGCCACCGCCGCCGCCATGAAGCCGAGGAACGCGCCGCGGAACCGCAGCAGGAGCTCGCCCGGGTAGCGATTTCGCGGACCGGGAGGAGAGAGCGGCGGCGCAACTGGCGCGTGTGTCATGCCCGAAACAACGCGCGGGGGGCGCATTCTGGTAAGGCACGCGATGGGCTGCCGCCTGCGAGGAAGCGGAACGACGCCGTCCCCCCCGCGCCCGGCATCGGCGATTGCCGTGTGCTGGGGGTGTAGATCCGGTCACCCGCCGCGGTCACTTCTTCGCTTCGGGGAAGCGCGCGATCTCCTTGCCGTCGGGGCCGAGCACGACGATCGCCGGGTCGTCGTGCTCGTCGACCCGAAGCAGGATGCGTTCGCGCCCCTGCGCGTCGCTGAGCACCAGCGCGGCCGTCTTCGGCGTCGCGGCCAGGGCCACGCGCACCGACTGCATGGCGTAGTGGCGCTTGAGCTCGCGGACGTCGGGGTCGTTCGGGTCGGCGCTGCCCTGCGCCGCCTTCTTGGCGCCGCGATCGACGGCGTCCATGTCGACCGCGGGACCGGTCGGCGGCTGCTTGAGCAGGATCTGCGCGGCCTGGCTGCCGTCGTCGGCTTTGCCCGTGCCCAGCACGACCGCTTCGAGCGGATGGTCGCGGTAGTCGAGCGAGAGCATCGCGTGGCTGTCACTGGCCGCGTAGCCGCCGACCTCGTTGCCCTTCGGGTCGAGCATGACGAGGCCGGCCATCCCCGGCGGGACGGTGCGCTCCCACTCGCGGCCCGCGAAGGGTACCTTGGGCATGTCGTGGCTGAGGATGTAGCGCCGGACGCCGTCGGGGCCAGCGACCGTGAGCCGCTGCACGGTCAGCTCGTCGAAGCGCGCTGTACCGCCGCTTGCCTGCGACTCCTGCACGGCGAAGGCAATTATGCCCGCCGCGAGCACGAGGCCGAAGACGGCGAGCAGGCGCCGATGCCAGCGCAGCTGGCTCGCCAATTGGGCGATGGCGACGGACGGATCGACCGGGGAAGGCGACGACAGGGCGGGCTGGGTCATGGGGCAGGTGGCCGGATAGGAATTTCAAGCGGGGTGGGTCGACTACCTGTTGAACATAGAGCGGTGAGCCGAGATCGTTCGCGAGGATTTCCTACCCGAGTACAACCTGTCGGTCACGGCCTTGACCGAGGCCGCGGGGGGGCACGGCAGTCCATGAACGAACTCCTGGGTGAGCGGCGGGCCGTCAGTCCAGAGATGGCCCTGCGGCTCGTCAAGCTCCCTGGTAGCTCTTGCACTTGAACTTCCCCCGCTTCCGCATAGCCAGTCTGGCCGCCGTGTAGGAGTACGATCACGGGGGCGCAGGTGATGCCGGCGAGCGGTCGGTCGGCGCCGTCGTCTCCTGCCAGACTTCCGCAACGCCGAACTCCAGGACGGCCATGTCGCTGGCCATCGCATGTGTGGGCCTCATGCAATGCATGCCGATGCTCGTCGGACCGCGCTAACGCGTTGTCGCACCTGCGCGACGTGCCCATGCGCGTGTGTCCGACAGCCACCCGGGGCCAAGGCCATGATTGTGCCGGCCAGACGACTGCGAACGCCGGGCGCAGTGCCCCGCCCTCACCGGCGCAGGCTGCGTTCCATCCGCCGGGAGGCCCGGTGCTCGGCCGAAACCGTCACCCTGCATGGGCCGTAGACCACGCGGACTGCCGATGATGCCGTTCCCCACCCTCAACGCTCCATGACGCAACCCCACACTCGCCGACCGTTGCGCGGACACACCACGACGGCCGTTGTCACTGCCATGCTGCTGCTGGTGGCCAGCCCGCTGGCAGAGCCGGCGCTTGGTGCCCAGGAGGCACCCGTGTTGGGCCCAGCCCAAGGGGCTCCTACCGTGCGGTGGCGCGTGGTGGAGGGGCGGAACGCCCGCGTGATCACCCCCGACGCCCTGGTTCCCGAGGCGCAGCGACTGGCGACGCTCATCGACCTGGTGGCGGCGCGCGACACCACCACGCTGCGCGCACGCGCGCCTCGCATCGACGTGGTGCTCCGCCACCAGCTGGCGCAGCCCAATGCCTTCGTCTCGCTCATGCCCAGACGTTCGGAGTTCTTCCTCCAGCCGCCCCAGTCCAGCGGGTTGCTGGGGAGCGGGGATTGGCTCACGCTCCTGGCCGTGCACGAGTACCGGCACGTCAAGCAGTTCTCCGCGGCGCGCCAGGGGTTCACGCGAATCGCGAGCGCCCTCTTCGGCGAACCCGTGTGGGGCGCTCTGGCCTTCCTGTCTATCCCCCCCTGGTACTGGGAGGGAGACGCGACCGTCACCGAGACGGCGCTCACCCCCTCCGGGCGCGGCCGTCTTCCCCTGTTCGACGCCGACTTCCGGGCGCAGCTGCTGGAGCGCCCGGTGCCATCGTTCATGACGGTGATGAGCGGCTCCTTCGCCCAGCAGTGGCCCAACCATTACGTGCACGGCTACCACCTCATTATCGCCGGGCGCGAGCGGTTCGGCCCCGACGTCTGGGACCGCGCGCTGCGGGCCTCCACGCGTCGTTCCTTCATGCCGCTGGAGCTCTCCCAGGGGTTGCGCAAGACGGCAGGGATGAGCGCGGGCGCCCTGCACCAGGTGGCGCTGCGCGCCCTGCAGGACAGCGTGCGGGCGGCCGCGGCGGCGGCCACGCTCACGCCGGCCGCCCGGGTTGGTCGCACGCCGGCCAGCTGGACCGACGACCTGTTTCCGCAGTGGGAGTCGGACAGCACGCTGCTGTCCATGCGTCAGGGGCTGGCCGACCGGCCACAGCTGGTGCGCCACACCGCGACGGGCACGACGCGGCTCCGGCTTCTCGGTCCCGCCGCGGAACCTCCGCTGCTGTCGGTGGGCGGTGGGGTGGCGGCGTGGGTGGAGTATCGCCCCGACCCCCGCTACGCCCTGCGCGGCTACAACGTGATCCAGCTGCACGACCTGGCCACGGGGGCGACCACGCAGGTGGGGGACACCACCCGGTACAGCGCGGTGACGGTGTCTCCCGACGGGGCGCAGCTGGCCGCGATCCAGCAGCACCCCGACAGCGGCATGGCGCTGGTGCTGCTGGGACGTGACGGGGCGGTACGCCGACGCGAAGTGGCGCCCCCCGGCGACCAGTTGATTGCCCCGCGCTTCACGCGCGACGGCGGCGCCCTGCTGCTGGTGCGCATCCGACGCGGGCAAGGGCAGCGCGTGGAGCGCTGCCCTGTGGCCGGCGGCGCGTGCACCCCGCTCTCCCCGTGGGCCTTCAACGGTCTGTCTTCCCCCTTCGGGAATGACACGCTGGTGGTGGCCCACCTTCCTGTGGAGGGGCGCGACCAGGTGGTGGCATGGCGCGCCGCCACGGGCATGTGGTTTCAGGTCACCGAACGGCCGGTGGGGGCCATTGACCCAGTGCTGTCGCCCGATGGACGGCGCCTTGCCTTCACCGACCACACCGCCAGCGGCCGACGCATCGCCACGATGGAGCTGGACCCCGCGCAGTGGCGGGAAGTGTCGGTGACGCCCCCCGACCGTCCGCGCGTGGCGGCGTTGGCGGCGCAGGAGGGGGCGCCGTTTCGCCCCGACACCATCGCGGCCGATCGGACGTTGCCGGTGCGCAACTTTTCCCGCTTTGAAGGCGTGTGGAACCCCGTGGGGGTGTCGGTGGAACTCCCCCCCTTGGGCCCGGATCTGGGGGCCACGGTGAACTCGCGCAACGTGCTGGGGACGGTGGGCATCGACGCGGGGGCGCGCTACAACACCCAGGAGCAGGCGTGGGGAGGGCAGCTGGGGGTGACGTACGCCGAGCGGCTCCCGATCGTGCGGGCGTGGGTGGACCAGCGGAGCCGGCGGGACGACTACCCGGCCGCCACCACACCCGCCGGCCAGCGGGAGGGGGGGAGCTGGACGTGGCAGGAGCAGTCGGTGGGCGCCGGGGTGGACATCCCTCTCGACTTCACCCGCTCGGCTTATGACACCCGGCTGCAGGTGGGCGCGCGCCTGGAGGAGCGCCGCGTGAGCCGCAGCACCCTCCCCGGGTGGTTTGCGCCGGATGCCGGGAGCGTGCGCCCAATCACGCTGGAGCTGCGCGGCATGCGCACCATGCAGTGGATCCGCGACATCATCCCGGAGCGGGGGCAGGCGTTCGAGGCCATGATGCGCCAAACGCCGCTGGGGGGGACCTTCAACGGGACCCAGTGGTACGGCCGGGTGCAGCAGTACGTCCCGGGGGTGGCGTCCAATCACGGGGTACGGCTGGACGCCGGCGGTGATTGGCAATCGCTGCAGGAGACCGCCACGGGACCACGCCCCTATCGCTTTGCCACGCGCCTCCCCTTCGCGCGGGGGTACACGGCGGTGACGGCGCCGCAACTGACGCGGCTGAGCGCGGAATACCACGCGCCGCTGTGGTACCCGGACTGGACGCTGGGGTCGGGACAGCTGCAAGTGCGGCGACTGCGCATGACGCTCTTCGGGGACGCGACCACCACCACCACCCGCACCTTCCCGCAGGGGGTGGCCACTTCCGTCTCGGAGACCTTCCGGTCGGTGGGAGCGGAGCTGTGGATGGATGCCGCGTGGTTTCACCCCGTGCTGCAGCTCCCGGTGGGGGTGCGGTGGAGCTATCGCCTGGACGGGGCGCAGCGCGGGGGGCGGACGCAGATCGTGATCGGCATGCCATAGGCGGCCGGATTCTTGTCGGGCGGGCTCTCGGCCGCAAGATTGCCACCATGCCAGCCGTCGCCCGCGATCGCGGTGCCCGCACGCCACCGACCGCCTTCGCCGTGTGCCGCTGCTCGCGCCTGATGCGCAGCGTGCCCGCGCGCGGCGGGCAGATGATGGTGGCGAGCGCGGCGTTCGGGCTCCTGCTGGCGGCGTGCGGCGGTGTCGGCGATCCGGTGCCCCCGCCGACGTCACCAATTGGCGCCCTGCCGACCGGCTACACGGCGTACGTGACGGGCACGCCCAATGCCACCGCCTCGCCGGCCGGTGGTGTCTATCTGGCCGGTGGCGGCACCGATGACGCGGTGGGCATGGCGTGGCTTCTGGCCCAGGGCGGCGTTGCCGGAATCACCCGCGGGGGCCAGCCGTACTTCGGCGATGTGGTCGTGTTGCGCACCAGCGGCAGCGACGGCTACAACAGCTTCCTCGAACGGCTGGGAGCCAATTCGGTCGCGACGTACGTGATCACCTCCACCGAGGGCGCCAACAGCGATAGTGTGGCGGCGGCCATCGCGCGTGCCGAGGTACTCTTCCTCGCCGGCGGTGACCAGTCCACGTATGTGAACCGCTGGACCGGCACACGCCTCCAGCGCGCGGTCAACACGCGGGTTGCCCAGGGCTATCCGATCGGGGGGACCAGCGCTGGGCTCAACGTCCTCGCGGGGCACATCTACTCCGCCCAGCTCACGTCCACCACCTCGGGCGTGGCGCTGGCAAATCCCTACGACCGCTCGATCACATTCGCGAAGGACCTGTTCGACGTCCCGCTGCTGGCCAACGTGATCGCCGAGCCGCACTTCGTGACCCGCGATCGCATGGGGCGCCTCTACACCTTCCTGGCTCGGCTGCAGGCCGACGATGGTGCCCGCGCGCCGCGGGGGCTCGCCGTTGACGAAGGGTCCGCCGTTGGCCTCGCGGCGAATCACCGGGCAACCGTGTTCGGCGCGGGAGGTGGCGTGTATCTGCTGACCCCGCCGCCGTCGCCCCGTGGCACGCTGTCGGCCCCACTCACCTACCACGCCATGACGGTCGCGCGGGTGCCAATCGGCGGCACCTTCGATGCCGCCAGCTGGACGGCCCCGGGCCCCGTGTACTCCGTCACGGCAAGGGCCGGCGTCCTGACGTCGTCGAACGGGGTGATGTACTGAAGGTGGCAGGCCGGGTGCAGACGCCTGGTCGCCGCGCTGGCGACCCGGACGAAGGAATTCGAGGAGGAGCCCCGGCGGCGCAACACGATGTATGCGGAGGCGACGACAGCACCGCCGCTGGGGCCGTGCCTGGAGCCGCGCGCCGATCGCGTACCGGCTGATGCTCGATGTTCCCGACGATCCCACGATGCGCAGTAGCGCGGAAGCGCGGAAGCGATTTACCAAGCCCTGTACATCCAAGGTCGGGGGGCGCTGCGTGGGGAACTCACGGCGTGCTTGCGTACCGGGCGGGCACTTCGCCTGCCACGCCTTGAGGGCTCGGCCATCGGCACGCTCGTGGAGCGGACCAGTTGCTTCACGCTCTTGCTGCATCTCCCGCGCATGGCGGGGCATACGCCGGGCATGCGTGTCACCGACACCAAGCACGGTCCGCCGCTCGCGGGGCACGGTGACGCCCTCGCACTGAAGCTGGTGCTAGATCATCCGTACGCCACATACCTCATGGTGCGGGGATCGGTCAGGCGGGTGGCTGGCTGTAGATGCCGCCGAAACGAGACCTACTTCGCCTGAGCGGCATTTCCCGAACGGTCCTTCTTGCTCCTGAATGTGAAGGCCGCCCCAAGATCAAGCTGCATTCCCGAAAAGCGGTATGGCAGCTGGTTGCTCATGCCGTCCTCAACTCTCTGGTCATCGACGCGTAACAACAGGTCGGGGTCCGAGAACGTCCTGCTGGTCCACTTTTCATCGCCCTCTTTCACGGTACCGGCGATGTTGATGCGGCTAGTTCGGGCAAATGCCAGCTGAACGCCAGTGTTGGCAAACAGGACGCTGTTGTGCTTTGCGCGCACATGCAGGCCGATACGTGGCGCTACCGCCCACGCCTGGTCTACGACGTGAAACCCGATATCCTGATCGTAAAGCTTGGTCTGATCCACCATCAGGTAGTCCTTGTTTCTTGGTCCCCCCGATGTGATGCCATAGCCCCCAATCACCCTGGAAACGGCGCTGCCAACGGCCAGACCGACACCATCTGAGAACCGAAGCATGTAGTCGGCTCCCACATCGAACTGCACCCCATACACCTGTCCGTTCTTGGCCCTATTGGACAGGAATGAGTTGAGATAAGGCCGGACGCTGAACGATGTCCTGACGTGATCGGTCACCGCGTACTGCACTCCGAGGGTGATGGCCTGAGCGAATGCCCGCTGGCTCAACCGATAGTTCGAGGAGATGGTGTCGACTGGGTAGGCCCCATTGGCCATGCCATCGACGTAGCGAAACACGACCTGAGCCGCCTCACGCTGTATAGGTAGCAAACTGTGCGCGACCGTGATCTGTACTTGCCCGGCCTTGGGCTCGCGTGCGGGCTGCGCCTCGAGCCGGGCACCAGCAACGAGAAGCACGCTTGTGATCAGGGTGTTGCGCGCCGGGTTGCTCATGCGATGAAATTGGGAAGGGTTGAGAGATGGCATGCTGCTTCTGCATCAGCCCGAGAGATCACGTCGGGGCAAACCATTGACTCTGGGAACTTCCCGTGGACCTGCGCATCCCGGCGGGACACGACGGTCGGGGCCAACGGTCGTGCGGGCTCGCGCCGGCCCTGAGGGCTAACTGTCGCCGCCCACCCACCGGCGGCGAGCCCGATGGAACGCGCTCACGCTGGAGAAGCCGAGCAGCGCCGCCTGCTGCGTCGTCGTCGCGTGGATCTCGCCGCGATCGGCGCGGAGGAGATCCTGCCGGGCTTCATCGAGCGTACCGCGATAGGTCTGCCCCTCGTCCGCCAGCCGACGCAGCAAGGTGCGGTGACTCATGTTGAGCTGCCTCGCGAGGAGCATAGCGGACGGCTTGACGCCGTGCAGCATCGCCTGCCGAAGCACGGTCTTCGCCCGGATGACCGTCGGCGATGGGGAAGGTGAGTGGGTGAGCAGCGAGACACATTGACGTTCGAGATAGGACGAAAGCTGCGGGATGGCCTTGGGAAGCGACGCTCCGAGAACGGCCCGGTCGAACTCGATCGATGTTCGCGTGGCGCCGAATATCGGCGCGACCCCGAATACCGCCGCGTGCGCCGTCACGTCCGCAGGCATCGCGTGCGAAAATGCGATCTGCCGGGCCAGCAGTGTCGTACCGACAACGGCCTGCAGCCCGACCCACATGCTGGCGGCAGCGTACTCGGCGGCGGCGCGAACGCCGAGCCGCGAGGCCGGACCGCTCGATCTCCAGCCAAGCATGACCCGGTCGCCCAGATACTCCGGAAGCGACCATTGGTCCAGGCTTCCCCACAGCCGCTGGAAGCGAATGGCGCGTTCCAGCGATTCGCCCAGCGTCTCGCTGGTGACCGCCAAGAAGCCGATGAGGCCATGTGTCTCCACCGGCACCCGCGCAACCAGCATCGGCAAGGCAGGGTTCCGGTGCCGCCGCATCAGCCGCTCCCACATGGCGAGGTACGCCTCGACCGGCAAGAAGCCGACGACGTCAGAGCCAATGTCGGCGGCGATGCCAAGAGTGGTACGTTCGACCGTCATGTCCAGATCGACTGCTTCCGCGGCACGCAGCACCGACGCGAACTTGGCGATCGACACCACCGCACTGCTGGCGGGACTCATCGCCCGGGGCATCCTGCTGGGCTCGGCGCAATTTCCTGCAGCGTTGCGGCGACGCAACTGCCGTCTGTGGCAGCGTCCAGCATGCCCCAAACGTCTCCTGTACAGCCCGACGTGAAAACATTGCGTCGGGACCTACGTGGCACCAAGTCGACACGTCCGAATGAGACACATCGGACACACCGCCTTTGAAGGGTCGACCACTGGGTCAGCGAACTTGAGTTGCCGTCGCGACTTCCCGGGGGGCCAGTGCGTCCCGGGGGATGCACTGGCGGCACAGCGACTTGGCGCACGGGTCAGCGAATAGTCGTTGGGAACGTGGTTTTCGCGAGACACGATGTGTTCGGCGCCCGCGACGGGTCTCGGACGAACTCGCGAAAGATGTTCGTGCTGCACGGCTCTTGGAACGCCAGAATGACGTGCCCCCAGCCAGGAACCACCACTTTGTAGGCTTTGCTCAGCGAAGGCGCCAGCGCGTCGGCGGTCTCCTTGGGCGTGTTGCTATCGGCCGAGCCGCTTATTAGCAGTGTCGGAATGCTGCTGGCGAACGGACTCCGGTGGGCATCGGAGACCCTCGACGTCGGCAGCAGCTCACAGGGCAGCGGCTGTTGGGGGTTGGCGGCGCGAAATGCCGGGCGCGCGCTGCCGTTGACGGCATTCCACCGCGCGGTCGTGGCGAGCGGCCCGTAATCATAGCAGTTCACCGCGATGAGGGCGCCCAGCGCGAGGGTCTCCTGAACCGCAGCTAAACAAGCCTGGGCCTGTTCAACTACCGGCGCGAGCGCATTGAACTTCGCTTCGTCATTCGTCGCGGCGGCGCGCAGCATGTATGGAATGTAGGACTTGCCCTGCGAGAACTGGGTCAGCGTGCCGAGAATGCCCACGAACCCCGACGGGTCAGCGCCCGCCTCCTCCAGCGCGCGCAAGATGTCATCGAGATCCCGGGAGGGCGACGGGTACGCCGCCTTGCAGGCAGCGTCGGCGGCACATTCCTCGAAGACGCGCCCGAGCGCCGACTCGAGGGACTTGGGTGAGCTGGAGAGTTGGGCGTCGAACGGAACCGATGAAACGCCCTCGATCATCGTGGATCGCACGGAGCCGGGGAACAACCGCATCACCGTCTGCGCCAAAACTGTACCGTATGACTGGCCGTACAGGTTGAGTTTTTCGTAGCCCAGCGCCGTGCGCAGCATCTCCACGTCCCGCGCACTCTCCTCGGAGTTGTAGGCCGCGAGATCGATGCTCGCTGCCTTCAGCCGACTGAGGCATGCCGGGGCTTCCTCGTTGGCTCTGCACATGAGCGCCGGCTTCGAAGCGCCGGTGCCGCGTTGATCGAAGAACACGATCTCGCGGCCGGTTGCCCTGGAGGTCCCGAGGCCGAACTCCCCGCCGAGGACCTGGGCGTAGCTGCTGTAGGTGCCGCCGGGTCCTCCCTGCAAGTGGACAATGGGATCCTTGGTCACGGTGGCCGCCCCCTTGAGGATGAGGACGGACAGCTGGATCGACTTGCCGTTGGGCACCGCGTGGTTCTCGGGAACCGTAAGCGTCCCGCAGCGCACGGTCGTTCCTTCGCTGAGCCCCGGCGGAAGGGGCTGTGGGCACGCCGTTGCGGCGAACCGTCCTGATCCGTCGGGCGTCGGGCCAACGGCCCCATCGTTGTCGCAGGCGATTATGCCGGCCCCAAGGGCCAAGCTGGACACAAGCTGTCTGGCGCGGGAACGAGATGAAGTAGTCATACTGAAGCGATACCCGGCGCACTGCGCGCGAGGTAAACCCGAGCTCGCCAATCTGCTGCCTTTTCTTGCCAAAAATTGATGCAGGCCCCGCGCCGGTGGGGCGTAGTTGATTCACGCGAGGTAGGCATGCAACGGGGGGAATACCCCGAACAAGCACGGGCGCCCAAAGCGGAGTTCTCTGGTGATGTTTCTGCTGAATGCGCTCTCATTCACGGGCGCGTGGCGCACACGCTTCACTACCGCGGACACCAGCACCTTCCGCAGGGGAATGGACAGCGCGTGTCGGTGCCATTCATGTCGCGGACCGGCGGGAGCGGCCCGCCCCGCGCCGGTGCTCGCGCCGCGGAAGACCACGCCATATACTCGACAGGAACCATCTGCTGCTGTGTCTGCCTGTCTGCTCGACGTCGGTGAAACCGGGGGAGGTCGCGGCATGACCTGAGCGCCTGACCGCAGGCGTGCCCGTGCCCTGTCCCTACTCCCGACCACCGGATGCCACCACTCGAGCCGTCGCCCACGCCCTCGACGACTGACCCCTCAGGCTCGCGCGGCCCGGACCACGACAGCGCGGCCAGGACCGGGACCGCCTGCGGCGCGGGTGCGGTGATCGGCCGCTACATGCTCGACCACGAGTTGGGGCGTGGTGGCATGGGCGTGGTGTGGGCGGCACGCGAGCATGAGACCGGGCGTGTCGTCGCACTGAAGCTGCTGGCACAGGGACTGGATGCGGAGGCCGATCGCCAGCGCTTCCTGCGGGAGGGCCAGCTGGCTGCCGCCATCGACCATCCGCACGTCGTGTACGTCTACCGCACCGAGGACATCGACGGGCGTCTGGTGATCGCGATGGAGCTCGTGGGTGGCGGCACCCTCGAGCACAAGGTCGCGCAACGCGGACCCTTGCCGTGGGTCGAGGCGGTGCAGGACATGCTGCAGGTGATCGCCGGACTCGAGGCGGCCGAGCGACAGGGCATTCTCCATCGCGACATCAAGCCGTCGAACATTTTCGTGGGGGCCGGGGGCGAGCTGAAGGTCGGCGACTTCGGATTGTCCCGTCCGGTGGAGTCGGCTGGGGAGATGCGCCTCACCCAAACGGGGCTGTTCATCGGCACACCGGTCTGCTCGTCGCCTGAGCAACTGCTGGGCGAGGCGCTCGATGTCCGCTCGGACATCTATGCGGTGGGGGCGACGCTCTACTACCTGCTGACCGGTGCGTTTCCCTATTCGGCCACGAGCGCCGCGCGACTCATCGCCCAGGTCGTCAGCGAGGATCCGACGCCGCTCGCCCACCACGGCGTCAGCGTGCCCCCTGCGGTGGAGGCGACGCTGATGACCTGTCTGGCGCGAAAACCCGACGCGCGGTGGGCATCGTACGCCCAGCTTCGGGCGGCGCTGGAGGCCGCGTTGCCCCAGAGTTGGACGTCGGCCGAGCCGGTGCGCCGCTTTGCGGCCGCGTTCCTCGACGTCGTGCTGGTTGACCTCGTCCTCGCCACGCCGCTCACCCTCGCGCCTGGCGCGGGCGGAGCGGTGCGGCAGGCCGTGACAGCGAACGGTCTCCCGCTGCTCGCGGCACTCGGCCTGGGCATCATGGAGGGCGTCGTCGGGTTCACGCCGGGCAAGCGACTGCTGAAGCTTCGCGTCATCGCCAACGGGGGCGGACGCGCGGGATGGCGAGCCGGGCTGGCGCGGGCCGCGGTGGTCAGTGCGGATTCCTGGCTCATGCTGCTCCTGCTGGCGGGTGGCGTGCTGTCAGCGGAACAACTTGAGACGCATAATAGCCTGTGGTTCTGGGTGCTGCCGGCCCTCCTGTTCCTGCGGGCGCGCACGGCCAACGGCTGGCGCGCCGAACATGATCGCTGGACCGGCACCCGGGTGGTTACGACCCGGCCCAGGACGGCGGAACGGACGCGTGATGACCACACCAGGTCAGGACTGCCGAGCCGGCCGGTACCGATGGTGATGGTGGGGGAGTATCAGGTCAGCGCCCAGCTGGACTCGCCGGATTCCGTCCTGCTGGCTCGAGATCCGGGACTCGGGCGGTCCGTCTGGCTGGTGAGCGGCGCACCGCTGGTCGGTTCCGCCGCGCACGCCGTTCGCCTGCCACGCATTTCGGCACCCCGCTTTCTGGAAACCGTCGTCACGGACACGGAATCCTGGGACGTCTACGCGGCCGTGGACGGTGAGTCCCTGCGCGAGCGTCTCCAGCGCCCGTGCCCGTGGCCGGTCATCCGCCGCTGGCTCCTGGATCTGACGTCCGAGGTGGCGGCGCGTACCGGAGCGCCGATGCCCGACGGTACGAGCGCCCGTCTGCTGATTGCCCCGGACGACCAGTTGCTCTGGGTGCCGTTCCGACTTGCCGGAGGGTCCCCCACTCATGGTGGGGGCGATCCGGACGGCCCCCATCCCTTCCGGCACTTTGCTCAGGCCATTCTCGCCGCCCCGCGCGAGGACACGCTACGGGAGTTGCCGCCCAAGGCCCGCGCGCTCCTGGACGCCCTCACGACGGGAGCCCCGACGCCCGACACCGTACGCGACGCCATCGCCGCGACGGGTGTTGTGTCCGGCACCGTCTCTCGCGCGAGACGGTTGGGAACCGCGCTGGTCTGCGCCGTGTCTCTGGCATGTGTGACCGCGTGGTTCATCGGCACGAGAACCACGCAGGAGCGGGACCGGGACGCGCTGGTGGACTTCACCACGTGGATCGCGGCGGATCCGACGCCCTCGGCGTCCGCCGCGGGGGCGCGCGACGATCGCGACGCCTTTGCCACCTATCTGGCCGCGCGCGTCGCGGTCCCCGCCGGAGGCGACTCAACACGCGCGGCGCTGCAGGCCGGAGTTCGAAAACGCCTCACCGTGCGGGAGCAGCGGGTGTTCGACTCCCTCCTCGCGGCTCACCCACGCCCAGTCCCTCGCGACAGCGTGGCGGCGGACCGGCGCCTGCTCACGGAGCTCCGCGCGACGCCACCCGGAATGATCACCCTCGGGGTGCGAAATGCCCTCGGCTTCATGTTCGCGATGGCGCTGATGACCAGTCTGATCACCCTGACGATTGCCGTGGTCGGGCGACGTGGCCTGATGCTGCGCCTGCTGCGCCTCGACCTCGTCGACGACAGCGGCGCCCCCGCCACGCGTTGGCGCCTGTGCCTGCGGCATCTCCTCATTGCGGCACCCGCCATGGCCGGGTTGTGGGCCGTGTCGTTGATGCGCATGCAGGCGCGGGCCAGCCTGTACGTCATGGGGCTCGTCGTCGGCACCATCCTGCTCTGGCTATGGAGTGCGTGGCGCACCCCCTCGCGCAGCCTGTTCGAACGCCTGTCGGGCACCTGGATGGTGCGCACCTGACAGTGCGCACCCAATCGTACGCACCAGGCGCGTGTCGTGGCCGACCGGATCAACGCCGGCGCCGCCGTGCCCCCGTCATCATGCCGATGAGCCCCGCGCCCAGAAGCCCCAGCGTTCCCGGCTCCGGGACCGTCATGGCGCCGGCGATGTCGTCGATTTCGAAGGCCCGTCCGTTCGACGTCAATCGCAGCGCACGAAAAGTCGGCGTGGCCTCGAGGTTCAGGAACAGGCGACGGTTGGTGAGCGCGCTCGTCTGATTGCCATTGGCGGGGACGACCAGATCGGTGCCGGTGAAGAACCCCGCGTTGCTGGTGCCCAGGATACTCAACGCCTTGCCGTTCGCGTCGAGCAGCTCAAGCATGTTGTAGCTGTCGATGGAGCCCCAATAGAAGCTCAGCGAGCTGAACGACCGCGCCCCGAGATACGTCGAAAAATCGATCACGGCCGTGCCGTAGCTGGGCCCGGACACATTCGGCACCGCGAAGAACCCTGACGTCACGCCGGCCGGTGCCGCGGCGCCTGGGAGAGATCCGTTCAGGATGGCGTAGTTGCCGCTGAGCGAGACCCCGGGATACGAGGCCGGATTCAGGTTGTTGAAGTTCACCAGCAGCTGCTGATTCGGGGCAAACCCCGGGTCGGGAGCTCCCGCGGATGACGAAAAGCTGACCTGCGCGAACGCCGGGGACGCGGTCGCCGCAAGCCACAAGGCACCAACAAGAAGGGAACGCATATTCTCGCCTGAGCTGAATTGGAATGGCGGGGCCGTGAGGCATACCCCGTCGTACGATCTGCCAAACTCGATCGTACCTCTGCAAAGGCCATGCCAAACCAGACTCAGGTGTACAGCTTGAACGACCCGTGACGCGCCACCGCCATCCCCCGCGAGTCCCTTCTGGAACGATCAACAGACCGCCGTCCGCACACCGGGCACTCAGGCGTTGCGCCCATGCCATGCTCCTGTTGGAGATGTGCAGCGCCTCTCGTGTGTGGTGCTTGCCTGGGGTCGCGCACACCCGGCCGACGTCGAGCCGTGGGACACGACGAAGTGTAACGGACGCATCCGGAGGAAGCGCCAGGGACTTCCCGCTGCGTGATGCTCGGGGCCTCACGCGCGGCGGGTGCGGCAGGGCCGTGCGATTGGCATGACTGTTGAGGCTCGGAGCGCCAGCCGCACGTCTCTCCGCCCATCAGCTCACTGCCCATGCGCCGCTTCCGCACGTTGTGTGCACTCGCCTCTGCCGCTTCCCTGTCGCTGACGTCGATCGCCGAGGCGCAGTCGTGCACGACGGCCGTCGGTAATCTGGTCGCGAACTGCAGCTTTGAGGCGAACACGATTGCCTCCTCGTGGTTGTGGGTCAACTCGCTCACCGGCTGGGAATCCAACGGGAATCCGAACAAGTTCGAGATCTGGCGTGGACTTGACTCGTTCGCCGCGGCCGACGGGATGCAGCACCTCGAGCTCGATGTGCACCATGCCAACTCGAACACGACGATCTGGCAGACGCTGAACACCCAGCAGGGGCGCGAGTACACCGTGACCTTCTCGGCGGCGCATCGAAATGGTGGAGGCGGGGACCAGTTCAGCGTACTGGGCCTCCTCATCAATGACGTGCCCCTGTTCCAGACTCCCCAGATGCGCACGCCGTATACCTGGAACGTGTTCTCATACAACTTCGTCGCCGCGGGCACTCAGACGAAGCTGGGATTCCAGTCGCTTGGGACGCAGAACACCCACGGCGATCACCTCGACAACATCTCGGTGGTTGCCTCCGTCCCCGAGCCGTCGACCTCAGCCCTCACGGGTGCTGGCCTCCTGGCTCTCGGTGTAGTCGTCCGCCTTCGTCGCAGGGCCTGAGAAAGCGTGAAGTGACGGCAGGATAGGCATTCCGGTCGGGGGCGATCGACGGGTCGTCCTCACGCGCGAAGCCCTCGTCGACCTCCGACCGCGTGGTGGCTCATCGCGGACGTCACCTCACGCTCGTGCCGGTGCTGGACGACATCGGCGCACGACAGGCCAACGGCCCGGGGCTCGACGTCCGCTCGTAGATCGGAGTTGGACCACGTCTGCGGTCGGGGTACACGGAGTCACCTCCGCCCGCTCCTTGCGGCAAGGGGCTGGCCCTTCAGCGCTTCAAGCTGCCGATCGGCTGGGAACTTCCCATTTCCCGCCACGAAAATGCTTGCCGCGCCGGACTCCCTTCCATAGACTCGACGCGAGTCCTGCCATACACGTGTCAATCCTTCTCGACCTCGAGACCTCATGCCCGCTCTTCGTCGTCCCCGCGCATCCGCTTCCCGTTTCGCCGCGGCGTCCAGTATGCTGACGATGGGCGCTGTCCTGTCGGCGTGCTCGCAAAAGCCGTTGCTGCTCACGGTGACGCCGTCGACGGCGAAGGTCTATGGCTACAATCCCCGCGGGGACAGTACGCTGCTGGGTCAGGGAGGAACAGCCTCGGTTATCGTCAAGGAGGAGGGCACTCGTGTTCTCATCACCGCCGAGGGGTACCGCCCCGTCACGCGCGTCTTCACGAAGGCAGACGTGCAAAGCGGCGGGCTGAAGTTCGCCCTGACCACCTGGCGTTTCCCCATCAACATCGACCCCTTCGATGCCGACGGCCGGGTGGATGGCGTTGTGCAGCCGCGACGATCCTTCGTGCTCGAGGTGGAGCGTGACAAGGCGCGCACATTGGAGATCACGAAGCCCGGCTACCGCCGGATCGTGAAGCGCTACGAAAATCTTGAGGGTACCCAGCCGCCGACCATCGAGCGGTTCCAGCTCACCGATCGGGCCGTGCTGCTGACCGTTGCCCCTGCCGGCACGACCATCGAGGTGGCCGGCAAGTCCATCGGTGAAAATGCAGCGGAGATCGCGGTGCCGCCTGGACAGTGCAGCGTCGTGCGTGCCGTCCGTCCCGGCTTCATGCCCGTCGAGAAGCAGTACTGCGAGGGCCCGGCGTTCGCCGCGCTGCCCCTTACCGACAAGATCGAACTGCGCGATCGCATGGTGGCCGTATCGGCGGAGCCGGCAACCGCGGACATTTTCGTTAGTGGTCGGAAGGTCGGCACCGGGCAGTTCAACGTGGCGATCCGCACGGGGACCTGCGCGGAGGTGCGCATCGAGGCGCCCGCCTTCTCCGCGCAGCGCCGGGAGTATTGCAATCAGGACAATGCGCAGCCCATCCCGTTCGACGAGATGGTCAAGCTCGAGCGCGACGAGGCATGGGATCTCTCGCTGGCAAGCGATCAGGCGAATGTCAACTTCACCGTCGAGGTTGCTGGCAAGCGCACGCCCGACGAGGCGTGGAAGACGATCAGCCAGATCATCACCAACAGCTTCGATGTACTCGAAGTGACCGACAAGGAGACGGGCTACTTGCGCACCGGGTGGAATGTGCGCCGCTTCAGCGACAAGGTCATCCGCACGCGCGTGATCGTGAAGCTTGCCGACTCCAATCCGCTCAAGTACACCATCAAGCTGGCAAGCGAGAAGGCCGACGACGGTCGTGCGACCGTGAAGGATGATGAGCTCTTCCGCGAGTGGGACCGCATCCTCCTGCAGTACAAGGATCTCATCAACGAAACACAGGCGCGCCTGCGCTGACTCCCTGCCATGATGCGCCGCGGTCGCCCGTTCACCTGACGGGCAGATACCGCTTGCCGTCGATCGTCAGTCGGCCCCCATCGAGCGCGTAAACCAGCAGCTCCGCTGCCCCGCCCGCCGGCTCCAGGAGCAGCATTCGGGGTGACACCGCCCGCCACCGCCCCGCCTCCCGGGTGTCCGTCGGCGCGATCGTCGCACCAGTCACGTAGGTACTGCTCGTCGTTCGCCGCTCGTAACGCCCGTCGGCATCCAGACGTAGCGTCGACTCCGCATTGCTGCCCCCGCTGCCGTAGCTCCCTGAGGTACTCGTGAACCACCGCCACCGTCCGACCACGCGGGCCATCGCCGCTGCGTCCGTGGTAACGGGGGCGGCCCTCACCGACCCCAGGAGTTGTTCCGCCGCCTGCTGCACCGCCGCCTCTGTCGTTGCATCGGTCACCGTGACCAGCGCCATGGTACTGCCGTGCTCCGTGACGAAGGCCACGATCCGCGACCGGAGCGGTACTCCCCCTACCCCTGTCAGGCGAATCGACGCCGTCCGGCCGTTCCAGCGCCCCACGCGGCGGTCCGTCACGGGGCCGTCCGGTGCCGGCGCTGCGCCGCTGAGCGATTGAAGATCTGCCAGGGCGGCATTCATCAAGGCGTCGACATCCCGCCATCCCGCCACCACGAGGGCCAGCGCCCGGTCGCTCCCGGCACGATACAAATGCACTCTGGCAAGCGGTTCGACCACTGCCCGCGATTCCGGCGGCGCCGTCCATCCAGCGGGAACGGCATACGATAGCTTGAGATCAGCGATCGCGGCACGGGACGGGGCGGGTTGCGCCGAAAGGGCGATGGGCAACACCACCAGTGCAGCGGCGACGAGACGAAGGATAGGGGCCATGTGTGGAGAAGTTCACGGTGGCTAGCGTGCCCGTGACATGCCGGACACGCACGCGTCAGCGCGCCATTCATTCCAGACGGTCGAACCTGTATGGCGCTGCCGTCAGGGGCGTACGACCCGCACCACATCGCTCCCGTCCGTGCGCGATACCAGGGTGATGCTTGCCCCGCCCAGCGTCACGCTCTGGCCCGGGGCGAGCACGCGCGTGAGCTTCGCCAAATCCGTGTCGGCCATCGGGAGAACGCGCATGGTGCCTCGGCCACTCGCTACCTGCGTGTCGATGAGATAGGTGAGCGCTCCCGTCTGGGGCAGCCGCGCGTCGAACCCCGTGGCGCGTCGGCTCTCGACCACCAGCGCCGATGTGGCCGAGAGTGGCACAAGCACCGCCTTCGTGCCGCCCGCCTGGGTGATTGGGGTGAGCGAGACGAGCGACGTGCTTGCGGGTGCACACACCAGCTGCTCATCGGCAAGCCAGCCGAGCTGCCAGCGCTCGAAGGCCGTGAACTCGCCCCCGCGACCGCTGATGAGCCCCATGATGCTCCACTCCCCCACGTGGAGGTGCGTCTGCGCCGGCGTCGGTGGCGCGTAGTCGTACAGGTCCGGCAGCGACAGCAGATGCCCCATCTCGTGCGACAACCACAGGCCGCCCCACGTCCTGAGATCGCGGGCGGAATTCGTGGCGTTATCGATCGTGGTCGCCCGCCCCGGCACGCGGATGCCGCTCCCGGTGTTCGGTGTGAACGCGGGGCCGAACGTGATCGCGCCGGCATCCGGGTTGGTCATCACGACCAGCAGGTCGGCCGCCGACATGTCGGTGAAGGGTGCCGCCAGATCGGCCGCTTCCTGCAGGAGCAGGCGATGGGCCTCAAACGTGACGTTGCTCGGCCATCCGTACTGCGTGGAAGGCTTCGACATGCGCAGCCAGCGCTGCTGCGGTTCGAGCACCAGCGACATCGCCCCGTAGGACTGCGCCGCGAAAAACGCGCCGGCCGTGGGCTGAATGATGTCGAGGACGCTCTGCGTCGTGCGCGTGGCTGGAGCATCGCTGAAGTCGACGAAGAGCACCGTGGCACGCACGGTGCCGGTGCTGCGCAGGCGCGCCGAGTTGCGGGGGAAGCCGAAGCTCACCGATCCGGTGCGCGACGGCAGTCGGCACGCGGCATTCGGCGGCGGCGCGGTGACGGTCACCGTGGCCGAGCCGCGCACGCCGCCACTGATGGCCTCCAGGACCGCGCTGCCGGTGCGACCGCTCGCCACCAGCCCGTTTGCATCCACCCGCGCCACACTCGTATCCGACGAACTCCATTGCACGGCCTGGTCGGTGAGAATGGCGCCGGCCGCATTGCGGAGCACCGCGGTGGCCTGCGCCGCCAGACCGCGGGCCAGTGACAGCGCGCCGGGCTCGATCGTGATCGAACTGATGGCCGCCGAAACGGTGACGCGGATCGTGGTGGTCAGCTCCGCCGCGACGAAGCCGCCACCGCTCCCGCGCGCCGTAACGGTGATGTCGGTGCTGCCCGCGGTGAGTGCGGTGACCACACCACTCGCGCTGACGCTGGCCGCGGTGCCCACGGCCCGAAAGCCATACGTGACGTCCACGGTGCTCGATGCGCGCGTGACCGACGGCACGAGTGTGAGCTGCTGGCCGATCGTGAGCGCGGGCGAGGCCGGGGCGACCGTCAGCGCGGTGATCGCCGACTCCGCGGCCACTGAAACGGTGGCTTGCGCCGACTGGCCGGTGGAGGCGGCCGCGGTGATCGTCGCACTCCCCGGCCCCACCGCGGTCACGGTGCACGCGCTTCCACTCAACGCGGTCGTCGCCACCGCCACGTTCCCGGAGGTACACGCCTGCACCGTGGGGGTCGGCGAACCACCGGAGATGGCGACCGTCAACACGCCTGAGCCGCCGGGACGCAGCGCCAGTGTGCCGGGCGTCAGCGTCACCGCCACGGGCGCGACGACGGTCACCGGGATGTCCAGCGTGCGCGTTGCACTGGCAAGTGCTGGCCCCGCCGCGCTTATCTGGGCCGTGAGCGTCGTGCTGCCGGGGCTCACGGCCGTGATCGTATACTGGCCCGCGCTCCCCGACACGGTGGCGACCGCCGTGTTGGCCGAGACAAGGGCAAAGGTCGCGGTCGCGCCGGCGGCGACGGTGGCGGTAATCGTCAGCGATCCCGACTGCCCCGCGGTAAGCGTCAGCGCATTCACCGACGCCGTGGCCCCCGTGAGCGCCGGGGGCGGCGGCGGGGTGGGCGCTGGCGGCGCCGACGTCGACGGATCCCCGCCTCCGCAGGCAGTGGTGGCGGCGAGCACCAGCAGAGAGCAGGTGAGCCAGCGACGCGGACGAACCAGACGAGCAGACGGGGGAGTGGGCATGGACACGAGATCGGACAGAGGGGATGGCACATTCACAGCCAAGTATGGGCAACTTACGCGAACGTGGTGATCGGCCGTCGCCTGCATCATCCGCCTTGGCACGACACTCGGCGCCATCGTAACGGGCGACCTTGGTGTAGTGCGACACGGCCCGCCGTGGCTGAGTGAACCGACCGGTGGGGACCCTACGACGTCCCGCCACGCCGAAACACCACGTCCACGCCCTTGGGTCGCCGACGGTCGGTGGCTGCCGGCGGAGCGGTCTGCAGCAGGTCGAGCGCCGAGCGGACGCCGGCATCCCGTTGCGGCGGGGTCGCGGTCGAGCCGGTGCACTCGTTGCGGGCCTGGAGCCACGTGATTGCTGCAGCCACGGTGGGATCGGCGGGATCGCCGGTGATGGTCCGCGCAATGCCGCCCGCCACCTCCTGATCCGGCGCAATCGGTCGGTCGCCTGGGGTGAAGCCGTCGCGCGCGAACATGTACGAGTCGGTGATATCCACGCGCGCCGTGTCGGGCATGAAAAAGAAGTCGCGCCCGCTGGCGACACCGATGCTGGGAAGCCCGAACACGCGTGACGGCGGGCCGCCGCGGAAGGCGAGCGTGATGGCTTCCGCCGCACTGGCCGTTACGGAGCGCGCGACACGGCCGTCGGGCAAGGTGACCTGCGAACTGCCAATGAGCACGGCCACCGGCAGCCCGCGTCGCGTGGGGCGGAACGGGTTGGGCACCACCAACTCCGCCGAGTCGCGCAGGTTACTGAGGCCGAAGACCCCATTGTTCCCGCGATCGCGATAGTACCAGAGCTCGCGATAGGTACCGCTGTACTGCAGCCCGCCCGCGAAGCCGTTGTCGGTGTTCCACAGCGGCCCCACGCTCGCCATGAGGGCAAAGACGAATCCGCCGCTGTTGTGCCGCAGGTCCACGATCCATCCGCAGGGGCGGTTGGCGTCGAGTTCGCGCAACAGCGTGTGCGTGGTGTCCACCCGTCCCGACTGGCTGCGACCGATGAAACCGGGAATCCACACGTAGCCCAGGCGCGGCGTGATCATGCGTCCGTTCACACGCTGGTCCGGGCGATCGGTCGGTGCGTCGGTCGAGCCGGGCAGCTGATTGGGGGGCGAAATGCTGCTGTGCGGATCGAGTTCGCGCAGCGCCGCGGAGATGATCGAGTAGCTGTCTCGCAGGGTCGGCACGGCGGCCGCCCGGGCCAGATATCGGCTGCGAAAATCGGTCCAGTTCACGCGCGCCGTGTTCACGGAGCGCCCGCGCATGGAGTCGACCGCGATGGACACGTACCCTCTCGGCGTGAGCGTATCCAGGATGCTGCGCACCACGCGTGGCGGCGTCGGGCCGACGGGCGAGTCACCACAGGCGGCAACGGCGCCGGCCCCGGCGGCGAGCAGCATTGACGCCACGCGGTGCGCGGTGGTTCTGACATTGGTCATGGCAACAGACCTCACATGAGGAGACTTCGCCCACCGGCCGAGCGCAGAGAACCTTGCCCGCGGGGCATTGGTTCTACTGTCCGGAATAGTGCCCATCGGGATAGTCAGCAGCAAGAGCTGCTGTGGGGCCATCGGCGCTTCACACACGAACGGCCACCCGGCTGACATGCCGGGTGGCCGTTCCACGCGTCAGGGCGCGAGACGCGTGCCAATGCTCAGGGCAGCAGCACGGTGTCGATCACGTGAATGATGCCGTTCTTCGTCACGATATCGGCGGTCAGTACCGTCGCAAAGTTGCGCGGTCCGGTGAGCCGCACCGTGCCGCCGATGAGCCCCACGGACAGGTTGGTGTTCGCGAGCAGCGTGGGCACCTGCCGCCCGTTGGTCAACTGGGCTGCCAGGGCCCGCGACCCCGTCACGTGCAGCTGCAGCACGTTCGCCAGCGTAGCGGTGTTGCTGGGCGCGCCACCGGGAATGGCAGCGAACGCGGCGTTGGTGGGGGCGAACACCGTGAGGTTGTCACCGCGCAGGGCATTGGTAAGCCCCGCCGCCGTCACGGCGCCGACCAGCGACGTGAAGCCGCGGATGATGGCGTTGTCGACGATGTCGAGGCTGCCCAGCAGCACGCCGTCGATGAGGTGCACCACCCCGTTGGAGGCTTCGATATCGGCGGTGGTCACCTGCGCGCCGCCCACGAAGATGAACCCGCTGGCGACCGTCACCGGCAGCGTCGTGCCTTCGACCGTGGTGAGCGTCTGGCCATTCCGCAGCTGGCTGGCGGTGATGCGTCCCGGTACGACATGGAACGTGAGCAGCTTGCTGAGGATGGCGCGATTTCCGGTCTCGAGCAGACGCTGCAGCACACCCGCCGGCAGGCCGGCAAACGCCTGATTGACCGGGGCGAAGACGGTGAACGGCCCCGTGCCGCTCAGCGTGCCGGTGAGTTCGGCGGCCTGCAGCGCTGCGACCAGCGTGGAGAGCTGCGCCGTGGCGACGGCCGTCTGCGTGATGGTTTGCTGCGGCGGCGCGGGGAGCAGCACGTTGTCGATCACGTGGATGACGCCGTTCTTGGCCACGATATCTGCCGAGACGACCGACACCGTGTTGCGCGGACCGGTGATGCGCACGCCACCACCCACGAGTCCGACGGAGAGGCTCGAGCCCGCGAGCAACGTGGGCAGCTGCTGACCGTTGGTGAGCTGCGTGGAGAGCGCGCGCGCGCCCACCACGTGCAGCTGCAGCACGCGCGTCAGCGCCGCCACATCGCTGGGGGCGCCACCCGGAATTGCCGCGAACGCCGCGTTGGTGGGCGCGAACACGGTGAGATTGCCGCCGCGGAGGGCGGTGCCAAGGTTGGCCGCCGTGACCGCGCTCACCAGCGAGCTGAGGCCGCGGATGATCGCGTTGTCCACGATGTCCAGGCTGCCCAGCAGCACGCCGTCGATGAGGTGCACGACGCCGTTGGAGGCGTTGATGTCGGCGGTGGTCACACGGGCGCCACCAACCGTGACGACACCGCCGGCGACCGTCACCGGGAGCGTGGTGCCTTCCACCGTGGTAAGCGTCTGGCCGTTCTGCAGCTGGCTCGCGGTAATGCGGCCGGGGACTACGTGGAACGTGAGCAGCTTGCTGAGAATGGCGCGGTTGCCCGTCTCGAGCAGACGCTGCACGACGCCGGCGGGAAGCGCGGCGAAGGCGTCGTTCACCGGGGCGAACACCGTGAACGGGCCGGTGCCACTCAGCGTGCCGGTGAGTTCAGCGGCCTGCAGCGCCGCGACCAGTGTCGACAGCTGCGGCGTGGCAATGGCGGTCTGCGTGATGGTCTGCGGTGCGGCAGCCGGGAGCAGCACGTTGTCAATCACGTGGATCACGCCGTTCTTGGCCACGATGTCTGCGGTGACCACCTGCACCGTGTTGCGCGGGCCCGTAAGGCGCACCGTGCCGCCCGCGAGACCGACGGTGAGATTGGCGCCCGTGAGCAGCGTGGGCAGCTGCTGCCCGTTGGTGAGCTGCGTGGAGAGCGCGCGCGAGCCGATCACGTGCAGCTGCAGTACCGGGGTCAGCGCCGCGGCCGTGGTGGGGGCGCCACCGGGGATGGCGGCGAACGCCGCGTTGGTGGGGGCGAACACCGTGAGGTTTCCGCCGCGCAGCGCACCGGCGAGGTTCGCGGTGGTCACGGCGCTCACCAGCGAGCTGAACCCGCGAATGATGGCGTTGTCCACGATGTCCAGGCTGCCGAGCAGCACGCCGTCGATGAGGTGCACGACGCCATTGGACGCGCTGATGTCAGCGGTGGTGACGCGCGCGCCACCCACCGTGACCACCCCGCCGGCCACCGTCACCGGGAGCGTGGTGCCTTCCACCGTGGTCAGCGTCTGGCCGTTCTGCAGCTGGCTGGCGGTGAGGCGCCCGGGGACCACATGGAACGTGAGCAGCTTGGTCAGGATCGCGCGGTTCCCCGACTCCAGCAGGCGCTGCAGCACGTCGGCCGGGAGGGCGCTGAAGGCGGGGTTGATCGGGGCGAACACCGTGAACGGCCCGGGGCCATTCAGGGTGGCCGTGAGCTCGGCCGCCTGCAGGGCGGAAACGAGTGTCGAGAGCTGCGGCGTGGCCGCCGCCGTCTGCGTGATCGTCTGGCCCGCCGGAGCGACGGGGGTGTCGCTGTCGTCGCCGCACGCCACCAGGGTGGAGGTCAGCGCTGCAAGAGAGAACGCCACGGCCGCGCGCCGCGAAAGCAACTTCAAGGATTGGAGCATGGTGATCATCAACGGGAGATGGTCAGGCCGTGCCGGCGAATCCGGACACGATCACCATCACCACACCCGAGCCGACGAGTATGACCAGTTGGTCCTATGCCCCTTCACGGTAATGGCTGAGTCCGGTAGACCCATGCGCGGACCGGATCAGGGCCCGGTCAGCCGGAAGAACCAGAAGGGGACCGCCGTCGAAACTCGGGCCTCAGCAAGGGCGCCGCCAGCCCGCGCGACGCCGCCGCAGGACCGCCGCGCCGTCGAACTGACTTTTCTCAAGTCCACCCCGGGACAGCGCGAGCCGCTGAAACAGTTCATCGTGCGCAACTGGTTTGCGATGGACCGGATTGCGGTGGAGCAGGGACTCATGCGCGGCTTTACGGTGATGGACACCGGGACCGACGACGGGCCGTGGAATGTGCTGGTGGCGGTGACGTACACGGACGCCCGGGGCTACGATGGTATCGCGGAGGCTTTCGAAACGATCCGTCGCGCCCACACCCCCGTCCTCGTGGACGGCAAGACGCTGCGTGATCTGGGCGCGATCGTCGAGTCGAAGCGGGTGTACGAAGACGTTGCCGACGCGTACCACCCGTGATATCCCCCCTCCGCGATCCGTCCGCACGCCCGTCACGCTCACGTGGCGCGTTCGCGGAGCGCGTTCGCGGAGCGCGCCCAGGCGCACATTGAAGCGCCACCTGCACGGCCTCACCGAATGATCAGTTTCTCCCCCGGCAACGGCGGCGTGAAGCGCGGCAGGCGCCGCGCGCGCGTGCGCTGCTCGAACGCAAACCCCAGGCCAAGGAGCGTGCCCTCACTGAACGCAGGCCCGAGAAATGACACGCCAACGGGCAACTGATCCGTGGTGAAGCCGGCGGGCACCACGAGTTCGGGAAACCCCGACAGATTGGCGAGGTTGGAGCCGCTCGCGGCGCCACCACCCGGCGGTTCGGGGGGCGCGCTGATGAGATCCGGGCGACGCGAGCCGGTGGGATATACGATGGCGTTGAGCCGCTGTGATGCGAACAGCCCATCGAGCAGCGCACGGACCAGCGGCAACGCCTGCTCGCGCACCGCGGTGTACCGCGGATCGCTGAGCGTGCCGCTCGCCAGTTCGCGCTTGAAGAGCGACCAGCGCATGGCGTTGGGGCCGGCGCCGTCGGCGCGCGGCGCCACGATGCTGTCAGCGCGCGCACTCAACGCGGTCAGGGAACGCGGATACCCCGGTGACAACGTGGCCAGATACGTGGCAATCTGTGCGGCGAACTCGGGGTACCGCACCGCGCTGTAGAACTCTCCCTTGGCGTCGATGAGCCATCGTGGCAACCGCACGTCCACGATCGTCGCGCCGGCCGCCCGCATGCCGGCCAGCGCCGCTTCCGTGACCCAGTCCACCTCGGCGTCGTGCCCCATGAAGTCGCGCGCCACCCCAATGCGCGCTCCCGCCAGCGCGTTGGCCCGCAGGTGCCGCACGTACGCGGTGTCCGCTTTGCCGCGACTGCGCCAGGTCACCGTGTCGGCGTCGTCGACGCCAGCCAGCAGATCGAGGGCGACGGCGATGTCGCTCACGTGACGCGCCATGGGACCGCCGGTGTCGAAGCTGAGCGCCAGCGGAATGATGCCATCGCGGCTCAACAACCCCAGAGTAGGCTTGAGCCCCACGATGCCATTCACCGTGGAGGGTCCGCGAATGGAGCCGCCGGTGTCGGTGCCCATGCCCAGCGTCGCGAACGCGGCGGCGATGGAGGCCCCCGTACCCCCCGACGATCCGGACGGTGTACGCAGTGGATCGTGCGGATTGCGCGTCTGTCCACCCAGCGAACTGAAGGCGCTGCCGGAGGCGAACTCCGAAAGGTTGGCCTTGCCGAGAATCACCGCCCCCGCGTCGCGCAGCTTCTTCACGAGAAACGCGTCGTCGGGCGGGATCGACCCCTCGAGCAGAATCGACCCGCCAGTCGTGGGCAGGTCCTTGGTGTCGTAGTTGTCCTTGACGATGACCGGAATGCCGTGCAGCAGCGATCGCTTTCCCGTGGCGCGGCGCTCGGCGTCGAGCGCCCGTGCCTGGGCCAGCGCGCTGCGGTTCATCGCCAGCATGCTGTTGAGTCGGGGCCCCTTGTCGTCGTAGGCGGCGAGGCGCGCCAGGCTGAGCGTGACCAGTCGTTCGCTGGTCAGCGTTCCGGCATCGAGAGCCGCGGCAAGTTGCTGAATGGTGGCCGCATCGAGGTCGACCGGCTGTGCCCGCAGCCGCGGCGCGGCGGACATGCACAGCAGCAGGCCGGCGATGGCCGGAAAACGCACAGCGGGCATGGGGACTCGGGTGAGCGGGACGCGAACAACCGGCGCTGCTGTATTGTGGCGTCTGGCATCGTCGGACGTGAGAGGTACCTTCGGGGCGTGTTGGTGCCGTGGTCGGCGTTGCGCTTCCCCTCTCCGGAGTGTGTCCGATGTTCAGTCGTGTTGCTGGTGCGGTTCTGCTTGCAGGGTGGGTGGGGCTCGCGGCGCCCCTCGCGGCGCAATCCGAGCGCACGGTGCTCAACCCGCCGGGGCTCGCCCCGCTGGTCCCTGCCTACTCGGTGGCCATTCGCGAAGGCGAATGGGTGTTCGTGTCCGGCATGACCGGGATCGCGCCTGGTACTCAGGACATCGTGGGGGGCGGGATCGCGGCGCAGACACGTCAGACGATGGAGAACATCCGGGTGGCGATGGAGTCGGGCGGCGTCCGCATGGCCGATGTGGCCGAGTGCACCGTGTACCTCAAGGACATCGCCGACTACGCGGCCATGAACACGGAGTACATGAAGTTCTTCCCCAGCAATCCACCGGCGCGCGCCACGCTGGCCGTGACGGCGCTGCCGCGGCCGACCGCGCTGGTGGAGGTGAAGTGCAGTGGCCGGCGGCGACGGTAACCGCCGCCGGGTCGTTGTCTGACGGCGCGCTCTCCCGCTGCGCGTTCTTGCGGTATCAGGGTACCGTTGCGCGGTGCTTCGCGAACCACCCCACCATCGTCGTGATCTTGGCGGCCTCGTGGCTGGGATATCGCCGAATGCCGTGCGGCTCGTCGGGGACGCGCACGAGCACCGTTTCCACGCCCTGCATCTTGAGCGCCTTGTAGTACTGCTCCGACTCCGACATGGGCGTGCGGAAGTCTTCCTCGCCGGTCATGATGAGCGTGGGGGTGCGCACCTGCTTGACGACGGAGAGCAGCGAACGCTTGGCGTAGTTCTCAGGGTGGTCCCACGGGAAACCGGGGAACCAGTTGTTGACGGCCATGGACGACATGTCGGCCGTGAGCACAAAACTCTCCCAGTTGATGACCGGATAGAAAGCGAGCGCCGCGCGAAAGCGGTTCGTGCGGCCAATCATCCACGCGGTGAGGACGCCGCCGCCGCTGCCCCCCGTCACGAACAGGTTGTTCGCGTCCACATACCCCTTGGCGACCACGGCATCGACGCCACTGTTGAGGTCATCGAAGTCGTCACCGGGATAGGCGTGGTGAATGAGGTTGCCGAACTCCTCGCCGTAGCTCGTGCTGCCGCGCGGATTGGTGTACAGCACCACGTAGCCTGCTGCCGCCATGAGCTGCTTCTCTTCGTCGAAGCGGTCGCCGTAATTGGCAAAGGGGCCGCCGTGGATCTCGAGCATGAGGGGATACTTGCGGTCAGGCGCAAACCCCGGCGGCTTGATGATCCACCCCTGCACGCGGCGTCCATCCTTCGCCGATGTGTACCAGATCTCTTCCACCGCGCCGAGCGTCTTGCCGTTCAGCACGTCGTCGTTGATCGCGGTGAGCGTGCGTGGCGGCACTGTCTTGCCGCCGCGTACGGTGCCGGGTGTCACCAGCACGAGTTCGGAGGGCATGGCGGGCGTGCTTGCCGTGACTACCAGTCGGCCGTCGCGCGCCACGGAGAAGCTGCCGCCGCTGTAGGCCGAGTTCCCGTTGCCAAGGTTGCGCGCGACATACTCGAAGGCCCCGTCGAGGGAGAAGCGGGCCACCTTGGTGTTGCCTTCGTCGTCCACCTGGGCGTAGATCGTCCGGCTGTCGCTGCTCCACACGGGGGCGGACACGCTCCGGTCGAGCCGTGCCGAAAGCACGCGCATGCCCGAGCCGTCGCGCGCCATGAGGTGCAACTGCGTGTTCTGGTAGCCCTGCTTGCGATCGTCGAAGCTGGTGTAGGCAATCCAGCGGCCATCGGGCGAGACGGCCGGGCTTTGGTCGGGCCCGAAGCGCTGGGTGAGGCGGCGCACCTCGCCACTCGCCACGGTGAAGGCAAAGAGGTCGGTCTCGCGGGCATTCCACTCCGGGTTGTCACCGCGCCGCGCGGCCATGAGCAGCTCCGCACCGTCGGCGCTCCACGTGACCGCGCCGCCACCGTACACATTGCCCCCGTGGTGGTAGTCGCCGCGGGTCACCTGGCGCGGCGTTCCGCCATCGGCGGGAATCACGAAGGCATGCACGAAGCCCGTTGGCAGCTCACCGATCTGGTCCTGCCGAAAGACGAGACGGTCGGTGTACTTGGGCGGCGCGGCCCACGTGGCGCCCGGCGGCGGCGTGAGTGGTGTCCCGATGACCAGCGGCGGCGTGCGCACCAGCTGCAGGAACGCCAGCTGTCGCCCGTCGGGCGACCACGCGGGGGCACTGGGCGCTTCCGCCCCGTGCGTGAGCGGCAGCTCGTCACCGCGATCCATCCATCGCACCCACAGCTGCGGCGTCCCGCCGCGGGTGGAGATGAAGGCGAGGCGTGACCCGTCGGGTGACCACACGGGGGCGCTTTCGGTCGTGCGGCCGGTGGTGAGCGGCCGGTGTCCGGTGCCATCGCTGCGCACGATCCAGAGATTGCCGTATCGGCGGTCGGTGGCGCGATCACTCCAGCGACGCACGTACACGATCCACTCGCCGTCCGGCGAAATGGCCGGTTCCGCAACGTACTCGAGGTCGAAGAGGTCGCCGGGGGTCAGCGTGCGCGGCTGCGCCGCAGCGGGTCGTGGCGCGAACGCGAGCGAGGCGGTGAGCAGTCCGGCGACCAGCGCGCGGAGGTGGCGCATGTGGATACCCTGGGAAATGAATGGAACTCGACGAGGAAGCCACGGCCGATGGGGCTGGCGACTTCCTCCGGGAACGATACGGTCATGTGTCCGCTGGTGTCGCGGCGGCGATCCGGTAAAGACGCTCAGCTGCCCGCGTCGCCCAGCACCACCGCCAGCAGCAGCACGTGCTTGGCGGTCCGCACCATGGCGGGGATGTCGGCGAACTCGCCAGGCTGGCCGCGCGCGCCCCCGCGTTCGCCACCCAGACCAATGGCGAGCGAGCCGCCGCCGATGGGCACGTTGAGGTTGGCGGAGCCGGCATTCCCCAGTCGCGGCGACAGCCCCAGCGCCTGCGCAATGGCCGTCGAGGCGCGCACCAGCAACGACGTGTCGGCGCCGGCGATCTGCCCGCCCGGCGTGCGGCTCACCGGCTGCAGGCTGAGCGACAGCCCGGTCTCCCGCGCCACCTCCGCCATGATGCGCTGCACCTCGGCTTCAGTGCGGGCAATCACCCCCGCGTCGAGCGAGCGGATATCCACCGAGAACCAGCCGCTGTCGGGCTTGTGGTTGAACACGGCGCCGCTCTGCAGCATGGCCACGTTGAGAATGGTGCGCTGCGGATTGTCACTCGCGGGCGGCTGCGGCAGCGACAGGATGCGATCCACCGCACGGCCAATGGCCTGGTTCACGTTGGGCGTGCCCCCGCCCAGCGAGTGGCCGCCGGGCCCCCGGGCGACCACGCGCCACCAGTGGATGCCCAGCGCCCCGTAGGTAATGGAGCGGCCGTCGCCCAGGATATCCACGAACGCCAGCGCCGACGCGCGATACCGGGCATACAACGCCTTCATCCCCACCAGTCCGGTTTCTTCCTGCGCCACGGCGGCAAAAACGAGGTCGTGCTGCGGCCGGCGCCCCGTGGCCAGGTAAGCCTGGGCCGCCGCGAGCATCGCCTCGGTCGTGGCCGACGTGTTGGTCCCCGGCCCCACCACGCGGTTGCCCTCCACCCGTGGCGGTGTGCCCGCCGCGCGCTGCAGCGCCGGAATGGAGCCCAGATCGTCGAGCGTGGAGACGAACACGATGGCGCGCCCCGATCGCCCGGGAATGCGCGCCACCACGTTGGGGAGGCTGTCGAGCTGCACCTCCGGCATCCCCATCGCGCGCAGGCGCCGGGCCACCTCGGCCGCCCGCTCGTGTTCGCGCCCCGAGGGCGATTCGATGGCCCCCAGCGCTGCCAGCCCGGCGGCCATGCCCGGCGCCCCGGCGTCGAGTGCCGCCAGCGCCCGTGTCACCCCGGGGTCGCGCAGAGCGGCGTCCACGGGCGCCACCCGCACCGGGGGGGCTGCGGGGGTACTCCCCTGTGCCGCCGCGGCATCCGTCTGGAGGAACAGGGCGGCCACCAGGCCGCCGGCAAGTGCAGAACGAAGTCGGGTCATGGGACAGATCATGCACGACCGACGCGCCGACTGTCCAAGGATTCTGACGTTCTAAAAAACGGAAAAAGGCAACGTTGGGGTTCGGGGGGGCGTTAACATCCCACAATGCTTCCGGTCCTGCTGGCGCTGATCCAACAACTGAACGGCCCCGCGACCGCCCCCGCTGCGCCGGCGCCAGACCCCACGCCGGTCGTCGCGCGCTCGTTCTCGGGGCGCGCCCGCGAGCTGTCGGCGCAGGCGCCTCGGCTGCGCGAGTCCGTGACCATCGACGGGACGCTCTCCGAGCCGGTCTGGAAGCAGGCCACCGTGCTGACCGACTTCACGTCGTACAGCCCGGTGGACGGCCGCCCGGCCCAGGACAACACCGAGGTGCGCGTCTGGTATGCCGAGGATGCCCTGTACGTGGCGATCCGCGCCTGGGCACCGCCGGGCACGGTGCGCGCCACGTTGGCCGAACGCGACCGCATTGGCAGTGAGGACTGGGTGGCTCTGCATCTGGACACCTTCCTCGACCGGAGGCGCTCGTTCGTCTTCGCGGTGAACGCGTACGGGGTGCAGGCCGATGGTATGCGTAGCGATGTGTCGGCGGGGCCCGGCGTGTCGCGCGCGTCGCTGCAGGCGGTCGATCTGTCGCAGGACTACGTGTGGCAATCCAAGGGACAGTTGCTCGACGACGGATTCGTGGTGGAGCTGCGCATTCCCTTCAAGTCCATCCGGTACCAGATGGGCAATACGCAGGACTGGGGCGTGCAGGTCGTGCGCCAGACGCAGCGCACCGGGTATCAGGACACCTGGGCGCCCACGTCCCGGGCCTTGCAGGCGTTCACGCCGCAGAGCGGGTTCCTGCGCGGGCTCACGGGCATGAAGCGGGGACTGGTGCTCGACCTCACCCCCACCTCGGTCACCTCCACCACGGGCGCGCCGGCCGCTGGCGCCGCACCCGAGTCGTGGCGCTACGGGACCCGCGGGGAGTTCGGTGGCGACGTGCGGTGGGGGATTACCTCCAACTTCACCGTCAACGCCACCGCCAATCCCGACTTTTCCCAGGTAGAGACCGACGTCGGGCAGATTCCGGGCGACGTGCGCTTCGCGCTCTTCTTCCCGGAACTGCGTCCCTTCTTCGTGGAAGGGAGCGAGCAGTTCGACGCCCCCAACCGCCTCGTCAACACGCGCGCCATCGTGCAACCGCTCGGCGCGCTCAAGCTCACGGGGAAGATTCCGCGTACCGACGTGGGGCTGCTGTCGGCCATCGACGCGCCGACCAGCGGCAGCGATGGCACGACGAGCCCGCGCTTCAACATCGTGCGGTTGCGCCGCGATCTTGGGGAGCAGAGCACCGCCGGCATCGTCTTCACCGATCGCAGCGAAGGGGCGCGCTTCAACCGCGTGGCCGGTTTCGACACCCGCCTGCAGTTCGCCAAGGTGTACAGCGCCGACATTCGCTTCGCGGCCAGCATGACCCGCGACAGCAGCACGCGCACCGGGTCGCTCTGGGAAGTGAGCCACGGGCGCACCGGGCGCGGCTACGGCTACCGCTACAACCTGCAGGGGTTCAGCCCCGAGTTCGAAACACAAACCGGGTTCGTCAACCGCGTGGATTTCGTGCGCGCCCAGGTGAACCAGCGCTTCACCATGTTCGGCGCCAAGGGTGGCTGGTGGGATCAGCGGCAGCACTTCGTGAGCGCGAGTTCGTTGTGGAATTACAATGGATTCGCCAGCCGCGATACGCCGCTTGAGGCGCGCGTGTCGCTCGACAACTCCATGACCATTCGCGGCGGCTGGCGGGTGAGCGTCACCCCCGATCTGCAGCGGGTCGCCTTCGATCCGCGGCGCTACGCCTCGTACGCCGTACTAGGAGCCAATGGCCGGGACACGCTGCGCTTCACCCCCAGCGGTGCGCAGATCACCAGCAACACGGCCCTGGCGGTGAATACCCCGCAGTGGCGCAAGGCGGGCGCCAGTCTCACCGCCACGATGGGCACCGAACCGGAGTTCTTCGAGACATCCACCGTGCGGCGACGCGAAGTGGAGGCACAGGTGGATCTGCGTCCATCCTCGCAGGTGCGCGTGGGAGCGCTGCTGCGCTATCAGCGGTTTGTTCGGGAGCGTGACGGTTCGGTGTTCAGCACGCAGGTCGTGCCGCGGTTGCGACTCGAGTATCAGTTCTCTCGCGCCCTCTTCCTGCGCTTCATCGGGCAGGTGGAATCACGCGATCGCACGGCGCTGCGCGACCCGCGCACCGAACAGCCGCTCTTCCGCCGGTCATCCACCGGCGCGCTCACGGCGCAGGGGGCGCGCAAGTCGTTCCTCGGGCGCGCGGACTGGCTGGTGAGTTATCTGCCGAGCCCAGGCACCGTGGTCTTCTTTGGGTACGGCACCGCCGTCGATGCCTCCGACACCATGCGCCCCGGCGATATCGAGCGTACCAGCGACGGCGCCTTCGTGAAGTTCAGCTATCTCTTCCGGGTGCGGAACTCGGCGCCGTAACGTCAGGGCGGCAAACGCCATGCGGGTGCATCTTTTCCGCATGCGTCCCCTTCGCTCTGCCCTGCTCAGCCGCCGCGCAGTCCGGCGGCTTCCCGTCGCGCTGCCCGCCTTACTTCCCGCCGTGCTTGCAGCGGTGCGAGCCTCGACACTGGCCTCGTTGCTGGCCCTCGCGCCGTCGTCGCGGGCCGCCGCGCAAACGGTCACGCTCACGCTGCCGGCCGGGAGCAGCGCCGCGCCGGTCACGGGGCGCGCCTTCGTGTTTGTGGCGCGCACCGACCGCGCCGAGCCGCGCCTGCAGGCGGGAGCACGCCGCGCCAGCGAACCGTTCTTCGGCGTGGATGTGGAGCAGCTGGCTCCCGGGCGTAGCGTGCGCATCGGCCCCGAGGTGCCGGGTTTCCCGGTGGCATCGCTGGGTCAGCTGCCGCCCGGTGAGTACTACGTGCAGGGGCTGCTGCTGCCGTATACGCAGTTCGCGCGCGCCGACGGCCACACCATATGGGCGCACATGGATCAGTGGGAAGGGCAGCGCTTCAACGACGCCCCGGGCTCGTTCGTCAGCGCCGTACAGAAGGTGCGCATCGACGCGGCCACGCACCTCGCGCTGCCGCTGGTGCGTACGCTACCGCCCGTGCCCAGAATCGCCGACACCGAGTGGGTGCAGCGGTTCCGCATCACCTCCAAGCGGGTGAGCGCCTTCTGGCGTCATGACATGCCGCTGGGCGCGGTGGTGCTGCTCCCCAAGGGGTACGCCCAGAATCCCGGCAAGCGCTACCCGGTGGTGTACACGGTGGGGCACTTCAGCGAGCGCGCGCCCTTCGGCTTCACCTTCGACGGCTGTGATCGTCCCGAGGCGCCAGCCGCACGCGCCGCGCGTCTGGCCCGCAGCGCGCGCGAGCCGGGATGCGAGTTCCAACAGGCGTGGACGAGTGGCCGCGTACCCGAATTCATTGCGGTATTCATTCAGCACCCCACGCCCTTCTACGACGACAGCTACGTTCTCAATTCGGCCAACAACGGCCCGTATGGCGACGCCATCACGCAGGAGCTCATCCCTGAGGTTGACCGTCGCTATCGCACGATTCCCAGTGCGTACGCGCGCACGCTCACCGGTGGCTCCACCGGTGGGTGGGATGTGCTGGCGCTGCAGATTCACTATCCCGGCGTCTTCGGGGGTGCCTGGTCGCTGTATCCTGATCAGGTGGACTTTCGCCACTACCAGTTCGGCAACGTGTACGCCGACTCCAACGCTTACGCGGTGCGCGACAACGCGTGGCTGCCACCCCGGGAGATTCCTGCCAACCGCACGCCGGAAGGGCTCACCGAACTCACCATGCGCGAGGAGAACGCGGCGGAGGCGGTGATCGCCAGCAAGGGGCGTTCGGGCGGGCAATGGGATGGCTGGCAGGCGGCGTGGGCGCCCGTGGGCACCGATGGCTACCCCAAGCCGCTCTGGGACAAGCGCACCGGGGTCCTCGACCACCGTGTGGCCGAATCAATGCGCGCCAGAGGCTACGATCTGCGCGACTACCTCGAGCGCCACTGGTCCACCGTGGGGCCGCAGCTGGTGGGCAAGCTGCATGTCGCCGTGGGGGACATGGACAACTACTTCCTCAACCTCGCCGTCTACAAGCTCGAAGCGTTTCTCGAGAGCACGAAGGAGCCGGGGAAGGGGCCATACTACGCCGGCCGCTTCGACTACGGCCGCCCGCTCAAGCCGCACGGATGGCAGCCGTGGAGCAACCAGGAGCTGCTGCGCCTTATGGCCGAGCAGGTCCAGCGCCATGCCCCCCGCCCCTAGTCGCACGAACGACGGCTGAGGAGGGGGAACCGGTCCGCTACGCTGGCTGCCGCACCCGTGTGGTCACGCGCTCCCTGCCGAGTCCCCGGACGGGGCTGGAGAAGCGCACCACGACATCAGCTGGCGATTTTCTTCTTCTGCTGGTTGATCTTCTCCAGGTACTTCTTGAAGAACTGCTTCTGGATGTCGTTCATGTCGATCTCGCGCCCCTGGATATACGACTGAATGATGTTGGTCGTCATGTCCAGCGGCGTCCCGGTGGTGATCACCAGCGTCGCTTCCTTGCCCACCTCGAGGGATCCCACCTTGTCCGCCACCCCCATGAACTCGGCGGCATTGATGGTCACCGCCTTGAGCGCTTCCTCCTCGGGGAGGCCAAACGCCACGGCCACGCCCGCATCCCATGGCAGCCGATAGCTGTACAGGGCATTCCCCTCACCGGCGATGGCGAAGCGCACCCCGGCCTTGAAGAGCGCGGCCGGGGTGGCGTAGGCCTCGTCGTAGCCGTCGTCGCTGCGCGCCGGCGCCGACATGGTGGAGGTGAGAATGACCGGCACGTTCTCCGCCTTGAGGCGCGGTGCCACCTTCACGGCGTCCCGACCGCCGCGAATGACCAGCTTCACCCCTTCCTGCCGGGCCCACGTGAGCGCGTCGTTCATCTGCGCCACACCCTCGGCTGCCACCACCACCGGCATCTCGCCGTTGAGTGCGGGGATCATGGCGGCAAAACGCGAGTCAGTGCGCACCATCTGCCCCGCCTTGATGGCGTCGCGATACGCGCGCGCCTCGCCGAAGAAATTGCGGATCTCCTCCACCTGCTCGGCGTACGTCTTGGGCGCCGGCTGCGCGCGTCCGCCCATGCCCGGCGGCGGCCCGCCGCCGAACCGCCGCGGCCGGGCGTTGGGGTCGGGCCAGTTCACGTTGAGCGCGGCGGCGCCCTTCATGCTCATCTCCTCCCACGTCCACCCTTCCAGCGAGATCGCACTGGACAGGCCGGAGATGAGTCCGCCTCCCGGTGTGGCAAAGGCCACCAGCACACCCGCATTGCGCGTGGTCCCGATGTGCCGGCTCTCCGCATTCACGGCCACCTCCGCGCGCACGTTCGGGTTGAAGTCGCCGAGTTCGTTCACGTCGTTGGACATGTCAACTGCACCGATCTCGGAGATGCCCACCGTGCTGTACGCGTCGATGAGCCCGGGATAGATGTGCTTGCCCGTGTAGTCCACCACCTTCGCGCCGCGCGGCACGGCCACCTCGGGACCACCAATGGCGGTGATCTTGCCGCGATCCATCACGATGATGCCATTGGCGATCTCGCCCTTGGTGACCGTGTGGATCGTCGCTCCCTTCAGCACCACCGGCTGGCTCTGCTCGGCCGTGGGAATGACGACCTGCGCCTCGGCCAACCGGGGCGTGATGACGGTGGCGAGCAGCCCACCCGCGACCAGCGATGCGGAGAGGGCCGCTACGCGCGCGGCAGTGTTCATGGTGTGGGCCCCGGAGCTGATCGTGAAGTGCTTCGTGATGGGATGCATGCTCAGCGGCCTCCCGGACCGCGGCCGCGCGTCGGCGCGCCGCCCGCCGCCGGGGCGTCGGTGGCGCTCGCCGCGATCACGGCCTGCAGCAGCTGCGCCCGCTGCTTCACTACCTCGTCGCGCAGCACCTTGTCCTCGTCGAGAGAGAAGTACCGGCGGCCGTCGACCCAGGTCTGCTCGGCCTTGGTGAACTGCGACAGCGGGTTGCCGTTCCAGATCACGAAGTCGGCATCCTTGCCGGACTCGAGCGAGCCGATTCGGCTGTCGATCGCGACGGCCTTGGCCGCATTGATCGTGACCGTGTTGAGCGCGTCGATCTCGTTCACGCCGCTGCGCAGCAGCTTGCCCGCCTCCCAGTTCATGCGCGTGGAGATCTCGTTGTCGTCGGAGTGCAGCGACGTGACCACGCCAGCCTCCATGAGCAGGCGCGCGTTGTAGCTGGTCGCGTCGTATGCTTCCATCTTGAACGCGCCCCAGTCGCTCCACACCACCGCGGCCACGCCCGACTTCTTCAGCTCGTCGGCAATCTTGTACGCTTCCACACCGTGCTGCAGCGTCTGCACCTTGAAACCAAACTCCTCGGTCAGGCGCACGAGCGCGAGGAATTCGTCGGCGCGATAGCCGTGTGACGACACGAGCAGCTTCCGGTTGAGAATGTCGAGCAACGCCTCCATGCGCAGATCCCTGCGCGGTGGAATGCCGGTCTTTGTCTTCTCCCAGTTCTTCCACTCTTTCTCGTAATCACGCGCGGCCATGAAATGGTCACGGATGATCTCCTGCACACCCATGCGCGTGTTCGGGTAGCGCGTCGGGCTGCGCTTCGGGTTCTCCCCCAGCGCGAACTTCACGGTGCGCGGCGCGCCCTGGATCTTGTACTCGTCGGGGAGCGAGCCCCAGCGCGTCTTCACGAACACGTTCTCGCCACCGATCGGGTTGGCGGAGCCGTGCTTGATCATGGTGGTGGTGAGGCCACCGGCGAGCTGGCGATAGAACCAGATATTGTTGTGCGTGACCACGTCGCCCATCTGCACTTCGGGGACGATCGCGAACCCACTCTCGTTGATGTCGGTGACGCCGCCATGCGTGTGCGGGTCGATGAGCCCCGGCGTGACGTGCTTGCCGGTGGCGTCGATCACCGTGGCCCCAGCGGGGGCAGTGAGCCCCTTGCCCACGCGTACGACCTTGCCCGCTTGCACGAGCAGGTCCGCATTCTCGAGTTTCCCCTGCGGACCGGACGTCCACACGGTGGCGTTGCGCACCAGCACGGCCGCCGGCCGCGCGGGCGGCGCGCTCCGTCCATACTCCATGGACGGGCGAATGAACGGCAGGTCGATCTTCGGGACCTTCACCGCGACGGCGCCGCGCGCGGGCCCCTGATAGGCTTCGGTGCGCGTGCCCTTGTAGTTCGCATCGGTGCCGGTGGGGAGCGACATCCAGCCGAAGAACTCCTCGCCACGCACCGAGCCCGAGAGCAGGACCGCGCCCTCGAGGCCCAGTTGCTCGCCGTTGAACGTCGCCTCAAGGCGGCCCGTCTCGGCAATGATGCGCACACCGGTGAGGTTCACCGGCCGGCGGCTCGGCATTTCAATGGTGCCGCGGATGCGGTTGAGCGGTCCCTCGAGGCGCAGCGTGGCGCTGCGGAAGGTGCCCTGATCCTCGGACGCGATCGTCCACGTTCCGCGCGGGTCGACCTGCGGCGCACGGGTGACGCCGTAGCGGGTACCCTGCACCCACACGTCGCGGATGGCGCCCTCCTCCGTAAAGAGATCGCCCTCGCTCACCACGAGGTTGGCCACCTTGCCCACCGCGATCGTACCGTGGGTCTTCTCGATCCCCAGGAAGCCCGCCGGTACCGTGGTGAGGGCCGCCAGCGCCCGCTCGGGCGCGAGGCCACGTGCCACGGCCACCCGCAGGTTGGGGAAGAACTGGTTGAGCGACGATAACCCGTCGGCCGTGATGGCGAACGGGATGGCGTTCGTGGCCAGCTGCGCCGGGTTGGTGGGCGCGAGGTACCAGTGCCGCAGGTCGGCCAGCGACACGTCGCTCGCCGCTTCGGGGTTCGCCACATTCGGCGCGTCCGGGAAGTTGAGCGGTACGATCAGCGGCTCCGCACGTCCCTTGAGTACGTCGACGAGACGGTACTCCTGGCCGCTGCCGCGGAACCATGGTGTGAGCTTGTACTCGCTCGCGAGCTTGAACGCGCGCAGGTACTCCTCTTCGTTGTTGGTCTGGAAGACCACCGGCTGCTGTCCCTTCACGGCCTTGCCGAGCGCCGCAAGCGCCTCGCTCGTCTCGGGCGGCAGGATGGAGCGGCCGCTCGTCTCGTAGGCGCCCCACGCGCGGCCGTACCACTCCGCGTCGAGGAGTGTCTGCTTCATGAGGGCGATCGTCCCCATGCTCGAGTTGGGGTAGGTGCCGCCGAGCGCGAAGGACCGTGAGAAGCCGACGCTCTGTGCGAGATCGGGGCGCAGCACCCGCTCGCGGACGCCGGCGTCGCCGAGATGTACGACGGAGGCGGTCCCGCGGAACAGCCCTTGACGCGGCACGGCAAGTGCCGCGCCGAAGCCGAGTGAGCGGAGCGCGGTGCGGCGGGTGGTGTCGTCCTTGAGGTTCGCTGTGGTGCTGAACCACGCACGCACCTGTGGATTCCAGTGCGTGGGGCCAACGTCGCCCCCCTGCTGCGGGGCGTCACCGCCCAGATCGGCGTGCGCATCGATGAAGCCCGGGTACACCGTAAGCCCCTTGAGCTCCCAAACCCGGGCGCCCGCCGGCGGGGCCATACCGGCCCCCACCGCCGCCACAACACCGTTGCGGATCACGATGGTCGCGTTGTCGAGGACCTGGCCCGGGGCGGTGACCACACGAGCGCCAATGAGCGCATGGAAGCCGGTCGCGTTGGCGCGCAGGCCGGCGATTGGTTCGGTGCGGGTGGCTTGCTGGGCCTCGAGAGAGCCGCCGGCTACGAGGGCCAGGCTCAACAGGGAACGGACGACTTTCACGAAGGACTCCCGAGACGGCGCCCACAGGGGCACGCCGTCAGTGGCGGAGGGGTGAAAAAGCAGCACGGCGCCGGGGGCGCGTGCGGTGCACGGGCACCAAACCGTCGGTAAACTATGCGGCCCGACGCGCCCATTAACAAACGGATGAGGGGGGCCAGACGTTCGGGGCCACCGCTCACGAGAGCGGGTGACCGGCGCCATGGGGCGCATCCAGCGACGAATCAGGCGGCGCGATCGGTCAGGTAGGCGGCAACGTCGAACGTTTCGTCCGGAGGGGCGACGCTCTCGACGATATGGACGCGATACGCCCCACGCCCATCACGGGAGCTCGTGTCGATTTCGTCTCCCACGCGCTCGAACCGGTCGTTGACCGGCACAATGACCGGATGCAGCAGGTCGCCCTCGGTGATACGGACCACGACCCCGAGCCGCTCGTCGCTGGTGCGGACCAGCGAGCCCAGCGGAAAGAACGTGATCGCGTTCACGAACGTCTTGACCAGCGAGGTGTTGAGGGTGTCGCCGGCGAGCCGGGCAAGCAGCAGGCACGCCTGCTCGGGTGGGGCAGGGCGGCGGTACGTGCGCACACCCGTGACGGCTTCGTAGATGTCGACCACCGAGAGGAGCTGGCTCATGGGGTGCGGAATGACCCCGTCGCCGAGATCCGGGTAGCCGGTCCCCCGCACGGTACGGTGATGCTCGAGCGCCAGGCGCGGCGTGAGCGGATGCAATCCCGGCGTGCGCAACAGGAACTCGGCGCCATGCGCGGGATGGCGTTCGACGAGGCGTCGTTCCCGGTCGTCCAGTGCGCCCGGCTTCCGCAGGATATCGAGCGGCACGTGCGTCTTTCCGATGTCATGCAGGAGCGCCGCCTCGACGAGCGCGCCCAACAACTCGTCACGGAGACCGACCTGCCGTCCGAGCAGCAGGCTGAGCATCGCCACATTCACCGAGTGGAGCCACGTCTGGTTCTCGTACTTCTTCACCGCGAGGATCTGGCTGAGCACGGCGTTGCTGCGCGAGACCTTGTACATCAGCAGCTGGACGAAGTCCCGCACGGTGCTGGCCGTGATCTCACCGCCGCTGGAGAACTCGTCGAAGGTCGCCTTGGACATCATGATCGATTCCGCATAGTCAGGATCGAGCACCCCGGATGGCGCGTCGGGCCAATCCGGCACCACCTGGCGCGTGTCGAGCGGCACCAGCCGGCTCAGGCGAACATGTCGTATCCCACGGTCGGCGAGTTGGGCCGCGACGGTGCCCTCGATCGGATGGTGCTGCATGTCCCAGAGCAGTTGGGCCAGCGCGCGCAATTCCTCGTGGTTCACGCCCACATCGAGCTGAATGCTCTGGACGCCGAGGGCCAGGAGGTCGTCGATGACCTGGCCGCCGGTCTCCAGCTCCAGCGGCCCAGACTCCCTGTCGACGGTGATCCCCCCCTCGACGATATCGATGCTGACGGGCGACTCGCGGCGCAGCTGCGCCCGTATCGCCTCGTGGAGCACCCGCAGCCGCTCCTCCACGAGCGGGTGCCCGTGCGGATACAGTCCAATCAGACGGCGCACGGTGCCGATGCCTCGCAAAATGGCCACTGGCCCGGCGGCGGGAGCCGCGCTGCCGACTGGGGTGGGCGGGCGAACGGGAAGGGTCATCGACAGGGGGTCATGCCCGCAGGAGCTGCGAGGCGCTGCGGGCTACGCGAACCAGGGCGGGGTTCCAGAGGTGGAAACGCAACGCCGTCAGCGCACGGAGCGCCGGCGCTATATCGGCGGAGACGGGACGGCTGACGCGGTCAAGCAACTGCTGCGCCAGGCCGGGATGTCGCCGAACGAATTCCATATTGGCGAGCAGGTCGTGCAGACGGGGCTGCAACTGGGCTGGTGCGAAGCGCAGCAGCGCCTCCGCGGCCGCGTCCCGCGTCGACGCGGGACCAGTCACCAGGTGGCGCGCTACCGTGATTGCTGCCACCGAGCTCCCCATCGTGGCCAGCGCGTCCAGCGCTTCCCGAACCGCGTTGTCGTCGCCCGAGGCCAGCTCGGCGGCAACCTTGCTGCCATAGGCCGTCCCCGCGCGACCGAGAAAACGGATGATCGCGAGGCGGAACTCGCCCCTCGCCGACGTCAGCTGTGGGGCCAGCATGGGCGCGACGGTGGAGGCATGGTCGTCCAACCCGGCCAACAACGCGCGGGCGCGATCGGCCATGACGGGATCATGGCAGCCGGCGACGATCGCGGTGATCAGGTGCGCCCCGAACCCGTCGAGGAGCGCGCCGGTGGTGGTTGGGGAAAGACGTTCGTGCGCGTCCTGTCGCACCAGCAGGGCGAGGCGATCGAGGGTCCAGAAGTGGCGCCACGCGACCGTGATCTCCGCGATCACCTCCGGATGCGATGGCTGGTCGCTCTCGGCCAGCGTGCGCAGGTGGCAACCCCACTGCGCCACCGTCATCCACCGCCCTTGCCGACCAAGCGTGTCCAGCAACGCATCCGCCTGCGCCAGCAACCGTGCCGCCGAGGTGGAATCGGGTACGACCCGCAACAGGCGGGAGACGGTCTCGAGGTGCGTATCGGTCTCATCCATGGCCGCGATGTCGCGTGCGAGGCACCGCGTCTCCTCAGTCGTCGCGTCCGTGAGTGCGAGATCGAACGCTACATAGTCGGCGAAGTGGCGCCGGCCTGCGGGATCCACCGCGATCAGTCTCCGGGCAAACCGCTCCATGGCGCTGTCGGGCCCGTATGCCGCCGGGCCGGTGGCCACGCGCCGCCCCAGGCGATCGCGGAGCAGCGGGTCGAGTGCCTCACGCCGTTCCGAGGGGAGGCCCAGGCGATCCACCGCCGTGGCCAGCAGCTCGGGGGCCGCCGTCTCGAGGTCGAGCAGCAGACAAAGCGCGTCGGCCAAGGCCACATCAGGAAAGCTGGCAAGCACGGAGCCCTCCAGCGCGCCATCGAGGAGGCCGGGGAGCACTGTGTTTCGCAACAGCGCGATCCGGCGACTCTCGTCGAGGTCGAGCAGCGACCGGGCCAGTTTCGAGAAGAGCAGCTCCCCGATTTGCGGATCGAAGGTCGCGAACAGCGCCGCCAACTCGGTGAACCGGTCGGCAAAGGCGGTCTGCCGATCGATGGCTGTGGCTGGCCCCTCGTCCGTGAGGCGCGTCAAGGCCACTGCCAGTTCCACGGGATCACCGAGCAGCAGCGCCAGGTCGGCCATCGTCACGGCGTCGCAGGTCACGGAGGGATCGACGCGCACCCATCCCCGCTGCGGCGGATAGCAATGACGCACCGATCCGCTGTCGGCCTGCTGCTCCTGTCGCTGGCGCTGCGCGGCGTCAACCAGTCGCTGGACCACTGCTGGTGGGGTGCCGGCATCGATCACCACCGGGCGATGCGCCGCGCGTACGGTGATCCATTCACCCCGCTGCCCACTCCAGCTGCTTGCGAAGGCGCCTGCAGTCAGCGCAGTCTCGTTGAGTCCTCCCAACTCGGCACAGAAGCGGCTCAGCTCGGCGGGTGTGACGGAGCGCGCGATCTCCACGGCCTCCACCTGGGCGCGGTGCAGGCGGCGCGCGAGATCGACCTCGCCACCGTTGAGCGTGATGGTGACCGTCTCGTGGATCGTCACCCACGAGGCACCCACGCGGAACGCCAGAGGTTCGCCACCGGGGAGCCGGCCGAGCGCCGCGTGCACCGCGGCGATAGCCGCCACGCAAATCGGGCTGCTCGCGGGCAGGGTCTGGAAACACCGCACGGCCTTCCCGAGCAGCATGAGGCACTCCCGGACGGCCTCCACCTCGTCTGGGTGCCGATCGCTCCCCGGTGCCGCCGTAATCGGCGGACGACCGCCGTCGCTCGCTGCGCTGGCGGCGCCGATGGCCGCACCGATGGCCGCAACCGACGGCTCGGTTCGACGCAACCATTGGGCAGAAGCGGGAGGCGCAATCATAGGCGACGGAGAATGGCGTGCCGGGTAATGTCGAGATTACTCAGTGCGGACAACGGTCAGACGATCGAGGGCGGTCGGGGGTATCGCTCAACGCAGTGTCCTGTCTGGTTGTTGGTGACGACACGATGTCTCCGAAACGCTTTGTCCCGTCTGGCAGGGCCGACCCGACGGCACAACGCGCGGACGCCTGTGCCTGGCGGGACGGAGGACGCCCTGTACCTTCCCATGGTTTCGTATGCCTGCCACTCCCGCGCCCGCCGTGCGTTCGGCACCCCCCTCATGGTCCGCCCTGCCCAGCACGGTCGCCGTGGGTACGCAGCAATGGCGCGACCTGCTCTTTCTGCATTGGCCGGTACACCCGGCGGCCGTGCAGGCCACGCTGCCGCCCGGTCTTTCCGTGGACACGTTCCACGGGAACGCGTGGGTGGGCATCGTGCCCTTCGCCATGGCGCGCGTGCGCCCGCGCTTCCTGCCGCCGCTGCCGTGGCTTTCGTGGTTCCTCGAACTGAACGTGCGCACCTACGTGCGCGACCGCGCCGGCAACCCGGGGGTGTGGTTCTACTCGCTCGACTGCAATCAGCCTGTGGCCGTGGCGCTCGCCCGCTCGCTCTTTCATTTGCCGTACCAGCACGCGCGCATGCGCGCCCGACGCGGGCGCGACCAGGCGGGCGAAACGCTCCAGTACCAGTGTCGCCGTTGGGGGCAGGCGCGGTCGCCATGGCGCTATGCATGGAGTACCCGCGAAGACGGCGCGCCCGTGATGGTCGGTTCACTGGAGCACTTCCTGGTGGAGCGGTATGCCCTCTACTGCGCCAACGCGCGGCAGCGCCTCTATCGTGGAACGGTATCGCACGCCCCGTACGCCGTGCACACCCCCACTTTGCAGGCGTTCGATACCGGACCGGCGACACTGGCGGGGTTCACTCTCGAGGGGCCACCCGCATCAGCGCTGGCGGCGCAGCCGGTCGATGTGACCATCCACGCGCTGCGCCCGCACGCCCCGCCGTGAATTCCACATGGACGCCCGCTACCTTGCGAGGATGGTACCCCCGGTTGAACAGGACGTCGGAGCGAGCCGCGGTCGGCTGAATGCCGCGTCGTCGTCCACGCAATCCCCCTGCATCAAGGTGTGCCGTCTCGACGTGCACGACCGCTGCCATGGCTGCGGGCGCACGCGAACGGAGATTGCGCGCTGGTCGGCCATGTCCCTCGACGAGCGCCGCGCCGTAAACACCCGCCTCGGCTTTCGCGGACATGGCGAGAACCGGTAGCCCGTTCAGGTGGCGTGCGAACCGCCTGGTGCCGGCGCTGTCGGTGCGAGGCGACTCCTGCGCACGGCCTCAGGGTCCTCCGGAAAGGCCCTCCTCCTCCCTCTCGCGCACCGCGCGCTGGCTCGCCCGCACCGGTGTTCTCGCCGGTCTCCTGGCACCCGCCACGCTCGCCGGCGCCCAGTCAGTTCCTCAACCGCCGGCAATCCCGGATTCCCAGCTCTTCCGCCGCGTCGATTCACTCGTCGCGGCCACCCCCGGCTTTTCCGGCGTCGTGGCGATCGGTCGTGGCGGTGTCGTCGTGCACCTCGCTGCCGCGGGCACCATCGCGCCGGGCGGGCCATCGCCGACCGCAGAAACCGCCTTCAACCTGGGTTCCGTGAACAAGCTGTTCACCCAGATCGTCGTGCGGCAGCTGGCGGCCGAACAGGGGTGGTCGCTCGATACCACTCTGGCGGCGCTCTGGCCGCAATATCCCAACGCCGCCGTCGCGCGCGCCATCACGATTCGCCAGCTCCTCACGCACCGCAGCGGCGTCCAGGGGAACATCTTCGCCGGTGATTCGGCGGCGCGTGCCTCGCTGCGCACCCTGCGCGACTTCCTGCCACTGTTCGTCAACGAACCATTGCAGTTCACCCCCGGTTCGCGCGACGCCTACTCCAATGCCGGCTACGTGCTGCTGGGGTTGCTCATCGAGCAGCGGACCCAGCGCTCGTACTTCGACGTGGTCGCGGAGCGCGTGTACGGGCCGGCCGGCATGACCCGCAGCGCCCATTGGCGACGCGATTCGCTGCCGGCCTTCGCGGCGCGTGGGAGCACGCGCGGCGCGGAACCGGGTGTCCCCCCCTCGGCGCCGCGCAGCAACGTGGCCACGCTGCCGGCGCGCGGGTCGTCGGCCGGCGGCGGCTACGCGTCGGCCGCCGACCTCGTGCGCTTCGTGCAGGCGCTGCGCGAACGCCGGCTGCCGCAGGCCCCACCACCCGGCATCGGCGTGGCCGGCGGGAGCCCCGGGGTGAACGCCATCATCGAAGGGGACCTGCCGGGCGGGCGCGACGTGATCGTGCTGGCCAACGTGGACCCACCGGCGGCAGAGCGGCTGGCGCAGGCCATTCGTCGGCTGCTGGGCGCGGCCGACTGAGGCACCGCGCGCCGCGCACGGCGTTGCCGCGCACGGCGTTGCCGTTCACGGCGGATCGGCCCGCACCACCGCGGTATCCGGGTCGCGTTCGATCACCACGGTGAACTCCTTGGCCAGCGCAACCACGCCCGCCACGGCCATCCAGAACGGCATGAGCACCGCCCCTGCCACACCGGCGGTGAGCGGCATGTCCAGCAGCGTGCGGCCGCTGGCGTTGCGAATGATCACCCGCCGCACGTTCCCCTCGCGCAGCAGCTGCTTCAGGGTGGACTTGAGCTTGTCCGCGGCCACTTTCACTTCGCTCATCGGTCACTCTCCGGGCAGGAGGGGTCGTCGCTCAGCGCGGTCATGCCTGCAATGTCGCGTCGCCGCCGTCGGGGCGCGACTCCGGCGCACCGTTGGAAACCGCGGGGGGCCTGTCGCGTATGATCTCCGGGTTCAACGCGTCCACTCCTCCTCCACGAGCGACCATGCTGAACGTAGCGCACGTGCACCGGCGGTTCGCGCAGGTGCATGCGGTGAACGACATCTCGTTCCATGTCACGGCCGGCGAGATCTTTGCCCTGCTCGGCCCCAACGGTGCCGGCAAGTCCACTCTGCTGCGCATGCTGGTGGGCATCACGTACCCGGATAGCGGCCGCATTGAGTGGCAGCAGGGCGGCAGTACCGCGTCCCGTCTGCCCGCCAGTCAGATCGGCTACCTGCCGGAAGATCGCGGCCTGTACCAGGACCAGCCGCTCGTCACCGTGCTCGAGTACTTCGGCACCTTGCGTGGCATGACCCGCACCGACGCTCGCGCCTCGGCGACCGCGTGGTTGGAGCGCCTCGAGCTGGGAGGCCGACTCAAGGACAAGGTGGGCGCGCTCTCCAAGGGCAACCAGCAGAAGGTGCAGTTCGCGGCCGCCGTGCTGCACCGGCCGCGTTTCGTGATCCTCGATGAACCGTTCAGCGGACTCGATCCACTCAATCAGGAGCTGTTCCTGTCGCTGGTACAGGGGCTGCGCGACGAAGGCACGACCGTGCTGTTCAGCGCACACCAGATGGCGCTCGTGGAACGGCTGGCCGACCGCCTCTTCGTGATGCAGCACGGACGGGAGGTTCTGCACGGAACCATTCCCGATGTGCGCGCGCGGTGGGGGGGCGACCGCAAGGTCGTGCTTCACGCGACGTCGGTGACCGCCGAGGCCGTGCAACAGGTGCGGGCGCACCCGGCGGCCACGGGTGTGGTGGTCCACGATGATGGCAGCATGGAGATCACGCTGGGCGCGGCTTCGCCCGTGGGCGAGTTGCTGGCCCATTGTGCCCAGCTGTTCACCATCGTCGATGTGCGCACGGAGCAACCGACGCTGCATGAGGTGTACATCAACACGGTAGGCGCCGTGCCGGCGCCCGTTCTGGCGGAGGTGGCATGAGCAGCACGAGCAGCACGAGCGGCCATGAGCAATCGCGGTGGCAGCAGGTGCGCCGCATCGCCAGCTGGGAGTTCAACCGGTTCGTGAAGTGGCGGCAGCAGGTCATCGGCATTGCCATCATGGCGGCGGTGGGCACCGCCTCGGGCGTGCTCACCAAGCTGGTGAACGACGCCAAAGCCAAGGCCACCGAGGTGGCCGTCGTGAACGGGGCCGCCCTGGGGTTCCCGCTACCCGTGGTGGACGACGTGGTCTGGCTCCCCGCCCGCTACGCCACGGAGGAGGCGGCGCGTGCGGCCGTTGCCGCCGATTCGGTGGGCGGCGTCCTGCTCGTGCGCAGCGCCCAGGCCGCGGAAATCGTGGTCCGCAAGCGCGCGGCATGGACCGGCGCCGTGGAGACGGCGCTCACCGGCGCGCGCCAGGGCGCCGCCTTCGCCGCGTTGCCCATCACCGACGCACAGCGCGCGTCGCTCCTCACCCCCTTCTCCGTTGCGGTCTCCACCGTGTCGCGTGGGCAGGGGGGCAGTGATGCGTCCAGTCGGTTGATTACCGGCGGCATTCTCGCCTGCGGCATCCTGGTGCTCTTCAACGGCTTCGCCTCACTCTTCACCGGCATCACCGGGGAGAAGCAGCAGCGCATCACCGAACAGGTCATTGCCATCGTGACGCCGCAAACCTGGATGGATGGCAAGATCCTCGGACTCGCCAGTGCAGCGCTGGCGAGCACCTTGCTGCTTGGCGCCACCAGTCTCGTGCTGCTGGCCACACTGCCACGGCTCCTTGGCTCCAGCACCTTCACCATGCCGGCCATGCCGGGGGACGCTGGCATGGTGGCGGTGGTGGCGCTCGTGACGCTCCTCGGCATCATCATGTGGTTCTCCTTCATGGCTGCCGTCGCCGCCACGATCGACGATCCCAACTCGTCGCCGCGCTCGTCGCTGCTGCTGGTACCCGTGCTCCCGTTGGGTCTCGCGTTCAGCCTGCTCTCGCGCCCCGACACGGTCGTGGCTCAGGTCCTGTCGGTCTTTCCGCTCACGAGCATGGCGGTACTTCCCGTACGGCTATTGCTTACCAGCGTGCCGTGGTGGGAGCCCACCCTGGCCGTGCTGCTCCTGGCCACGGCGGCGTGGGCCTTTCGTCGCGCGGCGGGAACGATCTTCGCCCTTGGCATTCTGCTGCACGGCAAGGAACCCTCGCTCGCGGACACCTGGCGATGGATTCGCCACACACGTTGACTCACACCCGATGGTCCCCATGGATTCCGTGATACACGCGCAGGCCATCGACATTCCGTACAACATGACGAGCACCACCTTCGAGCTGCCGGGGTATCGCATCGTCGAGAGCTTCGGGGTGGTGCGGGGCGTGGTCGTGCGCTCCCGGTCGGTGTTCGGGACCATCGGCGCCAGCTTTCAGACGCTCATCGGCGGCAACATCTCGCTGTTCACGCAGCTGGCCGAGCGTACGCGGCAGCAGGCGTTCGACACCATGATCGTGCAGGCCGAGATGGCCGGTGCCGACGCGGTGATCGGCATCCGCTACGACGCCAACGAACTCATGGCAGGCGTCACCGAGGTGCTCTGCTACGGCACGGCCGTGCGCGTACAGCCGGTGGCGCCATGAGGTGGTGGGCGTCGCGGGTCGCACGAACCCGCGCACTGCTTGCCCTGAGCGTCGCCACGCCGGGCGCCATGGTCACGCCGCTGACGGCCCAGCAGGCGGCGCAGCGGCCGGCGCCCGCGCGTCGGAGTGCTGCCGCAGCGGCACCCATTCCCATCGTATTCGTGCACGGCAACGGCGACCACGCCGGCTTGTGGGACAACACCATCTGGCGCTTCGAAAGCAACGGCTATCCGCGCGACCGGCTCTTTGCGGTCGACCTCCCGCATCCGTCGGCGTCCAGCACCCCCACCGCGCGCGAAAGCAACCGCAGTACCCCCGAGGATCAGGCGGCCGCGCTCGCCGCCTTCGTCACGCGGGTGCTGCTGCGCACCGGCGCCAACAGGGTGGCGCTGGTGGGCAGTTCGCGTGGCGGCCTCACCATGCGCCATTACGTGCGCTTCGGTGGCGGCGCGGCCCACGTGTCGCACGTGATCACCTGCGGCACCCCCAATCATGGCGTCATGGCGCTGGCCACCATGACGCCCGAGAGTGAATTCAACGGCCTGTCCCCGTATCTGCGCGCGCTCAACGCGGGCAGTGAAGTGGTGGCCGGTGTGCGTTTTCTTGCCCTGCGCAGCGACTCGCTCGACAAGTACGCGCAGCCCACCGGTGCCGCCATGGGCGCGCCCACCATGGCGACCGGGGTGGACGCGCGTTCGCCGGCACTGGCAGGCGCGACCAACGTGGTGCTCCCCGGAACCGATCATCGGGAAGTGGCCTTCGGGGCGGCGGCCTTTGCCGCGCAGTATCGCTTCATCGTGGGGCGGCCTGCGCGAACCCTCGCCATCGTGCCCGACAGCGCGGTGGTGCTCGATGGCATGGTCAGCGCCAATGCCGGCGGCCAGCCCACCAACGTGCCGCTCGCGCGCGCCGTGGTCACGGTGCACGAGGTGGATGCCGCCAGCGGGGTACGTACGCGTGTGGCCGTGCATCGCGCCGTCACGCGCGACGACGGCCGCTGGGGCCCGTTTCGGGCCAGCGCCACCGCCCGGTACGAATTCGAAGTGGCAATGCCCGACAGCAGCGTCATCCTGCACGTATATCGCAGCAGCTTTTCCCGCTCGAGCGCCGTGGTGAACTTCCGCCTGCCGGCGCCACTGGCACCGCGTCGCGACAGCGTGAGCGTGCTCATGACGCGGCCGCGCGGATACCTGGGCGCCTCGCGCGATACGGTGCACTTCGATGGGGTCCCGGCGGCGGGTATCACCCCGGGGGTGCCCACCGTCGACCGGGCGCTTCGCTGGTTCGCCGCCGATACGGCCCGCACCGTTCGCGCCACCATCAACGCCGAAACCATCGTCGTGCGCACCCACCCGCAGGACCGGCGCCGCCTGGTGGTGGCGGAGTTTCAGCAGGAGTGAGGCGGCGGGGGGCCGCTGGGGCGACGTAGGTTCCGGCACGCGTTGGCGTCATCTTTCCACCACCTGCCGTCGCACGAGGCGACGGCCCGGCTCCTCATTCTTCACTGCCCATGCCCGCTCGCCGTGACCGTGATCTCGAGCGCCACTACTCGCGCTCGCAGTTCGTTGCCAAGCTGCGCCGCCTTGCCGACGCCATCGAGTCGGAAGCGCCGTTCACCATCCAGGTAGCCGGTGAACGGTTGCGTGTTCCCGCGCACGCGGAGTTCACCATCGAACACGAACGTACCGACGGAACCGAGGAGCTGGAGTTCCAGGTGCGCTGGAGCCCGGAGTGATGTGCGCGGCGGAGCTCGCGTGATGTCACCCCGGCCGCTCGCCGTCGTGACCGGCGCCACGGCCGGCATCGGGCACGTCTTCGCGCAGCGACTGGCCGCCGCGGGACACGACCTGCTGCTGGTGGCGCGTGACCACGTGCGCCTCGATGCGGTATGCGCCGCGCTTGCTGCCTCGCACGGCGTGGCGGCGGAGCCCTTCGTGGCCGACCTCTCCGTCGACACCGACATGGCGCGGCTTGCCGACCGCCTGCGCGCGGAGCCGCGGCTGGCCTTTCTCGTGAGCAACGCCGGGTTCGGTACGCGCGGGACGCTGCTCACCGCCGATCCGGAGAAGCAGCGGCAGATGCTGCGCCTGCACGTCACCTGCACGCACGAGCTGGTGAGCGCTGCGTTGCCCGGCATGACCGAGCGCGCCGCCGGCACAATCATCGTGGTGGCCAGTGTCGCCAGCTGGTCGCCCACCGCCGGCAACGTGAACTACAACGCCACCAAGGCGTACCAGCGCGTGTACTGCGAGGCCGCCGCCACGGAACTGGAGGGGAGCGGCGTACACATTCAAGCGTTGTGCCCCGGCTTCACCTACACGGAGTTCCACGACCGGCTGGGGAGTGGGCGCAAGGGGATCCCCGGGTGGGCGTGGTTGTCGGCCGAGCGGGTGGTGGACGAGAGCCTCGCGCAGGCGCGATCCCGCGGCGCCGTAGTGTGTGTGCCGGGTAAGCGGTTCAAGCTCATCGTCTTTCTGCTCAAGCACGCCATGTGGGTGCCGGGGGGACTGCGGCAGCGCTATCGGCGTGACCGTCTCCGCGTGGAATAGCGCAGGCCGGCGACGCCGGCGACGGTTCGTGCACGGGGGTGTTGCCGGAGGGGCGTGGCACCGGCGCATGCGCTGATATTCATTTCGGCATGCGACGATTCTATGCCGTAGGGCTGGCGCTGCTGGCCCTGTTCGAGCTGGCCAATGTGTACTTCATCATGCCGCTGCCGGGCAGTCAGCGCATGCGCAGTCTCGACCTGGCCTACACGCTGTGGTCAGCGCGGTGGGTGGTGCGCGGTATCGCCGGCACGCTGCTCGCGCTTGGTGCGCTGGCGCTGTTGCGTGACCGGTCGGCCCGCCGCTGGTGGGTGCTGGCGCCGCTCACCGGGCTGGTGGCGGCTCTCGCGTGGTACGTGAACTTCCGCATGGCGGCCGACCAGATGTTCCGCCCACCCACGGTGCTGCGCATGGCCAGTGCCGCCGACAACGGCGTGGCGCTCGATCGCCTCGTGGTGGGCGTGGTGGTGAATGGTGAAGCGCGTGCCTACCCGCTCCAGTACATCGGCTACCATCATCACCTGCGCGACCGGGTGGGTGGACAGGACGTACTGGTCACCTACTGCACGGTCTGCCGGACCGGCCGGGTCTTCTCGCCGTTCGTGGGCGCCGAGGAGCAGACGTTTCGACTGGTGGGCATGGACAACTTCAACGCCATGCTCGAGGATGAGCGCACCGGCAGCTGGTGGCGCCAGGCCAACGGCGAAGCCGTGGTGGGCCCGCGCCAGGGGACCGTGCTCCCCGAGATTCCCAGTCGCCAGATGACGCTCGCGCGCTGGCTGTCGCTGTATCCGGCCAGTCGCATCATGCAGGCGGACAGCACCTTCCTGACCGAGTACGCCAAGGACTATGCCTACGAGCGCGGCACCAGTCGCAAGAAGCTCACCGGCACCGACACCAGTTCCTGGGGCGAGAAGAGCTGGGTGGTGGGCATCACGATCGGCGCACAAAGTCGCGCCTACGATTGGAATCATCTCGAGCACACGAAGGCCATCAACGATGTGCTTGACGGCACGCCGCTGGTGATCGCGCTGGCCAGCGACAGTCTCAGCTTCTTCGCCTTCGAGCGGCCGAGTGCCACCGCCCTGTTCCGCGTGGAAGACGATTCCCTCGTTACCGGAGAGGGCGGCACGCGACGGGCGTACGCCTTCAATGGACAGGGGGCGAGCGACACGCTCACCGCGTTGGTGGCGAGTCAGGAGTTCTGGCACAGCTGGCGTACCTTCCAGCCCACCACCAGTCGCTATCCGGCGGAGTCGGGCACGATCACCGTGCGCACCGGCGCGCGGTGCTGCTCGAGGGCATCGAGCACGGCGTTGATGGCGTCGGCGTCGAGCGCCACGCGGTTGGTGACCACGTCGTCCAGTACAAGCGCGCCGCGGGCGGCCATTTCGGTGAGCTCCTCGAGTTCACCCAACAGGTGATCGTTGGAGCCGATGAGCTCCGCCTCGCGGCCAATCAGATCGCGGTAGCTGTCGATGGGCACGGGCACATCGTTGAGCCCCACCACCACGGCGCGTCCCAACGGGGCCACGCTCTTGAGGGCGAGCTGCACGGTGTCCCCATGGCCCACCAGCTCCACCGCCACATCCACGCCGCGTCCCTCGGTGAGGGCGCGCACAGCAGCGGCGCCTGCGTCGGGACCAAGGCCACGCACATCGAGTGGCACCGCCCCCAAACGCTGCGCCAGCGCCAGCTTGGTGGGATCGCGGTCGGCGGCAATGACCCGCGTCGCCCCCAGCTGCTGCGCGATCTGGATGGCTGACATCCCCAGGCCGCCGGCGCCCACCACCAGCACCGTGTCGCCCGGTAGGCATCGTGCCTTGCGCAGTGCGTGCAGCGAGGTGGACGAAGAGCACATCATCACCGCGCCATGTTCGTAGGGCACCGTTGCGGGCAAGCGCACGGCATTGCGTGCCGGCACGGCGATGTACTCGGCCCACCCGCCGTCGGTGAAGTGCCCCAGCATGAGCCCCGTGGGACAGAACTGCTCCCGGCCGGCAACGCAGTGCGGACATTGCCCGCAGATCACCAGGTAGTGCAGACACACCCGGTCACCCACGGCGTGTGTGTGCACCCCGTTTCCCACCGCCACGACGTCGCCCGCCACCTCGTGCCCGAGGGTGAGCGGCAACGGCTCCACCCGCGAGCGTCCGGCGCGGTAGTGTACGTCGGAGTGGCAGATGCCGGCAGCGCGCACGCGCACCAGCACGTCGTGCGGGCCAACCGACGGGACGGCCACCTCCTGCATCTCGACGGGGTGGCCGGGGCGCACGAGTCGCACGGCCCGCATGCGCGCCGGCATGGCGGTGGGGATGGGCACGGGCTTACGCCGCCGGCTTGGGGTCGCGACCCTGCCACAGGTTGGCGGTACCGAGCTCTTCACGTCCGCACAGCTTGAGGTAGCAGAACAGCTGCGTGCGGTACGCCGCGTAGTTGGCGAGGACCAGCGTCACGAAGTGCAGGCCGCGTGACATGGGGCCGCCGAACAGCTGGATGGTGCCGCGGAAGTCTTCGTCGGTCATGGCGCCCAACTGCTCGGCGTACATCGCCGGCTGCGTGGCGAGCATGGCATCGAGCCCGGCGAGATCGGCCTGTTCGGCCGCCGCCTGCGCGGCGCCCCACGCCGCCCCGTCGAAGGTGCCGGTCTTGATGGCGGTCGTGAGTACCGGCCCCTGCACTACGAGGTAGCGCACCACTTCGATGCTGCTGCGCTGCTTCGGCGTGGGGCGGTAGTTCACCGCCTCGGCGTCGATCTTGGTGAGGAGATGGCGCAGCACCTGCACTTCGTGCGTGAGCGCGCCAATCAGTTCGTCTTTGGTGAGGACCATGGAATGCGTCAGGGAGAGGAGAGGGGGACTCGCGACGTGCCACTCGCGCAAGCTAGCGCGACTCCGCCGCCTTGGGGCATGGCCGCACCACCCCCGCACCACCCCCGCACCGCCGCCGTACCGCACCACGGACGACACGGACGGCTCGTCCCGTCCACCCTACGTCGCGAAATCCGCCGGCATGCGGGTGTCGCCGTGGGCCAACGCCAGGCGCTCGATCGTAGCCGCGGCGGCAGGGTAGCGTTCGCGCAGGTCATCCAGACGCCCCGCCTCGAAGCAGGCGCCGGTGAAGCCGGGTGCCATGGTGCAGCCGAACAGTGCGTAGCGGCCACCCGGCACCAGTTCACCGGCCTGCCAGGTGCCAGCCGGCACGACGTACTGCACCAACGCATCGTCGCCCGCGTTGGCGTGCATGGTCACCGTGTCGGTGCGTCCGTCGGCATACAGCAGATGCAGCACGAACGGGTCGCCGCCGTAGGCGTGCCACACTTCATCGTGGGCGAGCCGGTGAAAGAGCGACACGCTACGCGGACTGTCGGTATAGAGCCCGATCATGGCCGTTCCGGCCGGTGCGCCCTGCGCATCGTCGCGCGATGATCGCCAACTGCTGCGGAAGAGGGTGCCCTCCACGGGCAGGCGCTCGAAGGCATACCGGCGCAGCACGGCCATCGTGTCGGCGTGCACCGGCGCGCCGGTGAAGTGCGCCACCTCCACGGCGTCCACGATGGCCGCGAGGTCGAGGGGACCGTAACAGTGCGGATACAGGTCGTCGCTGGGGGGCTTGGGCGCGTGGGACGGCAGCGGTGCCGGTGGCTCGTAGCGCAGGGGTGACGTGAGCCGGGTGGGATCGATGACCAGCACCACCAGGTCGGGCACGCCGGCGAAGTAGGCCTGCACCGTGGGCAACACCTGGTGCGCCTGCGACAGGTGGATGAACCCCTCGTGCTGCAGGCTGTCCGCGCGATAGACGCCCGCTGCGCGTGCGTGCTGCAGCGCGGTGCGCGAGCAGATGTGGAAGACGGCACGGTCGCTGGCAATCGTCATGCGCACGGTATGCAGGAGGGTACCCGTTCGACCCAAGCCCGGGGGACGAAGCGGCGTCGACGCGGTATGCCGATAAGGTAGCGGGATCACGCGCCATGCTCTTCCCGCTAGACTGGGGAGCCGCGTATCGCGGCAACGAGGCACAGGAACAGCGAACAGCCTCCTGCGCTCTATTCGCCAGAGAACCACAATACATGGCAGCGGCTCTATACCCGCATGCAGGAGCTGTGGCATCGCCATGCCAACCGCCTTTCGCGCCAAGGCGGTGAGCGGCGTCGTGCCTGCCTTCAACTGCATCGCGGACGACTTCGAACAGCTCTCCGCGCAGGTGGAACGACGCGAGTCTGGGCCGCCAGGCCGCGGCCGGCGCCTGGCGCTCGGCGCTCACCCCGCTCCCTTGAACGGGCGCTGCACCAGATGCATCGTTGACCGCATGAAAGACCTCGCTTCGCTGTCGACCGAGACGCTGTCGGCCATGAAGGCGCGTCTCACCAACTGGATCGTGTACATCGGCGTCATCGATGCGGTCGTGGTGGGGGTCTTCGTGTGGATCCTCGTCACGCGACCGCAGACGCCCATCGTGGCGCTCATTCCGGTGCTGCTGCTGCCCGGGATCGCGCTGGTGCCCTTCGTGATTCGCGCCGGCGCCGTACGGCGGGAACTGGAGCGACGTCGCCGCAGCTGAGGCGCTACTTGCCGCCCCTGGCCTTCCACTGCGCGTACGCCTCGGGCAAACAGGAAGCGCAGGGACGGTATCCGGCGGTCACCGCGGTGGCCTCGTCGGCGAAGAAGACGCGCTGCTGCTCGTAGCTGCGGCCGGTGCCAAGCGCCCGCCGCGCCGCCTTGCAGTCGAGGCGGCCGTACACGCGCGTCTTCCGGTGTCCGCCCAGCGTACCGGGGGTGGGGCTGGCCACCGTGCTGCCGTCGGCACCGACGAGGCGATAGAGCTTGGGCTGGGTCATGCAGCAAATGTAACGGGGCCTGGCCGTCGCGACCGAAAACGCGACCGCGCCATTGCCGGTAGCCGCATGCCTTGGCGCTGCGGGCGCCTTAGCTTGCACCGATGCACCGCCATTTGCCCCCTTCGCTGGCTGCGCGGCTCGTGCCTGCGCCCCTGTTGCTGCTGCTGGGCGCCTGCGGCGGTGACGCGCCGCGCCCCGCCGACAACGCAGTGGCGGCGACCGCTGCCGGCGCCGCGGCGGTGCCGCGCATTCCCCCACCGTCGCTCGAGCCGGAGCGCAGCCCCGACAGCTACCGCGTGCGCTTCGAAACGAGCAAGGGGGCATTCGTGGTGCAGGTGAAACGCTCACTCGCGCCGCGCGGCGCCGATCGCTTTCACGAGCTGGTGCGCATTGGCTACTTCACCGGCGTGCGCTTCTTTCGCCTGGTGCCCAACTTCGTGGTGCAGTTCGGCATTCACGGCGACCCGGCCGTGAACACCCTGTGGGACACGGCAGCCATTCCCGACGATCCCATCCGCTCCAGCAACGCCGACGGCACCATCGCCTTTGCCGCGAGCGGCGCCAATACGCGCGCCACCCAGCTGTTCATCAACACCGGCAACAACGCACGCAAGCTCGATGGGCAGCGCTTGTTCTCACCCTTCGGCTCGGTCGTGGACGGCATGGCGGTGGTGCGCGCGCTCAACGCCGAGTACGGCGAGGAACCCAACCCCTCACGCATCGTGCGCCAGGGGAACCGCTACCTGCAGCAGTGGTTTCCGGCGCTCGACTCCATCGTCACGGCGGTCATCGAGCCGTCGGTGCCTACCGGCGACCCACCGTCTCGCGCCCCACGCGAATGAGGCTGTCGGTCTGCGCCGTAGCCCCCATGAGCAGCAGCCCCCGATAGCCACGCGTGATGCGGTCACGCAGGGTGGCGGCATTGGCGGTCATCATGCTGGGCATCCCGGCCTTCTGCGCTACATCGCGCACCCGCTGACAGGCCGCCTCGGCGTCGGGGGCCTTCTCGCGACCGCCCATGGCCATGGTGAGGCTGCCAATGCCGCACGAGAGCAGGCTGTAGCCGGGAATTGCCGCCATGGCCTCCATCTCCGCGACGGCGCCGGGATCCTCGATCATGAGCATCGCCACCACGGTGCCCGACGGATTGGCCGGTGACCACACGTTGGCGCCCGCCTCCTTGAAAAACCCGGCCGCCAGGCGCGCTTCGGCCGCCGTGCGCACATGGGGAATGACCACACCGTCGGCGCCGGCCGACAGAATGGCCTTCACGCGCGCCCGGGTGCTGTCGGCCCCGGCCGCCTCGATGGTGGGAATGCGCACCAGTAGCGTTGGGCGAGCGCCGGCGGGGTGCCGGGCCAGGCCGGCCACCATGTTCTTCACGGCACCCATGTCGAACTGTCCCTCGAGATTGAGGAACAGGTAGTCGAGCAGGGGGTTCGCGCCGAGGGCCTGCGCCCCCAGTTCGGTGTAGAGCGGCGGCAGCCGGTTGCCGGCGGCGTCGGTGGCGTTGGGGGCCCGTTCGCTGGGCACGAAGATGCCGAAGGCCGAGCCGCCCTGCTTCCAGAGCGGCAGGGCGGCGGTGCGCGTGGGCTGCGCGTGCAGCATCGCCGGCACGGCGGCGGAGCCGACGAGCGCGACGAGGGCGGCGGCGGCCGCGGACAAGGCGTGAGCGATCATGGTCCGGTCTCCACCGGCGTATCAGGTTGGCTGCCCCATTCGGTCCAGCTGCCGTCGTACAGGGCGGTGTGCGGTGCCCCCACCACCTCCAGTCCCAGCAACACGGCGCAGGCGGTGATGCCGGTGCCACAGCTGGCGGCGATGGGCGCGTGGATATTCACGCCCGCCTTCTCGAATGTGGCGCGCAGCTCCTCGGCGGGCTTCATGGTACCGTCCGGGTGCACGAGGCTGGCGTAGTGCACGTGATGGGCGCCCGGCATGTGTCCGCCGCGTACGCCGGCGCGCGGTTCGGCTTCGGTGCCGGTGAACCGGCCAGCCGAGCGGGCATCCACTACCTGCTCATCCCGTGCGGCAATAGTGGCGCGCATGGCGGCGAGGTCGCGCCAGCGCGATGGGTCGAAGCGGGGTGTGAACTGTGCGGGGGCGAACGATGTCGCCTCTGCCGAGACCGTGTGCCCAGCCCGCTGCCAGGCGTCGAGGCCGCCGTCGAGCACTGCCACCTGCTCGTGTCCCATGGTGCGCAGCATCCACCAGAGCCGAGGAGCGCTAAAGTTCTGCCCCGAACCATCGTACACGACTACTGCGTGTTCATCGCCAATGCCCAGGGCGCCCAGGCGGGTCGCCAGCACGGTGGGGGCGGGCATGGTGTGCGGGTAGGGGGCCGTCTCGTCGGCCAGCTGCTCCAGATCGGCGAAGATGGCGCCCGGGATGTGCGCCGCCTTGTACTCGAGGCGGCCGTTGCGTCCCATGGCGGGCAGGTACCAGCTGGCGTCGATCACGCGCAGCTGCGGATGGCCGAGATGCGTGGCGAGCCAGCTCGTACTTATGAGCGGCGTGGGAAGGAGCAGCACGATGGTCGCACTCCGAGGTCTCGAGGTGGCTGGTGCCCTGCTGGCGACGGATCCGGAAAGCCGTTCCCCGGAGGGAACAATCTGACACGAAACACCGTATCTCGCGCAAATCCGACACATTCTGTCGGTGAATATCACCTCATGTCATGCCGCCGACCGCCTGGATGCTGTTTGCCACCCTCAAATCGCGCTGCGTCGCCGTTGCCGTTGCGACGCTGCTTGCCGTTCCCTTCGCCCGAGGCGCCGCACAGTCGCTCATCGTGGGCATCCCCAACGCCGAAGCCACCCCGAAGGGCGCGTGGTTCTTCACCCACGAAAGCCAGATCGAGCGCGGGAAGCGCAATGCCTGGAACACCTTTCAGTTCCTGACCTACGGCGCGGGACATCTGGGCAAGGGGCTGCTTCCCGGCGGCTTCGACACCGAAATCGCCCTGTCGTTCGTCAACTTCGGTCGTCCGGCCACCGGCAACCGGACCATCGCAGCCGGATTCAAGTCGGTCTATGAGCTCCCCTCCGGACGCGGGAAGGCCTGGCAGGTGCGCGGCACGCTGGGGGCGCTTGTTCCGGTCTCACTCGACGGCGCCGGCGCCGGCAGCTGGATCTTCTCGTCGGGCAGTGTGCGACTGCCCCACGTCCAGACGCGACTGACTGCCGGCCCCACGTACGGCACCCCGCAGCTGTTCGGCAAGGAGAAGCTGGGGATGATGGCCGGCATCGAGCAGCCGCTGGGGGGCGCATTTCGCCGCCGCGTGAGCCTCGTGGCCGACTGGTACTCGGGGCGGCATGACCTGGCGGCGGCAATTCCAGCGGTCCAGTTCAATTTGCCCCGCGATTGGATCTTCATTACCGGGTACAAGATCCCCAATCGCGGTGCGGCCACGGAGCGCGCGCTGGTGCTCGAGGTCGCCGGAATTCTTTCCCGGCCTCGCGCGGCTCCCGGCGCGCACTGAGCGTCGCACCGCACTCCCCTCGCCCGCCTTCGCCGCACCGCTGCCATGTCCCGTCGAGTTCTCCTGTTGGGTGCCACCGGTACGATCGGTCGGGCCACGGCGCGGGCGCTGGTGCGCCACGGTCACGAGGTGGTGAGCGTCGTGCGGCCGAAGCCGGGCGCGGCCCCGGACATTCCGGGTACCACGGTACGCACCGGGGAGGTGACCAGCCCCGCCAGCCTGGCGCGCGAGGTCTTTCGCGGGGAACCGTTCGATGCCGTGGTGAGCTGTCTTGCCTCGCGTACGGGCGGCCCCACCGACGCCTGGGCCATCGACCACCAGGCGCATCGGCACGTGCTCGAGGCGGCGCGCGCGGCGGGGGTCACGCACTTCGTGCTGCTGTCGGCCATTTGTGTCCAGAAGCCACGGCTCGCGTTTCAGCACGCCAAGCTGGCTTTCGAAGCGGCGCTCATGGCCTCGGGGCTCACCTGGTCGATCGTGCGCCCCACCGCCTTCTTCAAGAGCATTTCGGGGCAGGTGAAGCGGGTGCAGCAGGGCAAGCCGTTCCTGCTCTTCGGCGACGGCACGCTCACCGCCTGCAAGCCCATCAGCGACGATGACGTGGCCGACTATCTCGCCGGCTGTCTCACCGACCCGTCACGGGCCAATCGGATCCTCCCCATCGGTGGCCCTGGAGACGCCATCACCCTGCGCGAGCAGGGCGAATTGCTCTTTCGGGTGGCCGGCAAGCCGCCGCGCTTCACCAGCGTGCCGGTGAAGCTCTTCGATGTGATTGCCGGTGTGCTTGGCGCTCTGGGCACGGTCATTCCGCCGTTGCGCGACAAGGCGGAGTTCGCGCGCATCGGGCGCTACTACGCCACGGAGTCCATGCTGCTCTGGGACCCGGTGGCGCAGCGCTACGACGCCAACGCCACCCCCTCCTACGGACGCGATACGCTCGAGGGGCACTACGCGCGCCTGCTACGCGGCGAAGTGGCCGACGACCGCGGCGAGCACGCGGTGTTCTGAACCGCGCCGGCTTCGTGTCAGCCCACGTTCGGCATGCGGAAGCGCCGACTCGCCTGCTCGTAGGCGTGGGCCAGGGCAAACAGTCTGGCGTCGCTGCCGGGGAGTCCCACGAAGCTCAGGTTCCCCGCCGGTAGCCCGTCGGCGCCGTATCCGGCCGGCACCGACACTTCCGGCAAGCCAAGCCAGTTGCCGTAGCCCAATGGCGTTCGCACGTCGGGCCAGGGCTGCGTGGCCTCGGGCGCCTTGAAGGGCATCGTGGGATAGATCATGGCGTCGATGCGCCGCTCGGTCATGCTGCGGGCCAGCGCCGCCACCACGGTCTCGCGTGACGCGAGGAAGCTCACCGAGGCCGCATCACGCTCGTAGGGCACGCGCGTGAGCGGCGCGAAGTCGCGCCAGCTGGCGGGCAGCACATCGTAAAAGGCGCGATACGCTTCGAGCCCGCGCTGCATGGCCTCGGTGGCGTTCACCCCTTGCCGCTCGAAGTAGCGCTGCAGGGCATTGGCGGTGGCGCCCGGCGCATTGGCGTTGGGGGGCACATCGCCCCGAGCGGTGGCCGCCGCCGCGAACTGCTCACGATAGTTGGTACGATCCACCGCCGGCACGAACGCCTCGATGATGCCGCCGGCCTGTGCGCAGTCGGCCAGGGCGCCGTCGAACACCGCAAGACACTCGGCCGTCATCTGCGTCCGCGGCGCATGCACCTCCACTACGCCCAGGCGCGCGCCCCGCAGCGCGTTCGCATCGAGTGCGCCCAGGGCGCCGCGCTGCCAGCGCGTCCGTAACGACAGGCCGTCGCCCCCGTCGTGTCCGGCGAGCGCATCGAGCATCAGCGCGGCATCGGCGACCGTACGGGCCAGCGGTCCGTGCGTGTCGAGCACCGGCCAGGTGGGAATGACGCCCGTCCGCGGCACCAGCCCGAAGGTGGGCTTCACCCCCACTACCCCGGTGAACTGCGCCGGAATGCGATTGGATCCGCCATCGTCGGTGCCCAGGGCGCAGAACGCCATGCCGCAGGCCACGGCCACCGCCGACCCGGCACTCGACCCGCCGGGGGTGATGCGCCTGGCCGCATCGTGCGGGTTGAGCACCTGGCCGGTGGCGCTGGCGGTGCCGTTACCGCGATACGCGAAGTCGTCGGCGGCCGTCTTGCCCAACAGCACGGCGCCGGCCGTACGCAGCCGCTCCACTTCGATGGCGTCACGCGGCACCGCGCCGGGAAAGAGCCGCGCCCACGCGCTGCTCGATGCGGTCGTGGGCAGTCCCTGCATGTCGTAAATCGACTTGGCAAACAGCGGCACCCCATCGAGCGGGCCACGCAGCGCACGCTGCCGCAAGCGGTCGTCGGAGGCGCGCGCCTCGGCCAGCGCCGTCTCGGCGAGCAGATCGATGGCGCGCAGCTGTGCGCCAAGCGTGCGGCAGCGCGCCAGCGCCTGGGTGGTGACCTCCACGGCGGAGTACTCACCGCGCAGCCTTCCCGCCTGGTACAGGGCCATGGTGCCGCGCAGCGGATCATCGGCGTGCGCGCTGAACTCGGCAGCAGACCACCACGCGCCGCGCGCGGCGAGGGGGACGGTGAACAGGGCGCTGAGCCGAGCCAGCGCATCACGACGCGACAGAGACATGCGGAGAAAGCTACTCCTCGTTCCAGGGGCGCGTTTCGAGGCGCAGCACGGCGCGGATCCCGGGTTGGGTGTCCTGCACCACCGGGACGGCAAAGGTCCAGCTGCCGGGGATCGGCGACACCGCGACGGCGTCGTGCTGCGCCGCATTGGGCGCCGCGCTGTCCCAGCCGTAGCGCAGCGACCAGCGGCCGTCGTCGTCGACGATGGCCTCGAGGTTCACCTTGTCGCGGAAGAGGAACCCGCCGTCGTAGTGATCGCGCGTCCAGAAGGGTTTGCCGTCGATCTGGTACTCCGGTACCTGCACGCCCACGTCGAGGCTGAAGCCCAGCGTGGGACGGGCCGGGTCCACCCGGGCCTGATTGGAGAGAAAGGCGCTGGCCAGATGCAGCGGTTGACGGCCCTTCACGTGGCGGTCGTAATCCACCAGCACGGCCGACCCCTCGTTGGTGGTGCGGCGGTGCAGGTCCCAGCGGGCGCCGCGCACCCGGGCGATCACGTCGATGTGATAGTCGGCGCGAATGGCGTGCCCCGCATCCTTCTCGCGTTGCACTGCGGGCGGCAGGGTGAGCGCCTCGATGTCGAGAAAGGCGTCCACGCGCACGTTGCCAAAGAGAAAGCGGCGCAGGTTCTGGTAGCCATCCTCGGAGTTGACGATGCCGTAGTGCCCCGAGTGCGAGCGGTGCACGAAGGCGCGCGGCGCATCGGCCACATAGGCGTTGGGGATGCGCACGAGGCCGTCGCTCATGGGCCCCACCGCGAGGCGCGCGAGACCGTAATCGTCGTGGTTGGTGCCCACGAGACTGAAGAAGCGCTCCTCGGGAAAGGCACCGTCGAGCGAGTTGACCGGCGTGCCGGGCGCGAGTTGCAGGTACTCGCGCATGCGCCCCTCGTTGAACCCCTCCGACTGATTGATGCCGAACCCCGGCACGTTGCCGATGCCGCGCAGATCGATGCCGCCGTGCGGCGTGGCGTAGGTGAACACCTTGTCGATGCGGGCATCGTGGCGTGACAGCTGCTGCAGCAGGCATCGACAGATGAGCCCACCCATGGAGTGCGCCACGAGATACACCCGAAAGGCATTCGAGCGCGCGCCGTGCCGCGCGCGGTCACCGGGCACGTAGCGATCGTGCAGCTCGTCGATGAGCGCAAGCAATCCCCGCGCATACGTCTCGATGTCGTGGCGTGTGCCACTGCCCAGCTCCTTCGACGCGTCCTCGTAGTAGCGGTAGATCCACACCGCGCGTGCGTTGGGCACCGCATGAGCCGGCAGCTCGCTGCCGTCCACGAAGCTGTCGCCGTACCCCTCGTCCTTCATGAGCCGCACGAGTGGCGACTCGAAGACGTGGCGCACGACGCGCCGCGGGTACTGCTGGCGCAGCTTCGTCGAGCCCACGTTGAAGCCCATGTACGGATCGGCCACGGTGTGCTCCACTTCGCCGCCGGTCATGGCGTAGCCGCGTACGTAGATGATAGGGAAGTACGGACGCTCCAGCGGCATGGGGCAGCTCCTCAGCGGGCGGTGTGCGGGGCGCGGGACACAGGGGGGCCGGCACAACTTGCGGCGCCGCAGGCATTCCTGCCGCGTGACGAGCGGCGCGTGGGGGATGGCGGGGCGTCCGTCGACGGTGAATATCGAGGACGCACCCGGACGGCGTTTCGGGGCCAACGAATTAAATTTCGAGGCTGTGCCCGACGGGCACCCACCCTGGTGCCCCTCACCGATACCCGAGTCTTCCCGTGGCCAACATTCTCCAGCGTCTCCCCGTGGGCGAAAAGGTGGGGATCGCCTTTTCCGGCGGTCTCGATACCAGCGCCGCGCTCCATTGGATGCGCGAAAAGGGCGCCGTGCCCTACGCCTACACCGCCAATCTCGGCCAGCCCGACGAGTCGGATTACGAGGAGATCCCGCGCAAGGCGATGGCCTACGGCGCGGAGAAGGCGCGGCTGATCGAATGCCGCGCGCAGCTGGTGGCCGAAGGGCTGGCGGCGCTGCAGTGCGGTGCGTTTCACATCAGCACGGCCGGACAGACGTACTTCAACACCACGCCGCTCGGCCGCGCCGTGACGGGCACCATGCTCGTGGCCGCCATGCGCGACGACGATGTGAACATCTGGGGCGACGGCAGCACCTTCAAGGGGAACGACATCGAGCGCTTCTACCGCTACGGGCTGCTCACCAATCCCAACCTGCGTGTGTACAAGCCGTGGCTCGACCAGCAGTTCATCGACGAACTGGGTGGCCGTACCGAGATGGCGGAGTACCTCATCCGGAGCGGCTTCGAATACAAGATGTCGGTGGAAAAGGCGTACTCCACCGACTCCAACATTCTGGGCGCGACGCACGAGGCCAAGGACCTCGAGTTCCTGAATAAGGGGATGCACATCGTGCAGCCCATCATGGGCGTGGCCTTCTGGAAGGATGAGGTGTCAATCGCGCGGGAGACCGTGTCGATCCGTTTCGAGGAAGGGTATCCGGTGGCCATCAACGGCCAGGAGTTCGGCAGCGCGCTCGAGCTTTTCACCGAAGCCAACGTGATCGGCGGTCGCCACGGGCTGGGCATGACCGATCAGATCGAGAACCGCATCATCGAGGCGAAGAGCCGCGGCATTTACGAGGCGCCGGGGCTGGCACTGCTGTTCATCGCGTACGAGCGCCTGGTTACGGGTATCCACAACGAAGACACCATCGAGCAGTACCGCATCAATGGCAAGAAGCTGGGGCGCCTGCTGTATCAGGGACGCTGGCTCGACCCGCAGAGCCTCATGCTGCGCGAGAGCGCGCAGCGGTGGGTCGCGCGCGCCGTGACCGGCGAGGTGACCATCGAACTGCGTCGTGGCAACGACTACAGCATCATGGACACCACGAGCCCGAACCTCACGTACAAGCCCGAGCGGCTGACGATGGAGAAGGGGCAGGAGTACTTCTCGCCCCTCGATCGCATCGGGCAGCTGACCATGCGGAACCTCGACATCGTGGATACGCGCGACAAGCTGGCGATCTACACGGGAGCGGGGCTGCTGCAGAGCAATGCGGCGCATGGGGTGCCGCAGCTGCCGGCGGGCGCGGATTGATGGATTGATGGATTGATGGACGACGGGGCGGTCTCCTGCGGAGATCGCCCCGTTTTGGTTGACAAGAGAGGGGGCAGGAGGCAGGGAGCGGGTCGCAGGGAGCACCAACGCGTAGTCGCCCCCTGCCCCCTGCCCCCTGCCCCCTGCTTCCCGCCTCCTGCCCCCTGCCTCCTGCCCCCTCCCTTGTCATAAACCTTCCGAATTCACGACGCCATGTACGACAGGTACGCCCCCTGCGGATCCTGCACCACCATGATCCGGCCGTAGGGTGACGGGATGGGTCCGGTGACGAGCGTCCCGCCGTGCTGGGTCCACACGGTGTTGGCGCGCTCGAGATCGGCCACGGCGAAGTACGGCATCCAGTTGGGCGGGATTCCCACCCAGCGTTCATCCATCTGCAGTACGCCGCACACCGCCTCGCCGCCGCACTTGGGATACAGTGTGTGGTAGACCACGCCGGGCATGTCCATTTTGTGCACGTCGAGATCGAACACCGCGGCGTAAAACGCCGCGTTCGCCGCGCCATCGCGGCAATTCACTTCGCTCCAGCACATGGCGCCGTGTTCGCCCTCCACTTGTGCGCCGCCGAACGGGTCGGCCTGCCAGAGACCGAAGACGGCGCCGTCGGGATCGATCGCAACGGCCATGTGCCCGTTGCCGGGAATGTGCATGGGCGGCACCATCATCGAGCCGCCGTGCGCCACGATCCGCGCCGCCGCGTCCGTGATATCGGCGGTGCCCCAGTACACGGTCCACACGGTGGGCATCTGTTCCTGCCCGGGCATCTTGGGGGCGAGGGCCGCGGTCGCGCGGCCGGCGGCGTTGAAGGCCATGGTGTAGTGCCCCAGCTCGGGGCCACCATCCATGTAGCTCCACCCGAACAGCTCACCATACAGCGCCTTGGCAGCGCTGAGGTCCGCGGTGGACAGATCGAACCAGCAAGGGCGGTTCACGACGGGCGCGTCGATGTTGGGCATGGCCGTGGCGGTGGGAGGTCGGGGAGGTGGGGAGGCTGCCGCTGCCACTGAGACTACGATGGCGGCGCGAGGGGTGCTGACGGCGCGGCAGCCGAGCCTGCCTGGACGCCGTGGGTCAATTCCGCCAGTTGCGCGAATTCCCATTGCCGACGTGTATTCCCCTTCTCTCCTCCTCCTCCCGCTGTTCCCACCGAATCAGGAGTTGCCATGAAGCGGATCATTCCCGCCGCCCTGCTGGCCCTTGCCGCCGCCTCGTCTGTCGCCAGCGCGCAAGACAACGAGAAGTCGATTGCCGTGAAGGGCGGTATTCAGCTCAAGGGCTGGATGGGCGTCGTCGACGCCAAGGAAGCCAAGGCGGGCCTTACCGTGGACAGCGCCAAGTTCTGGGGCATGGGCAAGGACATGCATGCCACCACCGGTCCGGCCATCACCTACTGGAACCCCGGCATGAAGGGCACCGGCGACTACACGGTGAAGGCCACCTTCTCCGAGCGCGAGTACATGGGGCTCAACAATCACCCGCATCCGTACGGCATCGTGATGGGCGGAAATGACATGGGCACCGAGAACGCGAGCTACCTGTACTGCGCCGCCTACGGCAACGGCAATTTCATCGTGCGCGGCTTCGGCCCGGCGCCCTTCCAGCTCAACGGCCCGCGCGGCGGCACGCACCCGGCGGTGAACAAGGCGGAAGCCAAGGGCAAGCCAGTGACGCAGGAGATCGCGCTGCAGGTGAAGGGAGACAAGGTCTCCTGCCTCATCAACGGGCAGGAAGTGGCGAGCTACCCCAAGAGCGACGTGGTGGGCGCGGGCAAGCTGAAGGGCACCGACGGTGTGGTGGGCTTCCGTATGGGGCACAACACCGACGCGCACATTGCCGGATTCGCCGTCACCAAGACGCCCTGAGCTGATGCGTATCGCCGTGGTTGGCGCCGGCGCGGTGGGGGGCGTGTTCGGCGCTCGGCTCGCCGCCGCCGGCCACGACGTGACGTTCATCGCGCGCGGCGCCACGCTGGCGGTGCTGCGTGCGCGCGGGATGCAGCTCGACAGTGTACACGGCGACGTGCAGCTGCCGGCGGTGCAGGCCACCGACGATCCCTCGAGCGTCGGGCCCGTGGACCTGGTGCTGGTGGGCGTGAAGGCCACGCAGGTGGTGGCCATCGCGCCCACGCTGGCGCCGCTGCTGGGGCCCGCCACCGCGGTGATCCCCCTCCAGAACGGGGTGGAGGCCAGCGTCCAGCTGGCGGCGGCGCTGGGAAATGACCACATCCTCGAGGGGTTGTGCCGGGTCATCGCCGAGCAGGCGGCGCCCGGTCACGTCCGCCATATGGCGGTCACCCCCCTGCTCGAGTTCGGTCCGCGGGCGGGTCACCCGCCGGCGCCGGCCGTGGCGGCCGCCATTCCCGCCATCGCCGAGGCGGTGCGAGGAGCCGGCCTCCAGGCGCTGATACCGGCCGACATGGCGGTGGCGCTTTGGGAGAAATTCCTCTTCATCGAACCCATTGGCGTGGTGTGCGCCGCGACGGGAGAATCGTTCGGCCCCGTACGAACCGTGCCGGAGACGCGCGAGCTGGTGGACCGGGCGCTGGATGAAGTCATCGCCGTGGGGCAGGCCGTGGGTGTGACGTGGCCAGCCGATGCCAAGCGCACGGTGTGGCAGCGCTACGATGGTTTGCCGCCGGACGAACGCACGAGCATGGCGCGCGACCTGCTGGCGCGGCGCCCCAGCGAATTCGAGGCGCAGACCGCGGCGGTGGGGCGTCTTGGCCGCTCGTTCGGTGTGCCCACGCCGGTGCACGATGTGCTCGCGGCCCTGCTGCGGCCGCGCGTGATCGCCGCGCTCTAGACCACACCGCGGCGTCGCGTGTTTCCTGTAACACGCGTACGCAACGGCAGTTGCAGCATCTTCGGCTCCTGCTGCGTAAATTCGTCGTGGAACATGCTCGGCGGCCATGCGGTCGTGACGGGGTGCCTGTTCCACGTGTCTGTGTTTCATCCACACCGGGCTCCTTCCTCCCGGTCGTGGTACCGGTGTCACCGCAGCAGGTCCCGCAGGTAGACGACGCGCGTCCGTTTCGCCGTGTGCCACCATCTCCGGTGCACACCCACGCGGATGCGCACTCCGTGGAGTGGTTGGCATGAAGGTTCTCTTGGCATGGTCGGGTATCACGGCGACGGTGACGATGGTCTCGTCACTGCTCACCCCCAATCCGGTCCCCGCAGTTCGTGATCGCGCGCCCGCCCGTCCCGCCGCTGGCGGCGTGGCAGCGACGCATCCGGTGCTGTCGCGTTCCATAACCCCCACGCGCGCGCCGGCGAAATTCGGTGCGCGCGGCGTGGCGATCGCCGCGCTCGACAGCACGGTGCAGAAGTACTGTGGCTCCTGCCACAACCCCACCATGCGCCGCGGCAATCTCAACCTGCGCGGCTACAGCCTCGCGACAGCCACCGAGAGCGACGCCACCGAAAAGATCATTCGCAAGCTGCGCGCGGAGATGATGCCCCCGCCGGGTTCCAAGCGCCCCGGCGGCGATACACTCCTCGCCCTCGCGGAAACGCTCGAGCAGACCATGGACGCGCGTCCCATCAACCCGGGGACACGCTCCTTCCAGCGACTCAATCGTGCCGAGTACGAGCGCGTGGTGCGCGACCTGCTTGGGCTCGACGTGACCGCCGGTGACTGGCTGCCGCTCGACCAGAAGAGCGCCAACTTCGACAACATCTCCGACGTGCAGGCGCTCTCCCCCACGCTGCTCGAGGGCTACCTCAACGCGGCGTCGGCGGTGAGCCGCATGGCGATCGGCGATCGCAAGGCGGGGCTGGCGCAGGTGCTCTACAAGACCTCGCCCTTCACCTCGCAGCACCCGTGGGACCAGGTCGAAGGCACGCCCTATGGCACGCGCGGCGGTATGGTGATCAAGCACACCTTCCCGGCCGACGGCATCTATCAACTGCGGGTGAACGTGGGCGGCGGTGTGGGGCGCCCCATCGAGGATGTCGACGTCTCCATCGATGGCGAGCGCGTGGCGCTGCTGCGCTACGACCGCGGCGTCAATCGCAACAGCGAGTCGGCCGACCTGCCGCTCGGTGCCGACTACCTGCTCACCGAACCGCTCACCATCACCGGCGGCCAGCGCACGGTGAGCGTGAGCTTCGTGAAGAAGGTGGACGGTCCGTACGAGGATCTCATCAAGCCGCATGAGTGGTCGCGGGCCTCACAGGGCAACGGGTCCGCCGGCACCACCGAGCCGGCGTATCTCATGGACGTGCTCATCACGGGGCCCACCAAGATCCTCGGGCTCTCGAGTTCGCCCAGCCGCCGCAAGCTCCTGACCTGCGCTCCCACCGCGCCGGCGGCGCAGCGTGTCTGCGCGCAGAGCATCCTCGAGCGGGTGGCCACGCGCGCCTACCGCCGCCCGCTCACCGAGACCGATCGCGCGGCGCTCATGAAGTTCTACGACACCGGCGCCAAGACGGGCGGCGTGGAGGGCTTCGAGGATGGTGTGCGCCTCGGCCTGCAGGCCGTGCTTGCCAGCCCGCACTTCATCTTCCGCTTCGAGCGCACGCCCGCCGGGGTGGCCGAAGGGAAGGATTTCCGCATCGACGATCTCGAGTTGGCCACGCGCCTCTCGTTCTTCATCTGGAGCACGATCCCCGACGAGCGCCTGCTCACCCTGGCCCGGCAGAAGCGCCTGTCGCAGCCGGTGGTGTTCAATGCCGAAGTGAAGCGCATGCTCGCCGACCCGCGTGCCGAGGCGCTGAGCACGCGCTTCGCCGCGCAATGGTTGCGCCTGCAGGATCTCGAGAAGGTGAAGCCCGACGCGTTCCTCTTCCCCGACTTCGACCAGCTGCTCGCCAACGCGATGCAGAAGGAAACGGAGCTGTTCTTCGAGGACATGGTGCGCCGGGACCGCAGCGTGCTCACCGCCTTCACCGCCGAGTCCACGTTCGTGAACGAGCGGCTGGCCAAGCACTACGGCATTCCCAGTGTCAGTGGCACGCACTTCCGCAAGGTGGCGTACGCCGACGATCAGCGCCGTGGCGTGCTCGGTCACGGCAGCGTGCTGGTGCAAACGTCGCTGGGCAACCGCACCTCGCCGGTGCTGCGTGGCAAGTGGGTCATGGAAGTGCTGCTGGGCGCGCCGCCGCCACCGCCGCCGCCCAATGTGCCCGACCTCGAGCAGACCGCGGGGGCGAAGGATGGCAAGCAGCTCACCACGCGTGAGCGCATGGAGATGCACCGCGACAATCCCACGTGCAAGTCGTGCCACAACTTCATGGATCCCATTGGGCTCGCGCTCGACAACTTCGACGTGACCGGCAAGCTCCGCTACCGGGAGAACGGCGCCCAGCTGGACACGCGGGGCAACCTGTACGACGGCACGCCGATCACCACCACGGCGGATCTCACGAAGGCGCTGCTCAAGCGGCCCCTGCCGCTCATGCGGAACTTCACGGAGAACCTCATGGCCTACGCGCTCGGACGTCGCGTGGAAGACCATGACATGACCACGGTGCGCGCGATCGTGCGCGACGCCGCCAAGCAGAACTACCGTATGTCGGCCTTCGTGATCGGTGTGGTGAACAGCAAGGCCTTCCAGAGCAAGCGTGCCGAGCCGGTCGCGGCCGACGCGAACCAGAACTGACCCTTTCCGGAGCACCGACGATGCAGTTTCTCGCGCAGAAGACACTGGAACGCCGCACGTTCCTGAAGGGATTGAGCGCCACTGTGGCGCTGCCATACCTGGATGCCATGGAACCGGCCGGTCGATTCCTTGCCGGCTCGGGACGCGCCGCGGCCGCCGGCCACCAGCGCCTGGTGTGCATCGAGTCGGTGCACGGCGCCGCCGGCAGCAACACGTGGGGCGCGTCCAAGTACCTGTGGGCGCCCGAGGGGGTGGGGCGGCAGTTCGAGTTGTCCAACGACAGCGCGCTCTCACCGCTCGCCGACTGGCGGCAGCACCTCTCGATCATCAGCAACACCGACTGTCGCATGGCCGAGGCCTTCGAGGCGCCGGAAATCGGGGGCGACCACTTCCGGTCGAGTGCCGTGTTCCTCACGCAGTCGCACCCCAAGCAGACGCAGGGGAGTGACCTGTTCGTGGGCACCAGCTTCGACCAGATCGTGGCGCGCAAGATCGGACAGGACACGCCGATCCCCAGCATGCAGCTGTGCATCGAGAACCTCGACCAGGCCGGCGGCTGCACGTACAACTATTCGTGCGCCTATACCGACACGATCAGCTGGGCGTCGCCGCACGAGCCGCTGCCCATGATCCGCAACCCGCGCGCAGCCTTCGACCTGCTCTTCGGTGCCGGCAGCGACAACGCCGACCGCTCGGCGCGCCGCCGCGACAACGGCAGCATCCTCGACTGGGTGGTGGGCGAAATGGGCGCGCTCAAGCGCCAGCTTGGCCCCACCGATCGTCGCCGGGTGGATCAGTACCTCGAGAACGTGCGCGAGCTCGAGCGTCGCATCCAGAAGGTGGAGGCGAAGAACTCGAGCGGTGAGGAGCGCGCCCTGCCCGAGGCGCCCGTGGGCGTGCCCGACTCGTTCGAAGAGCACATGAAGCTCATGTTCGACATCCAGGTGCTCGCCTTCCAGAGCGACATGACGCGCGTCTTCTCGTTCAAGACCGGTCGTGACGCGTCGAGCCGCGTGTATCCCGAGAGCGGCACGAACAAGGGCTTCCACCCGGCGTCGCACCATGGCGGCCGCGAGTCGGCCATCATGGAATTCAACCTCATCAACAAGTACCACGTGGCGATGATGCCCTACTTCCTCAAGCGCCTCAAGGAGACGCAGGAAGGGGACAGCAACCTGTTGGACAACACGCTCATCGTGTACGGCTCGCCCATGGCCGACGGCAACGTGCACAACCATCGTCGCTGCCCGCTCATCCTGATGGGCGGCAGCAACATGATCCCGGGCAACACGCACCTCAAGGCGCCCGACGGCACCCCGATGGCCGATGTGTTCCTCTCGCTGCTGCACCGGTACAACATCGACACGCCGAGCTTCGGCGACAGCGTGACGCCGTTCGCGCTGTACACCAACGCCTGACCGAGGAGTCGCCGCATGTCGAAATCGTTGCGGTATCACCTGCGCACCGGCATGGTCGGTGCGACGAGCCTGGCGCTCGCCGCGGCGCCCGCGCTGGCGCAGGGCACGGCGGGGGACAGCCGACGGCCGGTGCGCCTGGCGGCCGGTGTCACCCGCGCCACCAACGCGTCGCCGGCGGTGGCCGAGGCGGCCCGGCAGGGTGACCTCGAACGGGTGCGCGCGCTCGTCGCGCAACGCAACGATGTGAACATCCCCCTGGGGGATGGCATGACGGCGCTGCACTGGGCCGCCGAGCGCGGTGATGCCGCCATGACGGCGGCGCTGCTCAAGGCCGGCGCCAAGGTCACGCCCACGACGCGCAATGGCGGCTACACGCCGCTGCACATTGCGGCGCGGGCCGGCAACGGCGCAGTGGTGCAGGCGCTGCTGGCGGGGGGCGCCGACCACAAGGTGCTCACCGCCACCGGGGTCACGGCGCTGCACCTGGCGGCACAGTCGGGGGACGTGGCCGGCGTGAACGCGCTGGTGGCCAGGAAGGCCGACCTCAATGCGCGCGAGACGACGTGGGGGCAGACGCCACTCATGTTCGCCGCCGCATCGGACCGGCCGGGGGCCGTGGCGGCGCTGCTCAAGGCCGGCGCCAACCCGTCGCTCAAGACGACCACCCTCGATCTCACGGAAGAGCTGGCGCGGCAGCAGGCAGCCGCCCGCAAGCGCAACGAGCTGCTCTTCGCCGCCCTCCCGGCGGCGATGCGCGATTCGGCCATGAAGGCCATTGCGAAGCAGGAAGCCGAACAGGCGGCGCTGCGCCGCCAGTTCGGGTTGGGCGTGGAGCCGGTGCCGGGTGCGGACACGGCCAAGAAGGCGGCGCCCGCGGCGGCGACGGCCGCTCCGGCCGCTCCGGCCGCTCCGGCCGCGCGTGCCGCGGCGGCCCCGCGCGCGGACAGCGTGCGGACCCCGCGCATCGGGCTCATTGCGCCGCCGGTGAATGCGCTCACGCCCAAGCAGATCGAGGAGGCCATTCTCGCCGGCCGCGCCATGTACGAGCGCAAGGATCTCGGCAAGACTACCGAGACCGTGGTGCCGCGCGATACCACCAACGGGTTCCAGGCCGGCTACGAGGCGACCGTGGGGAGCATGGGCGGACTCACCGCGATGCACCACGCCGTGCGTCAGGGGAACATGGCCGCCGCGCTCGCGCTGCTCGACGGTGGCGCGGACATCAACGAAGTGTCGGCCACCGACAGTGTCACGCCGCTGCTGCACGCCACCATCAACGGGCACTATGACCTGGCGATGGAGCTGGTGAAGCGTGGCGCCAACGTGAAGCTCACCAGCACGCACGGGCTGTCGCCGCTGTACGCGTCCATCAACACGTTCTGGCATCCGCGGTCGCGCTACCCGCAGCCGCAGGCGGTGCAGCTGCAGAAGACGACGCACTACGAACTCATGAACGCGCTCATCAAGGCCGGGGCCGATGTGAACGTGCGCATGAAGAAGAACATCTGGTTCTTCGGCTACAGCAACTGCGGCAACGCCAACTGCGGTCTCGAGCTGCTCGACGGCACGTCACCGTTCTGGCGTGCCACGTATGCGGTCGATCTCGAGGCCATGAAGATCCTCAAGAAGGCGGGCGCCATCGACACGGTGCCGTCGTACCGGCCACCGCAGTTGGGACGTCGTCGCCCGCCCACGCAGGGTGAGGGTGGCGGCTTCCGGCCCGACGCCTCGCTCGACAGCGCCTCCAAGGCGGTGCCGGCCGGGATCGGCACGTATCCCATTCACGCTGCGGCGGGGGTGGGGTATGGCAACGGCTTCGCCGGTAACGCACACCGTCATGCGCCCGACGGCTGGATGCCCGCCCTGAAGTACCTGGTGGAAGAGCTGGGGCACGACGTGAACAAGCGCGACCTGAACGGCTACACGCCGCTCCACCACGCCGCGTCGCGCGGCGACAACGAGATGATCCTGTATCTCGTGAGCAAGGGCGCCGACCCCAAGGCGGTGGGGCGCGACTTCCGCACCACCGTGGACCTCGCCAATGGTCCCGTGCAGCGCCTGCGTCCGTTCCCCGAAACCATCCAGCTGCTCGAGAAGCTGGGGGCACGGAACAATCACCGGTGCGTGGGCTGCTGAGGGCGGGGCGTTCGGCTGTCTCCGCTTCTCAACGGCAGAAGGAAATCGGGCGCCCCGCGAAGCGGTGGCGCCCGTTTTCTTTCTCCGAATTCCTGCGCTCTGCGTCCTGTGGTTCCTGCCGTCTGCGGTCTGCAGGAAGTCGCCCACGCAATCTCAGGGCCTGCGCTCTCCCGCCATCATCAGCTTCACATGCTCCTCCGCCTGCTGCAGGCCACCCTCACCATTGCCCCAGTCCACCCGCCCATCGGCGTTGCTGTCGGCGCCGCTGGCCAGCTGGCTGCACAGTGAGGCGAGCTGCGCAATGAGCGAAGCCGCCGCCTTCGCCTCGGTGGCCTCCTGGATCTGCTTGATCAGCGCCACCGCCTGATCCACGCGCGACAGCGTACCCCGCGCCGCCGCGGCAATGTGCGTGGCGTGGATCTTCACGTTCCCCGACGCGCCGTTCTCCTTGGCAGCCAGCTCGATATGCTGCGCCACGCCGCCGGCGGCCTTGCGCAGCCCGAAGCCCTTCCCCGGTCCTGTGGCCTGCAGCGACGGGTCGAGTGCGTGCAGCACATGACCCGCGTGCAGCTTCATGGCCGCCAGATCGGTGGGGGTACGGGTGGCCAGCGTGGCGTGCTGCGACGCGACCGCCGCTTCGGCAAAGGCCACCACCAGCAGCCCGGCCTTTTCAGGCGTGTCCACGTAGCTGGTGGTGACGTGCCCGATGTGCGTGCCCACCAGGCCGGCCGGCAGCTGTGCGGCGGGCACGAACCCAGACGCCGCCGCCGCGACCACCCGCCCGGGCACCGGCGCGCCGGTGAGCTTGCCCACGATGGAATCGAACTGGGCCCGCACCTCGGCGTTGCTGCTCACGAGAAAACGCAGCCGCTGGTACTGCTCATCGGTAAGCCCGCGTTCCTTGATCACGCGCGACACCGCCTCCCGCTTCAGCTTGGCGAGCTCGAGCTGCGCATCAGGCGTCTTGTTCTTGGCCTGTGCGGCCTTGGCGTCGGCGGAATCGTGCACCGCGCTGAGCGTGAGGTGCATCTCGGCCAGCTGACGCACCTCGGCGAGCGACGGGAGACGGGTGGGCGCAGCAGCAGCACTGCCGCTGCCGGTGGCGGACTGCGCAGCGGCGAGGGCCGGAAGCATCAGGGCCAACATCGCGGCGGCAGCGTACGACGGGAGGGAGGGCGTACGGGTCATGCTGAATGCTCGCGCAAAGCCGTCTCCGGCGCAAAGGGTCGTGGGCCATGTGTCCCGCAGCAATACGCCGTTCGCCAACCGGCCGTTGTCCCCCATCGACTCTGGCGAAGATGCCGCGCGGGGCGCATTGTCGTGCGTCCGGATTTCACCCTCGTCTTCGGGAGCTCCCCGCATGCCCGCGATGTTCACGTTCCCCATGTCCCGCACGCTGCTGCGCCGCGCCCTCGTGGCCGCTGGCGCCCTCACCCTCGTCAGCACGGCAGCCGACGCCCAGCAGCCGCGTCCCCGTGACCCGCGCAGCATGGGCGGTGGCAACTGCGCCGACAACACGTACAACTGCAAGGACACGCCCAACCCGCTGCCGGCCCCCAACACGGTGTGGCTCGAGGAAATGACGTGGATGGATGTGCGCGACGCCATCGCCGCCGGCAAGAAGACGGTGATCGTGCCCACCGGCGGCATGGAGCCCAACGGCCCGTGGCTCGTGACGGGCAAGCACAACTACGTGCTGCACACCAACTGTGACGCCATTGCGCGCAAACTGGGCAACGCCCTCTGCGCGCCCATCGTGAAGTTCGTGCCGGAGGGCAGCTACGATCCGCCATCGGGGCACATGACGAGCCCGGGCACGATCACGGCGCGCGAAGGCACCTTCCGCGCGCTGCTCACCGACATCGCCGCCAGTCTCAAGGCGCACGGCTTCGAAACCATCATCTACATTGGCGACAGCGGTGGCAATCAGGCGGGGCAGCGGGCCGTGGCCGACTCCCTCACGATGCTCTGGAAGGGCGCGCCCATCGTGGCCCACGTGCAGGAGTACTACGACTACGCGAGTGTGGCCAAGCACATGGAGAGCAAGGGGGTGCACCCCTCCAAGGCCGATGGCCTGCACGACGATCCGGAGATCTCGCTCAACATGTTCATCGACGACCCCCGGAGCATCCGGTACGACGAGCGGGTGAAGGCGGGCAAGGCCGACATCAACGGGGTGTCACTCACCGATCGCAAGAAGATCACCGCCTGGGCCAAGGAGGTCGTGGCGTTCCGCGCGCAGGTCACGGTGGACGCCATCAACAAGGCGATCGCCAACAAGGGTACGCTGCCGGCGCCGCCGCGCACGCGCGGGAACTGAGCGAGGCGATCGCCAGCCTCCCTCCCCGGTACCCCCGACGTCCTCCTCCCGTTGCCGTCACGTATCACCGGCGGGGCATGATTATCCTTCCCGGATGTTCATGTCCCGCTTTTCGTTCGCGGTGGCCCTGTGGTGCGCCGCGACCGCCTCGGCCGTGTCGGCCCAGCCCACCATGCGCGCGCAGTGGCTGCCCGCGCCCATCACCCTCGACGGGAAGCTCGACGAACCCGTGTGGCGCAACGCGGCGCCGGCCACCGGCTTCGTGCAGCGCGTGCCAGCAAATGGCGAGAAGGCCTCGCAGCGCAGTGACGTGTGGGTGGCGTACGATGCCGACGCCCTGTACGTGGGCGTGCGCAACTTCGACACGGCGCCCGACAGCATTGCGCAGCAGCTCGGACGCCGTGATGCCGACGACATCTACTCCGACTGGTTCTTTCTGGGCCTCGACAGCTACGGCGACCGGCGCACCGCCTTCGTCTTCGGGGTCAACCCGCGCGGCGTCCTGCGCGACGTCTACCTGTTCAACGACACCGAGGCCGACGACTCGTGGGATGCCGTGTGGAACGTGGCCGCGCGCGTCGACAGCGCCGGGTGGACGGCCGAGTTCCGCATTCCGCTGTCGCAGCTGCGCTATGACGTGAACGGGGCCGTGGGGGCGGTGCGCCCGTGGGGGGTGAACTTCTCTCGTGAGATCGCGCGCCTTGGCGAGGAGGCGCTCTGGTCGCCGGCGCCGGCCAATGCCCCCGGATTCGTCTCCCGTTTCGGGACGCTCACCGGGCTCGACTCGCTGCGGCCGCCGTCGCGCACGGAGTTCATTCCCTACGTGCGCGCGCAGGTGGAAACGCAGCCACCAGGGGGGCGCAACCGCTTCGCGCCGGCGCAGGAGCTGGCCGGCGCGGTGGGGGGCGACCTGCGCGTGAAGCTGCCGCAGTCGCTCACTCTCACCGCCACCCTCAACCCCGACTTCGGCCAGGTGGAGGCCGATCCGGCGGTGGTCAACCTTACCGCGTTCGAGGTCTTCTTTCAGGAGCGGCGTCCCTTTTTCCTCGAGAACGCCGACGGCTTTGCCTTCGGGGAAACGCGCACGAGCAACTCCAACGATCCGCCCAGCTTCTTCTACAGCCGGCGCATTGGCCGCGCGCCGCAGCGACGCCCGGCTGGCGACGACATCGTGGCCGTGGGGATCAATGCGCAAACCCCCATCGCCGGTGCCTTCAAGCTGTCGGGTACCACGCCCTCGGGGTGGCAGATCGGGGTGCTCAACGCCACCACCCCGCATGAGCACGCCGAGGTTCTGCGCAGCAACGGCCGTGTGACGCGAGAAGGGGTGGAGCCGCTTTCCAACTATCATGTGTCGCGCCTCCGCCGGTTGCTCAACGGCGGCAATACCGGTGTGGGAGCCTTCCTCTCCGATACGCGGCGGGTACTGGACGATTCGCTGCTCGCCGCGCGTGTGGCCTCGAGCGCCACGGTCGCCGGTGTGGACTGGGAGCACGCGTGGCGCAATCGCACGTATACCATCAGCGGCGTCCTGTCCTACAGTCAGGTGCGCGGCAACGAGGCGGTGCTGCAGCGCCTGCAGCGCGCCAACTACCGCAGCTTTCAGCGGCCCGATGCCACGCATCTCACCTTCGACCCCTCGCGCACGGCGCTGGGTGGGCACTACGCGGCGCTCTCCCTCGCCAAGACCGCCGGTGACCGCGTGCTGGGCAGCGTCACCTACGAGGAAACGAGCCCGGGGTTCGAAGTGAACGACCTCGGGTTCCAGGTGCGCTCCGACTTCCGCACGGTGAGTACGGCGCTGCAGTATCGCAATCCGTTCATCAACCGTTGGTCGCGTGCCTGGTCGATCGGCACCTTCAGCACCTTTGCCGACAACTTCGGCGGCGATCAGGTGGAACAGCGATACGCGCTCTTCGGCGAAGTCACGCTGCTCAACTTCTGGGAGCTATCGGTGCGCAATTCGGTGTCACCGCAAACCCTCAACGACCGCCTGCTGCGCGGCGGACCACTGGCGGTGCGCCCGCGCTCGCTCGATCAGGGGCTCGAACTCACCACCGACTCGCGCAAGCCCATTATCCTGTCGCTGGAGCTCGGGCGCAGCACCGATGTGGCGGGGCGTCGCCAGGTGAGTGTGGAAACGGAACTCGACTGGCGGCCGCTGCCGCAGCTGCGGCTGCGCCTCGGCCCCGAATACTCGACCGCGCGCGCCGTCGATCAGTACGTGCAACGTGCGCTCGATCCGCGTGCGGTCGCGACCTTCGGCGCGCGGTATGTCTTCGCCAACGTGCAGCAGCGTGAGGCGCGGCTCAACACGCGGCTCGACTGGACCTTTTCGCCCTGGCTGTCGCTGCAGCTGTTCCTGCAGCCGTTCGCCTCGGCCGGACAGTTCTCCCGGTTCAAGGAGTTCACCACGCCGCGCGCCTTCCAGTTTGCCGAGTACGGCGTGGATGCGGGGCAGGTCACGACGGTGAGCGGCGGGCAACGGGTGGACCCCGACGGCACGGGGCCATCCCCGGCCTTCTTCGTGCCCACGCAGGATTTCACCGTGCGGGCGCTGCGTGGCAATGCGGTGCTGCGGTGGGAGTACCAGCCAGGCTCGTCGCTCTTCTTCGTCTGGTCGCAGCAGCGCGAGGTCGATCTCGACGTGGCCAACTTCGGTGTCGCCAATCAGGTGGGTCGTGCCTTCGCCGACCCGGGGCGCCACGTCTTTCTCATCAAGTATTCGAAATGGATCGGGCGATGATGCACCGGAACACGATGCTCCTGACTCTCGTCCTGTCGGTCGCCGGCTGCTCCGGAGGGCGCGACGCGGCACCACCCGCGGCCGACAGCGCGGTCGCGCGCGCGGCGCCACGCCTCTCCGCCATTCCCACGCTGCCCAAGGTGGGGCCCGTGGAAATCGACAGCGGTCCGCCGGTGCGTCTCGACCGCACGGCCCAGGGGGGGCGCGTGGTGATGTTTCCCGATTCGGGCGATCAGATCAATGCGTTGCAGCCGCCGGTGCTGACTACGAGCAACGGCCGGCGCCTCGCGTTTCGAGGGGCGGCCGTGACCAACGACAGCGCGTACTTCGTGGGAGAGGTGATGTTGCCACTGGTCCCCGATGACCTGCCGCTCGAGGGAACGCTGGTGACCAGCTACTGCCGATCGGGCGAGAAACTCTGCCGGACGGCGCGGCGCGTGGTGCGCTTCACCCCGTAGGCGCACCGCGCCGCGCCGCAGTGCCTACTTCAGGCGCGCGCGGTGCCTACCACCCGTGTCGATCACAGCGACAGGGGGTACCCCATGACGCGTCGGCTCATGACACTGAGATCGGCACGGAAGACGAGGCGCGGCAGGCGCAACGGATCGGCGTGGACCGCGACGCGGCCCCGGGACGTCGTGACGGCCACGGGCACACCAAGGGCACCCAGCAGCGCCACCTCGCGCGCGCTGAAATCGTGCGGCGCGCCATTGGGGTACGCAAACGTGGTGACCGGACGCCCCACCAGTGCCTGCACGGTCCGTACGGATTCCGTGATTTCCCACCGGGCGACGGCGGCACTGCAGCGACTGAGTATGGGGTGCGTGACGGTGTGCGCGCCGAATTGGACCCCTTCCGCGGCCAACTGCTCGACCTGGGCGGGCTCCAACGCGCGATACGGCGCCGAGGGCGCCTCGGTGGCATCGACGCCTGCCTGCTGGGCGAGGTCTGCCAGCAGCGCCCGACGCTCGTCGTCGGGTACCAGCTTGAGGGCGCCACGCAACAATCGGCCGGTGCGCCGTCGGCGCTCGGGGTCCGTGAGCTCCACGCGCATTCCCACGAGATCGATATCTACGTGCGGGCGGGGCAATCGACTCAGGGCATGGTCCAGGTAATCCCACCAAAACCACTGTTGTTCGACGACCGGTCCGGTGGTCAGGAACAGGGTCACGGGGCAGCGGAGTGCCTTGAACATTGGCCACCCGTGGGTCGCGAAGTCTGCATAGCCGTCGTCCACCGTCACGGCCACGGCCGGCCCGCCCAACGGCGCGCCCGACAGGAGATCGTCGAGCGCCACGAAGCGTACGCCCCGTGCTGACAACACCCGGATGATGTGGCCAACGGTATCGACCGAATCGCCCGTCCACGCATCACCGGGGCGGACGAACCGGTGCAGACACCAGATTGATCGGGGCTGGAGGCCCACGGTGTTCGCCACGGCTGCCCCGACCCCGCTGCCTGCCATCCGCGATACCGCCCGCAGCGCGGCTCGGTACAGTGACGACACGCCCATCACCAGCCCCCGCTGTGGTACATCATGCACGGCGTGGCGCCCGGGAGGAACCGGTGCGCGACATCGCGCTGCGCAGTCGCGGGGGGCAAGGACCAGAAGGTCATGAAGGCAATGGAAAACGACGGATCAACGGATGTAATGGATGACGACCGTGCGGGGATGCGGGCAACCGCACGACGCCCGCCCCCATGTATGAAGGCCCCCCAGGGCGGCTCACTTCACGCGGGCGCGCTCGATGACGGTGGAGGTGCCGTCCCGCTTGCCCAGATAAACTACGCCACCGGGGCCGAAGCCCAGTACCTGGCGCCCCTCGGGGACGAGCACGCGTTCGGTGACTTCCCCCTTGCCGTTGATCACGTCGTACACGCTGCCGGCCGGCTGCGGCTTGGTGGGAATGGTGAGGACCCACAGATTGCCGTCGGCATCGGCTCGGGTACTGGTGGCGAAGAAGGGCGGCTGGTAGTCGGGCAATTCACTCGGTGAGACGACGTTGATCTTGGGCGGGGTGACCTGCGGCGCGCGCACGGGACCACCGGCACCCGCTGGCCCGCCATCGGCGCGAATCATCACCTGCACGCGCGGTGCCCCGCCGCCTGCCCCCCCGCCCATCATGCTGCCGAACGCCGTGGCCATGGCCGCACCCTGCCCGGGATTCGCGGCCGCCTGCTGGTCCAGGAGCGTCTTTACCGAATCCACGAGCTTCGCCTTGTCTTCATCGGTGAGGCGCTTCCAATCGAACGCCATCTTGGGCGACGAACGCCGCGTACCGTTGGCCTCGACCCAATCCACGTGATAGTCGCGCCCGCGCACGAAGGCCACGTCGCCGTTGGGGAGTACCGCCCATTCATCCACCACCGGCAGCGGATTCACCTCGATCGACACGTTCATCTTGCCGTCGTCGGTACGGGTGATGGTGGGCAGCGAGCGGGGCGTCTTGACGAAGCCCACCGTATCCACCACGCGCGTTTGCAGATTCACGCGCGTCACGGCCATGGTGTCGGGGATACCGGACATCTGCGGTGTGCCGTTCACGATGTTCATGCGGATGTTGGGCATGCCGCGATACACCAGATGGCCCGTGCTGTAGAAGGCGCCGGCGCCCAGGCCCCCCGCCGCCAGCATCATGGCGTCCTGCGCGCGGGGCACCGACATGACACGCTGCACGATGCCGTCGGCGTCGATGACCAGCATGCTCAGCGACTGGGCATCCACGAACAACGTGGAGTCGCCGCGAAAGGCAATGAGGCTGGCCATGCCACCGCCGTACGCATTGGGATTGCCGGGGGTGGTGTCGGCCACGACCTTCACGATGGCGAGCGTGGAGTCGAGGAGCAGCACACGCCGTGCGCTGATGTCGTTCACCAGCAGGCGCCCGCCCGGGAGTGCGCGTACGTTGGTGATGGTCCCGAGCGAGTCCTTCGTGGCGGCGGCGACGGGGCCGAGCGGGCGGATGGGGGGGCGGGAGGTCGAGCTGCCGGGCTGGGCGTGAGCGGTGGTGAGCGCGTTGGTCAGCGCGAGTGTGGCCGTGGCGAAGAGGCGTTTCATCGGTGGGTTGGTTCAGGAAGCAGGAGGCAGGGGGTAGGGAGCAGGGGGCAGGGAGCCGGGAGCCGGGAGCCTGCTGCCTGCCGCCTGCCACCCGCCCCCTGCTTCTTTGCCGTTGGGTTATTGCCGCATGATGATCGTCTGCGCGCCGCCGCCCATGCCGCCGGCCATCATCATGCCGCCGCCCATGAGGCCGGCGCCGCCGCCACCGGCGGTGCCGGAGCGAATGGTCTTGAGATAGCGATCGTCGAGCGCCAGCGCGATGAATTGCGGCAGCTGGCGCCGCTGCGCTGGCGTGAGCAACCGCTTCACCTGCGGCGCATAGCCGCGCAGGATATCGATACTGGCCTCGCGCGCGCGCACATACTGATAATAGATGCGCTCCTTGTCGTAGCCGTCGGGGAGCGCTGCGAACTGCGTCGCAATGGGCGACCAGATGGAGTCGAGCCGCACCAGATACCGGCGGTTCATCGTGGCGATGGCATCGGCCTGGTCGGCACTCAACTTGAGGGTATCCTGGTCGCGCAGGATCGTGGCCAGCGGGTTGGGCACGCCACCGTTGCCGAACTGCGCCTTGATCGTGGCCGCGTTGACCTTGACCCCCTCGGTGCGCCGGCCGCGATCGAGCGCCTGCGTGAGCACCTGCCGCTCGCGGGTGGGACCAATGTCGTAGCGCAGCTGCGCGGTCACGGTAACGGGGGCGCGGAATTGCTGGAATTGCGGATTGGTGGCGGCAAAGCGCTCGTTCACCTCGTACCGGTAGCGCCGTGTGACCGGATCGAAGCCGCGCACGTACAGCAGCGACTGATCGAGGAACGGCTGCTGCCCCCAGCCGCGCAGATTCTTCTGCCCGTGCAGCAGCAGGTCGGCGGCGCCGATGGGGTTGGCCACGTTGAGCGTCAGATTCATGCGCTGCGGTAGCCGCAGCTTGAGCGGATTGAAGCCGATGCTGAGATTCGCGCTGCTCACCCACGGCCCCTGGCAGCTGTTGCGTGCCGCCAGCGTGCCGAGCTGCCGGGCGAGACACTGCCGTGCCACACGCGATCCGTTCTCCAGCAGCGCGCGCATGCCGCTCGCCACCAGCGGATCGCCCGCCGTGGCCGGGTCGAAGACGAAGGCGCGGTCGTTGGCGAAGCCGTCGCCGTTCACGTCGCCACCAATGGTGGGTGTGAGGGGCGTCCCCGACCGGAACTGCCCGAACCAGCCGATGCGCACGAGGTCGAAGGCGTTCCAGTTGAACGTATAGGTAATCTGATGCCGCGAGTCGAACCCGGCCCGCGACCAGTCCACCGCGAACGGGTCGCCAGCGGTGCTGGTGAAGCCGCGGAACTGCTCTCGCACGTTGCCGTAGGTGTAGCTGGCACTCCAGCCGAAGTTGGTGCTGAAGGTCATGGGCGAAAGACGCAGGCTCAGCTGCCCCGTACGCGACCGCAGGTCGCTCACCTGTTCGGTGACACGCTGATACTGCGGCACCACCCGACCGTCGCCGGCGGCGATGCCCCCGGTGAGCGGGACAATGCTGGACGCCTGCACGAACACGGGGCGCCCGCCTTCGTTGTCGAGCGCGAAGCGCGTGGTGCCGGCGAAGTTGCGGTCGATGAAGCTCTGCTGCTGCGTATTGAGCGACCAGGTGGCGTCGAGGCTGGCGTTGAGTCGGTTCCACAACACCGGCCCGCTCCACGACAGATTCGAGCGCACGCTGCGCGAGGGGGCAAAGCCACCGCCGAACAGTGTCACGTTGGGCGCGCCCACCGCGAACACCGATCCCGTGCTGCCATCGGCGCAGCGGTTCGGGATACGGCCGACGCTGGTGTACGCCGTCCAGTCGGGCGTGGGCACGGCCCCGCCCACACACGCCAGCTGCTGAATGGCACTCGGCAGCCCCGTGTTGTCGATCGCGCTCCCGATGAGGGTGGGCTGCGGCGAATTCTGAAAGACGCCAATGCCCCCGCGCACCACGGCGCGTGGCCCGCGGAAGGCGCCCTCGAAGGCCCCGATCTGCGGCCCGGTGCCGTATTGCCAGGAGAAGCCGATGCGCGGGCTCACGAACACGCCATTGGGAACGCGATCGTTGCGCACCCCCAGCCGCTCCTCGAGCACCAGGTTGCGCGCCGGTGTGTCGAGAAAACGATTGGCGTCGACACGCACACCGTACTGTACCTGCAGCGTGGGCGAATGACGATACGAATCGCCCAGCGACAGCGCGCCAATGAGCACGCTCGCGTCACGTTCCCGCGGCGACAGCGTGCGCGTATACGACAGCGGCAGCCCCGCCTGCAGATCGGCGAGCGAGTTGTAGGTGAACGTACCGAGCCGGTTGATCGTCTGGTCCTGCGCGGAACCTTCGTGACGCACTTCCGTGCCCAGCTTGAGCCGGTGCTTGTTGTTGCCACTGAACCACGACAGCGTGTTCATGGCCATGGCCGAGGTGGTGCGCTGCGTGGTGTTGAGGAACTGATTGCCGCCAAAGCTGAGCAGCTGCACGCCGCTCGTGCCATCGGCGAACGCGGAGTTCACCCGCACGCGACCGGCGGGGAGATCGAGATACGGATCGCCGGTGGCGTTGGAGGCGTTGAGGCCGGCACTCGTTTCGGTGAGCACCCCCACTGACCGCAGGGTGAAGTACCCGCTGTGCCGGGCCTGCACCCCGCCGGTCCAGTTGACGCGTTCCGCGCCAGTATTGGGGAGTGCGGTGGTCAGCGGGGTGAAGGCGGGGTTCTGGCGGTTCCAGTTGGCGTTGACCGTGAGATTGTACGCCGCGCCGCTGGCGCTCGATGGGGGCGCCACATCGATGGCGGCGAGGACCGAACCCTGGTCGGTGAGGCGACTGCCGGGAACGCCGCCGCTGGTGATGGGCACCTGGTTTCTGCCGAGAATGCCCAGCAGCCGCGACACCGAGTCGGCGGCCACGCCGCTGGCCTTGAGTCCTTCGCTGGAGGTGTTGAGCAGCGTCTGCAGGTCGTTGCTGCGCCGCCCCAGCTGATACGACAGGGAGTAGAACGCCTTGTCGAAGACGAGCGGACCCGACACGGTGCCCCCCAGCGAGGCGTTGGTGAACTGCTGCCCCGTGGCGCGCGCCGCGGCGTCGGTCCATTGCAGCGCCGGGTTGTCACCCACGAAGCTGAGGCCGCGGTTGCTGAAGTTGGTGCCGCTGCGGGTGCGCAGCTGGAACTGTCCGCCGCTGAAGCCACCGCGCGACACATCGTAGGGCGAGGTGGCGAGCGAGCTGAACACGCCGGCGTCGCGCGGTAGTCCGGCACCGCCGAACATCATGCCGTTGAGGGTCGTGTTGTTCTGGTCGGCGCCGAGGCCCAGCACCGAGAAACCGTTGGCCCCGCCCTCCTGTCCGGGTACCAGCTGCACGCCGGGGAGCGTGGCCGCGAGCGCCGCGAGATCCGTCATCTGGTCGGGCGGCAGCGCGTTGAGGTTGCTGATGGTCCGCTCCGTGCCACCCACGTCCTGGGACAGCTCGCCGCGCGACACGCGCTGGCGGTCGGCGGTGACTTTCATGGCATCGAGCACCGTGCCGACCTTGCTGAGTTTCGCATCGGCCAGCAGCACGTCTTCATCGGCCGCGCGCCTCACCTCGAAACGCTTCTGGGCGTACCCGACCGCGGCGACCGTGACCATGTAGTCGCCATCGCCATTGGGAAAGGTGATGGTGAAGCGGCCGGTCCGATCGGTGCGAGCGGTGCGATTGACGTTGCCCGAGAGCGAGGTGACCAGAATGGACACGTTCTCGAGCGGTTCGTTGGTTTCGCCGGTGATGCGGCCGCGAATGACATCGACCTGCTGGGCGCGCGCCACCGGCGCCGTCAGGGCGAACAGGGTAAGCAGCAACGTGACGAACGCGAAACGATGGGGCACGTCGGGAATGTCGAGGGTATGGTCTGTCCATGCTACGGGCGAGGGCAGACAACCGTTTCGACACGAGGGGGAAAGGTTGGGTTGCCGCCCCCGGCGCCGTGGAACGACGCGGGGGGGACGACGCGCGATCGACGACGCGTTGGCGGGGACGTGTTGGCACCAACGCGTTGGCAGGAACGCATCTGCGAGGACGCGGGAGAAACGCAGGCGCGTACGCTGGCACGGACGCGGGTGGGGACGCGGGGCAACTACGGGCGCGACGAGCCTTCGGCCGTCGCGGGGGCGTGGTTGCGATGCGCCCCCGCCCGCGTGGGTGCCTGCGTGGGTGCCTGCGTGGGTGCCTGCGCTCCTCTGCGTCCCTGCCAACGCGTCCCCGCCAACGCGTCGTCGATCGCGCGTCGTCCCCTCGCGCGTCGTCCCCTCGCGCGTCGTCCCCTCGCGCGTCGTCCCCTCGCGCGTCGTTCACCCGCGCCGTCGGCCAGCGCACGAACGTCAGAACTCGCCGATGAAACCGATTTCCGGCTTGAGTTCGTACCCGAACTTGTCCTGTACCGCGCGCTGTGCGTGGGCAATGAGCGCTCGCACCTCGGCCGCGGTGGCGTGGCCGAGATTCACCATGATGTTCGCGTGAATGTGCGAAATCTGGGCGTCGCCCACGCGGAATCCCTTGAGACCGCACTGGTCGATGAGCCGACCGGCACCCACGCCGTCGATCTTCTGGAAGATCGAGCCGGCACTGGGATGGATGCCCAGCCAGGGATGGCGGGACCCGCGCCAGCTCAGGTTCTCCTGCAGGATCTGGTGCAGACGGAACGGATCGCCGGCGGTGAGTTGCAGGCGGGCGCTCAGCACCACGTCGCGGCGGTGGTGGAACACCGTGTCGTCATAGCCGAACTGGATGTAGCTCGCGTCCACCACCCGACGCTCCCCTTCCTGCGACAGGATCTCGCAGTCCAGGAACACGTCGCTGATGAACATCGTGCGTTCACGCTCCGGCGCGGGCGACAGAAAGTGCAGGTTCTGCCAGAGCGCGCCCCCTACGGTGCTGGGAATGCCGATGTAGTGCTCGAGCCCCGACCAGCCGTCACGAACCGTTTCGAGCACGAGGTCCTGTACCACGGCTCCGCTTTCGCTCCACAGCACCCCGTCCGGGCCGATGCGGTGCGCCACGGCGCGATTGCGAATGACGAACCCACGGAAGCCCCGGTCGCCAATGAGCACGTTGGCGCCCAGCCCCAGAACGAACCAGGGCAGGTCGGCCTCGCGCGCCGCGGTGATGGCGGCGGCGAGATCATCGGCCGACGTGGCGTCGTAGAGCCAATCGGCGGGGCCGCCGATCTGGAAGGTGGTGTACGGCGCAAGCGGCGCGTTCGGCCAGAGGCGCGACGCGTCGAGGGTCGACAGGGCGGCAGGGACGGTCATCGGTCGGATGGGGGGCGGCAGGACGGCCGGACGCCAAGTTAGTCATCGGTGTCCACACGTGCACGAGGCGGCACCGGCTCCTGTCGCCAGCAACCGTCCGCCGGCGGACCTCGTTAATCTCCCGTGGGGTAGTGCTCGCCACCCCGCTGCGGGGCCGCCCCGTGGTTCGTGCTCTCCTCCCTCCTGTCCATGCGCGTTCGGTCTCTTCGTCGCCTCCGTCCGCTGTTGTTGCGCGCCGCCCTGGCGCTTGCCACGGGGGCTGCCCTGCCGGCTACGCCGGCCACCATGCACGCCCAGTCCCGGGCCGAGCTGGAGAAGGTGCTGCGCCGCAAGGTGCTGACCAATGGCATGGAAGTCATCGTCGTGGAGAATCACGGGGTGCCCATTGCCACGCTCGAAATCAATGTGCGCAACGGCGCCTTCACGCAGCCGCCGGAGTATGCGGGGCTCGCGCACATGTACGAGCACATGTTCTTCAAGGCCAACAAGGACCTGCCCGACGCGCAGGCGTTCAACGACCGCGCCGGCGAGCTGGGGGCGGTGTTCAACGGCACCACGCAGGAAGAACGGGTGAACTACTACCTCACGCTGCCGGCCGACTCGGTGGCGGGCGGGCTCCGCTTCCTCGCGAGTGCCCTCATCAATCCGCTGTTCCGCGAGGATGAGCTGGCGCGGGAGAAGGAAGTGGTCCTCGGCGAGTACGACCGCAACGAAGCGCAGCCTGGCTTCCGATTCCAGCAGCAGGCCAACGAGCTGCTCTATCCGGGGCAGGGAAGCCGCAAGAACACCATCGGTGACCGCACGGTCATCGCGAATGTCACGCCGGCGCAGATGCGCACCATCCAGCGCAAGTACTACGTGCCGAACAACTGCGCCCTCATCGTCACCGGTGATGTGGACCCCGAGCGCATCTTCGCGCTGGCCGAGCAGGTGTTCGGCGCGTGGCCGCGTGGTGCCGATCCGTTCGTCGCCGATCCCATTCCCCCCATTCCGCCGCTCGACGGCAACAAGGCCCAGATCAGCGAGGAGCCGATCAACGCCGTGGCCGTCCTGCTGCAGTGGCAGGGGCCAAGTGTGGGGAAGGACCCCGGCGCCACCTTCGCCGCCGACGTGTTCAGCGATGTGCTCAACACCCCAGGCAGCACCTTCCAGAAGAATCTCGTGGACTCCGGACTCTGGCTGGGGGTGGGAGTGAACTACTACACGCTCAACCAGGTGGGGCCCATCTCGATCAGCGGGCAGACCACCCCCGACAAGTTCCGCGCGGCCATGGCCGCCCTGGAGCGCGAGATCGCGCGCTTCAGCGACCCCACGTACGTCTTGTCGCGTGAGCTGGAAGCGGTGAAGGCGCAGCGGGCCGTGTCGAGCGCCTTCGGCATCGAGAAGGCCAGCGAAATCGCCCACACGATCGGCTTCTGGTGGAGCGTGGCCAGTCTTGACTACTTCATGAGCTACACCGATCGCATGGCCCAGCAGCGCATCACCGATCTCATGCGGTACACCGGCACGTATATCGTGGGCAAGCCGCGCGTGACGAACGTGCTGCTGTCGGGTGAGGCCCGGCGCGCGATCGGACTGACCGAAGCGGAGTTGCTGAAGCCGTTTGCGAAGTCGGGGGTGAAGCCGTGAGCACTGCAACTACGCAAACGGCTCGGCGCTGGCGCCCGTTCGGGGTTGAGGGTCGTGTGTCGAGAGTCGTGAGTGGATGCATTCCCCTCCTGCTGGCGGCGAGTACCGCGCTGGAGGCGCAGGCGACACGCGCGCCGGCGAAACGGCCGGTGGCGCGGCCTGCCGCTGCCAAGCCGGTGGAGCCGCCCTCGTCGCCAGCCATCATGGGCGACGATTCGCTCACCATGAAGTTCGAGGTGAGCGGCATTCCGGTGATCCTGCGGCGCGTCATGGCCAACAATGTCGTGGCGGCGAACCTCTACCTGCTCGGCGGTGCGCGACAGCTTACGCCGGCCACGCAGGGGATTGAACTGATGCTGCTCGAAACGAGCGAGCGTGGTACGAAGAAGTATCCGCGTGATCTGCTGCGCTCCAAGATGGCGGCGCTGGGCAGTGCGATCGGCGTAGGCGCCGGCGCCGACTTCACGAGTGTGGGACTGCGTGCCACCACCACGGGTTTCGACAGCACGTGGGCCATCATGGCCGACCGCATCATGGCCCCGCGCCTCGAAGCGGCCGACGTGGAGTTCGTGCGCGAGCAGTTCGTGACGGCCGTGAGCCAGCGCAAGGACAGCCCCGACGCCCTGCTCGACTTCCTGGCCGACAGCATGGCGTTCTCCGGCCATCCGTATGCGCTCGAGCCCACGGGCACCGAATCCTCGCTCAAGAACATCACCGCGGCGCAGCTTCGTGAGTATCAGGTCACGCAGATGGTCACGTCGCGCATGATGCTGGTGGTGGTGGGCAACGTGTCGCGCAGCAAGGTGGAGCGGCTCGTACGCGAAACCATCGGGCGCCTCCCACGTGGCACGTACGCGTGGAGTCTCCCCGACCCGCCGGCCGATCTCCCCGGCGGCTACGTGGTGGAGAAGCGACAGCTGCCCACCAACTATCTGCAGGGCTACTTCCACGGCCCCAAGGCCACGAGCAACGATTACGCCGCCCTGCGTCTTGCCTGTGCGGTGCTGTCGGGGCGTCTCTTCGGCGAAGTGCGGCAGCGTCGCAACCTGTCGTATTCGGTGAACGCGCCGTTCGTGGAGCGGGCCTTCTCCCTCGGCGGGCTGTACGTCACTACCACGCAGCCAGACGAAGTACTCACCATCATGCTGCAGCAGGTGAAGGCGCTGCAGGATGGCATCATCACGCAGGAAGGGCTCGAGCAGCTGGTGCAGCAGTTCATCGTCACCTACTTCCTCGACAACGAAACGAACGCCGACCAGGCCAACATGCTCGCGCGCGCCGAGCTGTATCAGGGCGACTTCCGGCGCGCGAATCGCTTCGTGCAGGAGCTGCGCGCCGTGAAGCCCGAGGACATCCAGCGTGCGGCGCGCACCTACATGCGTAAGGTGCGCTGGGCCTACGTGGGCGACCCGGCCAAGGTCACGCCGGCGCGGCTGCTGCGCTTCTGAGCAAGAGGCCCTGGGGCGAGCGGCACGGCGCATGGACCGCTGGCTCGTGGTGCGTGGTGCGTGGTGCGTGGTGCGGAGGGCACTGCGTGATCACGGAGATCACCGAGGTGGTGGAGAAAAGAGGAGACTTGCCACAACGAATGCGGGACTGCCTTTACGTGAGGCGCTCCGTTCACCGGACGAACTCCATGTGACGTGGCTCACTCTCGCCCCATTCATGGAGCTGTCCGAATGAACGCGGTGCTCCGTGCCCTCCACCACCTCGGTGCTCACCGTGATCACGCGTTTCCCCCCGCCCCCGACCGAAGGTGACGCGCGTTCTCTCCGTCGATCTGGCCTACAAGCGCCATCGTGACATCGGCGTCGTGCTGCTCGACGCCAGCGACGCCGGCATCGACGCGACCATCGTTGACGCATCGCTCGCCGACCCGCCGCACGCGCACACGCTGGCCGACTGGCTGCATGCGCTCGCCGCACGGCACCACGTGGCCGGCATCGCCATCGACGGGCCACTCGGCTGGAAGGCCCCCGGCACCGATGCCCCGCATTGCCGAGTGAGCGAGAAGGCGGTGCGCGCGCCGGGGAAGACAGGGTTGCCGCCCGACGGCGTGAAGCCGCGCGGCTATCTCGCGTTCACCGAGTTCTCCATTTCGCTCTTCGAGCGATTCACCTCACGGTACGGGTACGCGCTGCCGGGCAGCGGGCACGCTGCGCCCGAGAAACAGGGCGCAATCGGCGATCGGGCGGCGCGCTTCGTCACGGAAACCTTTCCCACGGCGGCGTGGCGCAGTCTGGGCCTCGTGCCGGTGCCGGGGAAGGGGCGGACCACGCCCGACGCGCTGCGCGATGCCACCGCCCGGCTCATGGCGCGCGTGCCGATTCGTCTGGATCGTACCCCCACGCACGACCAGCTGCAGGCGGTCGTCGGCGGCCTTGCCCCGCTCGCGTGGGCGCAGGGCGACATCGAGCGCGTCACGCTCGCCGGACTGCCGCCCCATCGCCTCGACGGATGCTGGCGCGAAGGCTATATCATGATCCCGAGCCTGCGGTACTGACGCCTCCGGCGAAGTCCGCGCCCCGCCACCTGCTTCCTGCCACCTGTTTCCCACCCCATCTGACAATGTCCGAGACGTTCTCCCGTCGCGATTTCGTCGGCACGACTGCCACCCTGGCCATGGGTGCCATGATCGTGCCGCGCCACGTACTGGGCGGCCAGGGGTACCGCGCACCGAGCGATACCCTCAACATCGCCTGCGTCGGCATCGGTGGCATGGGCATGAGCAACATGTCGCAGATGCTCACCGAGAACATCGTGGCCGTGTGCGACGTGGACTTCCCGTTCGTGGAGCGCTCGCTGCAGGGGCGCCTCAAGCCCCGCGAAGGCCAGCCTACCGCGCAGAACGTGCAGCTGGGGGAGGCGTACACCAAGGCCGCCAAGTACACCGACTTCCGGCAGATGCTGGAGAAGCAGAAGGACATCGACGCGGTGCTCATTGCCACGCCCGATCATCTGCATGCCACCATTGCCCTGGCGGCGATGTCGCTGGGGAAGCACGTGTACGTGCAGAAGCCGCTCGCGTATTCGGTGCACGAGTGCCGACTGTTGGCGCGCAAGGCGGCGGAGAACCCCAAGCTGGCCACGCAGATGGGCAACCAGGGGCACTCCATGGACGGCTCGCATCGCGTGACCGAGATCGTGCGCTCCGGTGTGCTGGGCAAGGTGCACGAGGTGCACGTGTGGACCGATCGCCCGGTACGCTACTGGGCGCAGGGCATTCCGCGTCCGCGTGTGGCGGGCGCCGCCGTGCTCAACACCAACCCGCGCCCGCAGTGGAACATGGGGACGGTGGACAACGCCGTGCGCGCGGCCATGGCCAGCAATGATCACTCGCCCCCGGAGGGATTCAACTGGGATCTCTTCCTCGGACCGGCACCGGAAATTCCGTATCATCCGGCCTATCATCCGTTCGCGTGGCGTGGCTGGCTCGACTTCGGCGTCGGCGCCATCGGCGACATGGGGGCCCACCTCATCGACCAGGCGTACACGGCGCTCGAGCTCACGTATCCCACCAGCATCACCGCCAGCTCGAGTCCGTGGGGCGGCGGGGCGCAGAACCCCGCCACCTACCCGCTGGCCATGACGGCACAGTTCGAGTATCCCGCGGTGGGCAAGCGCGGACCGGTGGATCTCTACTGGTACGATGGCGGACTGCTGCCGCCGCGTCCGGCCATGCTCCCCGATGATGCGCCCATCTCCAACCCCGGCAGCGACGGCGGCGGCGCGATGATCGTGGGCGACAAGGGCCTGCTCATCCACGAAACCTACGGCAACCGTCCACGCATCTACCCCGAGGGCACCGCCAAGCGTGCCGAAGCGGTGGCCAAGACCATGCCGCGCATCACGGTGTCGCACGAGCAGAACTGGATTCAGGCCGCCAAGGGACAGGCACAGACCAGCTCGCCCTTCTCGCAGGCGGCCCCGCTGACCGAAACGATGCTGCTGGGCATTGCCGCGCTGCGCGCTGGTCAGGGACGCAAGGTGTTGTACGATGCCGCCAACATGAAGTTCACCAATGCGCCCGAGGCCAATCCGTTCCTCACGCGCGCCTACCGCAAGGGGTGGGAACTCTAGGCTGAACCGTGGGTGCGGTCGATCGTGGGTTCCGCTACCTCGCGTGACGGAGGCCGGTGCACCTCCTGCTCCCCTTGGCGCGCCTCATGCCCCAACGGCCGTGGCCGGGGGTCGGGCGCGACGAGACGCTCGCTGCGTTCGGCATAGCGGCCAACGTCCACCGCCATGCGGTTCACGTGCTGCTCCGCGATTCGCGTGAGCACGGCGTTGGTGCGCTGCTCCTCGTCGCGCGACTGTTCGAGCAATCGCGCGATGGGCGAGTGCCCCAGCATCCGGGCATGCGCGATGACCGTCCCGTAGGTGGCCATTTCGTAGTGTGCCACCCGCTGCAGCGCGGCGATGAGCGCCGCATCACGCACCACATCGGATCCCTCGGCAGCGATGAGGTCGATGGCCTCATCGAGCAAGCCCAGCATCGCGCGCGACTTCCGCCCCGTGCCGCGCACACCGAGGAGGTTGAAGACCTCCTCGAGACGCACGATCTGCTGCTCGGTTTCCTCGAGATGATGACGCAGCGCGTCGCGCAACGCCGGCGTTCGCGCCGCCTTGCCCAGCCGCGGCAAGGTCTTGGCGATCTGCAGTTCGGCGTGGTACAGGTCGCGGAGTTCGTCGAGCAACAGGTCGTACAGCGATTCGAGTCCCATTACCCGGGCCCTCGCTGGCTGGCGCCGTGGGTCACTGCCTCGCCTGGCAACGCCGGCCGTCCCTCGCCCTGCTGAGGCAGGTTGGTGCGCATCAGATCCTCCGGGTCATCGTGCACCACGGCGGTGTGCATCGATCGTGCCCAGAGGCGTCACTGCCACCCGGTGCTCGTCAGCGCGCTCTCGACGCGAGCACGGCACGCACATCATCGAGTGTCCCGCCCACGGCGCGCAGCGCCACCAGAGCGTGATACACGAGATCGGCCGTCTCCTCGACGGCGCGCGCGCGGTCGAGATCGACACACGCGGTGGCCAGCTCCACCGCTTCTTCCCCGAGCTTCTTGAGCCGCAGGTTGCGGTCGGCCAGCAGTTTCTGTGTATAGCTGGGCTGCTCGCCGTCCGCCGCCGGCGCGGCCGCGCGCTGGGCAATGATGACGTCGAGGGTCGACAGCGCATCGCTGGCGAGTGCGGTTTCGCGGAAGCAGGAGGTGGTTCCATCGTGACAGGCAGGCCCGGCCGGTACGACACGCGCCAGAACCGCATCACGGTCGCAGTCGGCCGTGAGCGACACGACCTGCTGCACGTTGCCGCTGGTGCCGCCCTTGTGCCACAACCCGCGACTGCGCGAGCGGTAGTGCATCTCGCCGGTACGCAGCGTCTCTTCGAGCGCCTCGCGGTCGGCGTGGGCCACCATGAGCACCACACCGGTGCCGGCGTCTTGCGTCACGACCGTGACGAGCCCCTGGCCCTTGGTGAAGTCGAGGGCATCGAGATCGAGGAGCGTGCGCGTGGTCATCAGTGATTTGGGGTTTCGAGCAGGAAACGGCGCGTCGCGTTGGCCAGCGCCGCGTTGGTCGCAATGACATCACCACCGAACGCGGTGTCTTGCCCACGCCAGTCGCTGAAGCGGCCACCCGCCTCGGTGATGATGGGGTGCAGCGCCGCCGAGTCCCACGGGTTCATGATGTCGTCCACCATGATCTCCGCGCGGCCGGTGGCCACGAGCAGGTAGCCGTAGCAATCGCCCCACGTACGGCATACGGCCACCTCCGCCGCCAGCGCGTTCCAGGGATCGCGGCGGTGCGGCCGCTCGAGAAAGCGGCTGTCGGTGATCAGGGCCGTGGCGGTACGCAACGTGCCGGTGGTGGAGACGCTCGCCCGTGCCCCGTTCCACCAGCACCCTTCACCAGGGGCAGCCGATACCGTTTCGCCAACGGCCGGATAGCAGGCCGCACCCGCCAGCACGGTCTCCCCTTCGCAGCAGGCCACCAGTGTCCCCCACAGGGGCACGCCGCGCACGAAGGCCTTGGTGCCGTCGATCGGATCGAAGATCCACCGCCGCGTGGCGTGCGGGCGGACGTCGTCGAATTCCTCGCCCAACAGGCCATCGTGCGGAAAGCGGGCCTCGATCCATGCGCGTGCCTCGCGCTCGGCCTCACGATCGGCAATGGTGACCGGCGAGCCGTCCGCCTTGGTCTCCACCGCCACCCCGGCGCCATACCAGCGCATGGCCACGCGCGCGGCATACTCGGCCACTTCGGTGGCCGCCTGCAGCAGGGACTGCGAGCGCTCGCTCATGGCGTCACCATGGCGTCACGCACCACCAGTCCGGCGTCGCGCATGACCGCCTTGAGCGCGTGCACGGTGGTGAGGCCGTCGTGCAGGATGCCCGCCACGAGCACGGCGTCGGCGCCTGCCAGCTGCACGGCATCCACCAGGTGCGCCGCCGTGCCGGCACCGCCCGAGGCAATGACGGGCACATGCACCGCGTCGGCCACGGCGCGGGTAATTTCGAGATCGTACCCCGTGCGGGCCCCATCACGGTCGATGCTCGTGAGGAGGATCTCTCCTGCGCCACGCGCGACACATTCCTGCGCCCATGCCACGGCCTCGAGCGGCGTTTCCTCGCGTCCGCCCTTCACCCACACCTTGTAGACCCCGTCGGCGTTCTTCTTCGCGTCAATGCTCGCCACCACGCACTGCGCGCCGAACCGCTCGGCGGCAGCCGTCAGCACCTCGGGGTTCGAAACCGCTGCCGAATTGAGCGACACCTTGTCGGCGCCGGCGCGCAGGGCGCGCGCCACATCGTCCGCGGTACGCACCCCACCACCAATGGTGAGTGGAATGAACAGACGCTCCGCGGTACGACGCGCCACATCCAGCAGGGTCGCGCGCTCCTCGGCACTGGCCGAGATGTCGAGGAAGGTGATCTCGTCGGCGCCTTCGAGCTCGTACCGCCCCGACAGCGCCACCGGATCGCCCACGTCACGCAGCCCCACGAAGTTCACCCCCTTCACCACACGTCCGCCCTTCACGTCCAGGCAGACGATCACACGACGGGTGAGCATCTCAAGCCTGTCCGGTGATCTCGAGCTTCACGGAGCCCTTGGTGCTGAACACCGCGCCGGTCTCCACGAGCGCCTCGCGCAGCGCGAAGCCCAGCGCCTTGAACGCCGCTTCCACGATGTGGTGCTTGTCGGTGCCGCGCAGTACGCGCACGTGCAGCGTGGCCTTCGCGTTGTCGGCGAAGGAGCGCATGAAGTGGTCGTAGATGCCGCTGGGGAGCGGGCCGCGGTAGTACGGGCGACCACCCATGTCGATCACCACCTGCACCAGGGCGTCGTCCATGGGCACGGTGCGCTCGCCGTAGCGCGCACAGTTGGCCGGGGTGTGCGCGGCGAACGCGGCGCCGAGAGCAATCGCCACATCCTCGATGAGATGATGCCGCAGGTCGCCCTTGGCGCGGATGTCGAACGACACCCCCGCATACTTCGACAGCGCCACCAGCATGTGGTCGAGGAACGGCTCGGTCGTTTCGATCGTCGGCAGCGTCACCGACGGCTCGTTGAGGGCAATGCGGATCTGCGTTTCCTTCGATTCCCGTACCACGACGGTCATGCGCCAAACTCCTCAGCGAGACGGCGCGAGTCGATCGCGCCTGTGTACAGTGCCATGCCCAGCACCGCGCCGGCCAGGCCGCGGTGCTCGAGCGCCCGCATGTCTTCCAGGCTGGTCACGCCGCCCGAGGCGAACACCGGCCACGCGCACGCCTCCGTCACGTCTTCCATGAGCGGGAGGTCCGTGCCCTGCATCTTGCCTTCCAGGTGCACCGCGGTGACGAGCACGCCGGCCAGCGGGAGCCCCGACAGCTCCTCCACGAAGTCCAGGACGTTGACGCGCGACGTCTCCGCCCATCCCTTGGTGACCACGTACCGTTCGCGCACATCGGCCGCCACGATGAGCCGCCCGGGGAAGCGACCTGCCATCTCGGTGCGCCAGTCTTCGTCCTCCACGGCCCGCGTCCCCACCACCACCCACTGGGCCCCATCGTCCAGGAGGCGCTCGATGCAGGCTTCGTCGCGCACGCCGCCCCCCACCTGCACCGGCACGCCCGCGGTGCGCAGGATCTCGCGAATTACCTCGTCGTTGCGTCCGCGCCCGGTCGCCGCGTCGAGATCCACCACGTGCAACCGGTTGAACCCCTCGCGCACCCAATCACGCGCCACGGCCACGGGATCGTCGAGTCGCACCTTCTCCGCGTCGTAGTCGCCACCCACGAGTTGCACGCACTTGCCGCCTCGCAGGTCCACGGCGGGTACAGCGATCATACGGGAGTCCTCACGGAAGACGCGAAGTCGAGGAACGCGCGCACGAAGGCCACGCCCCGTGCACTCGACTTCTCGGGATGGAACTGCGTGCCGATCACGTTGGCGCGGCGCACCGCTGCGGGAAACCGATCCCCTTCATGCTCGCTCCACGCCGTCACGAACGCCTCGCCCTCGGCCGTGGGGCGACCAACATAGGAATTGGCATAGTAGGCTACGTCGAGCCCGGACGCCTGCAGCAACGGATCGCGGACCTCGTGGAGCCGATTCCAGCCGATCTGCGGCACCCGTTCGGCGGTGAGTTTTGCCACGCGACCGGGAACGAGGCACAATCCCTCGCCCGGGCCCTCGTCGCTGGCGTCGAACAGCAGCTGCATGCCGAGACAGATGCCAAGTGCCGGCAATCCGCCGAGCAATGCCTCACGCATGGCCGCGCGGCCTGGTGCCAGGCGCTCGGCCGCCGGCGCGAACGCCCCCACACCGGGCAGCACCAACGCATCGGTATCGCGCACGGCCGCTGCCGGGTCGGTCTCGACACGCACGGTTGCACCACCGGCTTCGATGGCCTTGATCAGTGAGTGCAGGTTGCCGGCTCCGTAATCGAAGACGGTGACGCGCAGTACATCAGTCATGATGCATGCCCGTAGATGTCGGCGGTGGCGTCATCGAACGCCTCCAGAAAACGTTGTACCAGATCCCACGGTCCCACACTGACGCGCAGCGTATCGCCTACATGCGGCAGCGCCGGGAACGGACGGGCCGCCACCCCACGCGCCCGCAGGGCCTGGCCCACGTCCACTGCGCGCGCCACCGGTACGCAGACGTAATTCGCGTGAGATTCGAGTGGCGCATACCCGCGATCGCGCAGCGCCGTGGCGAGACGTTCGCGATTCTGCACCGCCAACGCGACGTGTTCCTGCACCCAGTGCATATCGTGGCGCAGGGCGGCCAGCGCCATCTGCTCCGCCACGCTGTTGAGCTTGTAGGGGCCGCGGCTCTTCTCCACATCACGCACCAGCGGCGCGGCGCCGATGCCGTATCCCAGCCGCAGGCCGGCCAGGCCGAACGCCTTCGACATGGTCCGAATCACCAGCAGGTTGTCCACGCGCCTGGCCAGCTCGACTGCCGACACGCCACTGAACTCCGCGTACGCCTCATCGACGAACACCACGCCCGGCGCCTCCCGCACGGCACGCTCGAGGGTCTCGCGCTGCAGCAGCGCGCCAGTGGGGTTGTTGGGCGAGCACAGATACAGAATGCGCGGCTTGGCCGCGAGCAAGGCGTCGAGGTCGGGCTGATGATCGGCGCGTTCCGTCACGCCCACATACTGCAGCCCGTTCATCTGCGCGAAGATGGGAATCATGGCGAAGCTCGGCTCGCTGCTGGCCACCACGCTCCCGGGTTCGCCGAAGGCCCGCATGGCGCTGTCGAGAATGTCGTCGGAGCCGCAGCCGGTCACGATGCATTCCGGTGTGGCCCCCACGAACCTCGCGAGTTCCTCCTTGAGCTCCGCCGCGTAGAGCGACGGATAGCGCGTTACCCGCGATACCGCGAGCTCGCGCAGCGTACGCTCGGCCGTGGGCGGAAGCCCCCACAGGTTCGTATTGTCGGTGAGATCGAGATCCACCGGCGTGCGCTTGGGGTCGTAGAGCGGCACGGCGTCGTACAACGCGCGGGCGAAGGCGAGGCGGTCGGTCATGGCTCTGACCCCAGCTCTGACCCCAGCTCTGACCCCAGCTCTGACCCCAGCTCTGACCCCAGCTCTGACCCCAGCTCTGACCCCAGCTCTGACCCCAACTCTGACCCCAGCTCTGACCCCGGGAAGGCCGGGAAGGTTGGGGGGGCCCAGGCGCGGGCGGCGGCGGCGTGTGCCGGCAGTCCCTCGGCGTCGGCAAAGCGCCCCACGTCTTCGCTCAGTGATGCCGCGGCGGCCGGCGTGACCTGCTGCCACGTGGTCCAGCGCACGAAGTCGAGGGTGCTGAGCCCCGAGTAGCTGCGCCCCGCACCGGCGGTGGGCAGTACGTGGTTGGCCCCTGTCATGTAGTCGCCGTAGGCCACGCTGCTCGACGCGCCCACAAAGATGGTGCCGGCGCTGCGCAGCGCCGCGAGCGTGCGGTCGCGCACCGCGTCGCGCACCACCAGCAGCAGGTGCTCCGCGGCCCATTCGTTGGTGAACACGATGGCCTCGTCGAGCGATGACACCGTGACGATTGCGCCCCGCTCACGTAGCGACTGCATCACCACCTCGGCGCGGGGCGCCACCGCGATCTGCGCTGCCAGCGCGTCGCGCACGCGCGACGCCAGGTTGTCCACGTCATCGCCCGCCAGCACCGCAATCACGGCCGCGTCGGGATCGTGTTCCGCCTGCGCCAGCATCTCGCGCGCCATGGCCTCGGCGTTGGCCGACGCATCGGCCAGCACGAGCAGCTCACTCGGCCCGGCTGGCGAGTCGATGGCCACGCTGTTCACGAGTTGCAGCTTGGCCTCGGCCACGTACGCGTTGCCCGGACCCATGATGCGATCCACGCGCGGCACGCTCGTGGTGCCGAGCGCCATGGCGGCGACGGCGCCGGCGCCGCCGAGCGCGAACACCCGGTCCACATTGGCCAGCGCGGCCGCGGCGAGTACGACCGGTGATGGCATGCCATCGGGGCCCGGCGGCGAGCAGACGATCACCTCTTGTACGCCGGCCACGCGCGCGGGAACGGCGCCCATGAGCAGCGAACTGGGGTAGGCGGCGCGTCCGCCGGGCGCGTAGATCCCCACGCGCTGCAGCGGGTCCGGCCGGCGCCCCACCGTGATGCCGGGTTCGGGGGAGCAGACGGTCTCCACGGGGCGAAACGCCGCGTGCACGGCGGCGATGTTCCGTGCGGCACGCTCGAGGGACACACGCAACGCGGGGTCGAGTGATTCGAGCGCGGCGTCCCACGCGCGGCGCGGTACCTCGAGGGAGGTGAGCGTCACGCGGTCGAAGTCGCGGGCGAACTGGAACAGCGCGTCGTCACCACGCTCGCGTACCTGGGCGATGAGGGCGGCGGTGCGTTCGCGCACGCTGCCGTCGGTCGTGGACGAGCGGTCCACGATGGCACGACGCGTGGGTGCATCGAGTGACGCCAGCGCCCCGAACGCCCGTAACTGCACGGAGGCTTCCACCGACGCGGTCACGGCACGAGCCTCTCGATGCGGGTGACGAGAATGCCCTCGCCACCGAGCGCACGCAGCTGCGAAATGGTGCGATAGATGGTCGCGGCGCTCACGACGGCGTGCACCGCCACGTACTGACTCGACTCGGCAATTTCGATGACCGTGGGGCCGTTGAGCCCCGGCAGCACGTCGCGCACCTGGGCGAGTGCCTTGCGTGGGACGTTCGCCATGAGGTAGCGCTGGCTGCGCGCGCGAATCACGCTGGCAAGGGCCACGACCAGATCATCGAGCTCCTGCCGGCGATCGGGGTCACCGTTGCGCGGCCCGCCTTCGGCGGTGATGAGGTGCGCGCTCGAGCGCAGGACGGTTTCGATCTCGCGCAGGCCATTCACGCGCAGGGTACTGCCGGTGGAGGTGAGATCCACGACCACATCGGCGATGCCCAGGTGCGGCGCGATCTCGGCGGCTCCCGACACCGGGACCACATCCACCGGTCGGCCGGCCTGTGCAAAGAAGCGGCGGGTGATGTTGGGAAAGACGGTCGCCACACGCATGCGCTCCCCATCCTTGCCGATGTCGGCCACCGAGCGAATGCCCGAGTCCTCCCGCGCGGCCACGACGAGGCGGCACCGGCCGAAGCCGAGGTCGAGGTGGGAGGTGAGCGGGCGTCCCGATTCGTTCACGAGGTCCCAGCCGGTCACGCCCACATCGGCCGCGCCGTCGGCCACGAACTCCGGAATGTCCTGGGCGCGCACGAAGATGGCTTCGAACTCCCCGCCGAGGGAGGCGGTGAGGGCGCGTTCGCCGGACGAGCGGACTTCGAGTCCGGCGTCATTGAAGAGCTCGCGGGTGTCTTCGGAGAGGCGCCCCTTGTTGGGGAGGGCGATACGTAGCATCGGGCCTTCTATTGATGGGAAAACGGAACGGGATGTCCCGGTGGGCAACAAAAAAGGCCCGTCCGGAGGGGACGGGCCGCAGGTCGCTGTACGCTGGGGAGCGGAGTGCTTACCCCATTACGCACGAAGCGCCCCGACCCGTCGGGCCGTGGCTGTGGTGCGCATGATGGTGGGTGGTACGGAGCGATTGCATAGACTCGGCACGGTAGCGGTCTTGGGGGATGGCGTCAAGTCTGGTTGCCACTGACCTGCCCCTTGGCGCTGGTCGCCTTTGTGAATAAGTTCACAAGGTCTGCAGGGCCCTGCAGGCGCAGGCCGTCTGGCGGCCTGAAAAAAGGAAATTTCCGAATTATAGGCTCTGGAGGCCTACACACATGCGGTTTCTCGGCTTTGCGGTGGTGACGGGCGCGGCGATCCTGCTCGGCGCGTGCGGCGGTGGTGACAAGGCGGCGACGGATTCGGCGGCGGCTCCGGCGGCCGACACGGCGGCGGCAGCGGCTCCGGCGGCTCCGGCGGCTGGCGCGATGGCCCCGATCACGGGCACGACGCACACGGTGAACATGGTGGGTGACGGTCAGGGCTACCGCTTCGAGCCGGCCGAAATCACGATCGCCGCGGGCGACGGCATCAAGTTCGTCATGGTCTCGGGCGGCCCGCACAACGTGGCGTTCGATCCCGCCACGCTGTCGCCGGAAGCGAAGACGGCCCTCACGGCGAACATGCCGGAGCAGGCTGGTGAGCTCTCGGGCAAGATGCTCCTGAACGCGAACGAAGAGTACACGGTCTCGTTCGCCGGCGTTCCGGCTGGTACGTACGACTACCACTGCACGCCGCACCTCGCGATGAACATGAAGGGCAAGATCACCATCAAGTAAGCTTCGGCTCACTCGATGTGATGGGCGGGACCACGGGGGCTGGCGCGATGCGCCGGCCCCCGTGTTCGTTTACCGAACCATGACTTCCTCCCGCGCCCGTTGGCTTGCCGCACGCACACGGAACGCGGCGCGCCATGGCCTCGTCATTGCCGGCACCGGCGCTCTCGTGATGATCGCGGCGCTGCTGACCTTCGTGCTGCTGCCACGCCAGGCCGACCGCGCGCTGTCCACCGCCATGGCCGCGCTGCCGCCGGCGCGTGACACGGTGCGGCTGCGCGCGCAGCGGATGCGTCTCGACGCCGCGCGGGCCCGGGCCGAGGCGCAGCGCACCGCCGCCCGCCGTGCCGTGGCCGACTCGTTGCCCGGGAGCCCCGGCACCGCCGACTCGCTTATCAGCGCAGCCATGCTGCCCGCCCTCGTGCGCGACACGGCGCTGCGCGCCTTCGCGGCGCAACTGGCGCGCGCACGGCAGGCGCCGCTCATGGAGAGCTACCGGGCCCTCAGCGCATCCCCCGTCATGCAGCGCGATTCCGTGCGCCGCGCCGCTGCCGGCCGGCTGCGCGATTCGCTCGAGATGCTGTACCGTGAGCGCGAAGCCTCGGCCGCGTTGCGCGGCCCCGACGCCCGGTACGCCGCGCTCACCATGCGGCTCACCGAGGTGGGTGACCAGCTGGTGGCACTCGCCGACCGCTCGCTGCGCGCGTACGCCCAGCTGCCCGAGCAGGCCTCTACCGCCGCCCTGGACACGGGGCGCCCCGATTCGCTGCTCGACGTGACCGTGCACACCGCCACGGACTCCGTGACGGCGCTCGACTCGCTGCTGGCGGCGGCGCAGCGATTCAATACCGCCCTCGATGCGCAGAAGGCGGCGCTGCGGGCGCGTATGCAGCTGGCGGTGCCGCCGGTCGCGATGCTGCTCGCCTCGCTGGTGTTGGGAATCAGTGTGGGCTTTGCCGTGGCCGTGTGGCGAGAGATGCGACACCCCACCGTGGGGGACGCGCAGGAGTTGGAGTTGCTCACCCGCTCGCGGGTGATCGTGCACCTGGGCGACGATGCCGTACCCGGGGAGTTGGGGAGCGCGTGGCGCATGGGCGCTCGATTGCTCCCTCGCTTCGCGCGCCGCACGCGGCCGCCGGAATCGCACGTGCCGGTGCTCACGCCGGCCGCTGAGACGTGGCCGCTGCTCCATCTCATCCTCTCGAACCTGGGCGATATGGCGCGCGAGGTGCAGGTGCTTGCCGACCGTCCGGTGGTGGCAGGGGCCGTCGGGCTCAACCTGGCGTCGGTGGCGGCGCGTGAGTCGCGTGCCACGGTGCTGGTGGACGCCGCGCAACGCGCCGGCGCGCTGGTGCCGCTGCTCCCCACCAGCGCCCTGGTGCGCAGCGAGGGCGAGCGGTCGACCCATGGCGGCGGTCCCGCAGGGGCGTCCGGTGCGGACCCGACCTGGGAAACAGCCTGGGACGCGTCGCGGGCCCTGCCGCTGGGGCGTGACGCGAGCGTGACGCTGGTGCTGCCGCGTCGGGCGCGCTACGACGCCAGCGCCAGTGTGCGCGCAGGGGGACGCGGGCGCCCCGACACTGCCGACCCCCCCTCGCTGCTCGACCCGCTGCTCCGCCACTTCGACTTCACGGTGTACGTGAGCGACCTGTCCCGTGCGCCGGCTGTCCCCACTCCCTGCGACCTGGTGCTGTGCGCGCGGCTCGGGGAAACGCCGCTGGCCTGGGTGGCCCGCACCGTCAGGGCGGCCGAGGAGCAGGGGTGCCGTATTCGCGCCGTCGTGCTCTGGGCAACCGATGTCCCGCTGGCCGGTTCGCGCGCCTCCGGCTAGTCTCCGCTGCATGTGGGCAGATACGCTGTTGACGCTCGAGCAGGGACATCTCCTCCGCCTGGGCGTGTGGGCCGCGCTCAGCATGCTCGGTGGCACCGCACTGCTGGCGCTGCTGGCCGTGCGACGCATGACGGCACCGCTGGTCCGGCACTTCGCCATTCAGACGCTGGCCTGGGGGGCTGTCAACGCCCTCATTGCCCTCTGGGCGTGGCGTGGTCTGGCCATGCGCGACTTCGCCGGCACGCAGAAGCTGCTCAACATCCTGTGGCTCAACACCGGCCTCGATATCGGCTACGCCGCTGTGGGGCTCACGCTGGTCATCGTCGGCTGGCGGTGGGAGCGACGGCTCGGCGCCGTGGGGGCCGGCATCGGCGTGGTGCTGCAGGGACTCGCGCTCGCCGTGCTCGACTACCGCCTCATCGTGCTCATTGGCCCATTGCGCTGACGCCGGCGCTGACGCCGGCGCTGGTGCGGCCTGTTGCCGCTGTTCCCGTCACCGACGTCTCGTCTCGTTTTCCACGTCCCCATGGAACCTGTCATCCCCGACCTGCGCGCCACTCCTCGCGCCGACGCGTACGCCCGCCTGCTGGAGATGCAGGAGCTGCTCCTGCACGACAGCACCGATGCCATTGCCGGCATGGCGACACTGAGCGCCATGCTGCACCACGCCTTCGGCCATCTGTGGACCGGGTTCTACCGGGTCGTGGAGCGGGACCGGTTGCTGCGGGTAGGGCCGTATCAGGGATCCCTCGGCTGTCAGGACATCGCGTTCGGTCGCGGCGTCTGCGGCACGGCGGCGGCGGAACGGCGCACCGTGGTGGTGCCTGATGTGCATGCGTTTCCGGGGCACATTGCCTGCGACGCCCGCTCGCAGAGCGAAATCGTGGTGCCGGTGTACGACGCCACGGGTGCCCTCCTGGCCGTGCTCGACATCGACTCGCCGGTTCTCGACGCCTTCGGCGATGACGACGTGGCCGGCCTCGAACGGTTGGTGGCTTGGTTCACCCGTACGACGTATGTTCCCGTCCCTGCCTGACGCTCCCCGTCAGATCGGCCATCGCCCGTCGCCCCGCCGTTCATGCCTGGTATGACTGGATACTCCGATCGGATCAACCATGCTTTCGCCTTCGCGGCGAAGCATCATGACCAGCAGGTGCGCAAGGGCACTCGCCTGCCCTACCTCACGCACCCGGCCAATGTGGCGGTGATTCTCACCCGGTACGGCTGCAGCGAGGACACGGTGGTGGCGGGGATCCTGCACGACGTGGTGGAGGACTGCGTGCGCGACAGCATGACGCGCGAGATGCTCGAGGAGCGCATCGGCCACAAGTTCGGCCACAGTGTCCTCGCCACCGTGCTCATGGTGACCCACCGCAAGGTGGACGACGACGGCATCGAGCTGTCGTCGGAAGACAAGAAGGAGGATTACCTCGCCCGCCTGTCACTGGCGAACGAGGACGCCCTGTGGGTGTGCGCGGCCGACAAGGTACACAACGCCAACAGTATTCTCTCCGATCTGCGGCGCACCGCCTTCCCCGAAACGGTCTGGGGACGCTTCTCCGTGGGTCGCGAAGGCACGGTGCGATGGTACCGCCGCGTGGCCAACCGGCTGCGCGAGGTCGGGTTCAACGCGCCGATCGTCGATGAACTCGAAGCCGCGGCGTCGGCGCTCGAGCAGGTATAGCTGCCTCGGCTGTCGCCTTTTCCCCATCACCAACTCCGGCCCTGTCGTCCATGCTGATCGCCCTCGTCTCCGCCTCGATCGCCGCCGTGCAGCCGCCGTCGGCGGCCAAGCTTGAAATCACCCCGGCCAACCCAGTGGTCATTGCCGAGGACACGCTGCGCTTGCGCGCCCGGGTGCTGGATGCCAATGGCCAGCCCGTGCCGGGGTCCACGATTCGCTTCATTGCAGCGGGCGGCCGCTTCGAAGGCGCGATCGATGCCGACGGGTTGGTGCGTTCCGGCTCCACCGGTACCATGCCGGTGACCGTCGTGGCGCAGATCGTGGGGCAGCCCACCATCACGCAGCGCATCGAAGTGCGCATGGTGCCCGGACCGGCCGCCACGATCACGCTCGACGACGCCCCGACGCGTCTGGTGGGTGGACAGCGTCTCGTGCTGGTGCCCACGGTGCGCAGCGCCGCTGGCGACCGGCGCGACGACCGGGTGCAGTGGAGCAGCAGCAACCCCGCGGTGGTCGCCGTCAACGCCGACGGCCTCGTGGAGGCGAAGGGCGTGGGACGCGCCGTGCTCACGGCGCGCGTCGATCGTGCCACGGCCACGCACGCGGTGCAGGTGGTGGCGGGGCGCATCGGCTCACTCGCCATCACCCCCAGTGCGAAGGAGGCGCGCACCGGCGACGTGATCCGCTTTGCGGTGACCGCGCGCGATGCCGCCGGCCGTTCACTGGCCGGACTGACCCCCAGCTGGAGCTTCAAACCCGGGCAGGGGGTGATTGACGCCGACGGAGCGTTCACCGGCTATGAAGGGGGCACGTACGTCGTGACAGCCACGCTCGGCACGCAGAGTGCCCAGGCGGTGGTACGGCTCACGCCGCGCGACGTGCGCCGACCGGCCACGGTGGTGGGGAGGTTGCCGCGCACCGGGTTCACCACGGAAGAGGTGTGGCTGCACCCCACGCGCGAAATCGCGTACCTCGGCACCGGCTCGGGGGGCGACCGCATGTTCACCATCGACATCACCGACAAGAGCAAGCCGGTGGTGACCGACTCCATCGTGGAGAACACGCGGCGCGTCAACGACATCATGACGAACCCGGCCGGCACGCATCTCGTGTTCACCCGCGAGGGCGCGAGTGACCGCAAGAACGGGATCGTCATTGCCGCGCTCGACGATCCGCTGCATCCGAAGAAGTGCGCCGACTACACCGAGGGGCTCACCGGTGGCGTGCACAGCACCTTCGTGTACCGGCAGGAGAAGTACGGCACGCACATCTATCTCACCAACGACGGCACCGGGGCCATTCACATCATCGACTGGAACGACCCGTGCCAGCCGAAGACGGCCGCCGTGTGGAAGACGCCGCGTCCCGACGCCGGCCGCTCGCTGCATGACATCGACGTGCAGGATGGCCTGGCGTACCTGAGCTATTGGAACGACGGGCTCGTCATCCTCGACATCGGCAACGGCATCAAGGGGGGCAGCCCCAGTAACCCGCAGCTGGTGAGCCAGTACAAGTACGATCTCAACGACATGTACCGGCAGGTGGAGGCGTCGGGTGGCCCGGGCTTCATTCGCGGCACGCACACCGCCTGGCGTCACAAGAACTACGTGTTCATTGCCGACGAAGTGTTCCCCGCCGCGCCGGTGAAGGGTGCCAAGGATGCGAGCGCCGGACGCGCGTATGGCCGCCTGCAGGTGATCGACGTGAGCAACATCGCCAAGCCGAAGAGCGTGGCCTTCTACGAGCCCGAGTTCGGTGGCGTGCACAACGTGTGGGTGGCCGGTGATACGCTGTACATGGGCGCGTACAACGCGGGCTTCCGCACCTTCGACATCAGCGGTGAATTGCGCGGCGACCTGCGCGCGCAGCAGCGCGAAATGGTGCACGTGCACACCGCCGACATGGATGGCTACGTGAAGAACGCCGCCATGACCTGGGGCGTGGTGGTGCGCAACGGTCTCGCGTACGTGAATGACATGTACAACGGACTCTGGATCGTGCGCATGGACCCCAAGCCTGAACCCAAGAAGACCGTCATCGTGCCATGAAGCCGCGCGTCGCTCACCTCGTTGCCGCGTTTCTCGCCTCCCTGACGGCGGCGTCCGGCGCCGCCGCGCAGGGTGCGGCGCCGCTCGCCCCACCCGCACCGTCGCGCACGTACACGGCGCTGGTGGCGAGCGAGAGCGTGGACCGCGTGGCCGTCATCGAATTCGGCCCGCAGGGGGCGAAGGTCGTACGGCAGCATGACGTGGGGGTGATGCTCGCCGATCCCGACGGCCCGCACGGACTGGCCGTGGCCCCTGACGGGGCGCACTACTACGTGAGCACGGCGCACGGCACGCCGTATGGCGTGCTCTGGAAGTTCGACGCGCGCACCAACGCGTACGCCGGCCAGGTCATGCTGGGCAACTTCCCCGCCACGGCGCAGGTGACCCCCGACGGCCGCCGGGTCGTGGTGGTGAACTTCAACCTGCACGGCGACATGGTGGCGAGCGACGTGAGCGTGGTGCGCACGGACAGCCTGCAGGAGATTGCCCGCATCACCACCTGCGCCATGCCGCATGGCTCGCGCGTGAACAGCCGTGGTACGCGGCACTACAGTGTGTGCATGATGGACGAGCAGCTCGTGGAGATCGATCTCGACGGACTGCAGGTGTCGCGGCACTTCCTGCTCACCAAGGGGATGGAGCGCGGCATGGACGGCGCGCCGCCGGTACGTGGGGCGGCCGACGCGGCACACGCCGGTCACGACATGAGCGGCCACGGGCTCGCGCAGCCGGCGGCGGGGAGCACCACCTGCTCCCCGACCTGGGCCCAGCCCAGTGCCGACGATCGCACCGTGTGGGTGGCGTGCAACGGTACGAGCGATCTCGTGGAGATCGACGTGGCGTCGTGGACGATGCGCCGCCGCATTCCTGCGGGGAACGGCGTGTACAATCTCGCCGCCACCCGCGACGGCACGAAGCTCGTGGCCACCAACAAGCGCGGGCAGAGCGTGGGCATCATCGACACGAAGACCGGCGCCACGCTCGCCACGCTGCCCACGCAGCGGCGCGTGGTGCACGGCGTGGTGATCACCCCCGACGACCGCTACGCCTTCGTCACGGTAGAAGGGGTGGGGTCGGAGCCGGGGACGGTGGAGATCATCGACCTCGTGGCGCTCAAGACGGTGGCACGGGTGGAGGTGGGGCAGCAGGCGGGGGGGATCGATATCCTGCCGCTTCGCTGACGGAGGGGCGTCGGGCAGGGGTTGCTACATCGGTGGATTCCGCGCAAGGTTGGAGGCGGTGGCCGGATACGCGTACCGGGCACCGCCGTTTCAGTCGGGATGACTCGCTCACCACCCTTGCCACGGAATGCCCCCGCATGCGAATCCTCCGCGTTGCCGCCGCCGCCGGCGCAGTAACACTCCTCACCGGGTGTTTCCATCAGGTCGTCGATACCGGGCTCCCGCGCTCGACGACGACCGTGACCAAGTCGTTCCACCCATCCTACCTCTTCGGCTTGGTCGCGGGCTCCCCAATCGACGTGCGTCAGCAGTGCCCAAGCGGCATCGCCGTCGCCAGCACCCGACAGACGTTTGCCAACGGGGTGGTCGGCATGCTCACCCTGGGGCTCTTCACGCCCCATGAAGTGTCGATCACCTGCGCCAACGGTGGACGCGCCGACGCCGGCGCCGCCACGCGCGTATTGGCCGCAACGCTCGACACGGAGGCGTTCAACACGGCGCTGTCGCAAATCGCCCGGGAGTCGGCCGCGTCCGGCCGCCCGATCGTCGTCACCTTCGCGCCGGAAACGGCCCCTTCGCGCTGATCGCGGGAGACCTTGCCATGATGAGCCGGATGTCTCGTTCCGTTTGCACCCTCGCCACGGTGGCCGCCGTCAGCCTGCTGGCGGGCTGCTACCACTACACTGTCGTTTCGGGGGCGCCGGAAGCGGCGCAGAAGATCGACCTGCCGTGGCAGAAGTCGTGGGTGCTGGGGCTCGTGCCCCCCGACACCATCAAGTCCCAGCAGACCTGCCCACAGGGCATTGCCAAGTTCGAGACGAAGCACAGCTTCCTCAACGGGCTGGTCGGCAACCTCACCTACAACATCTTCACCCCGATCCATCCCACGGTCACCTGCGCGAGTGGGCCGGTCGCGCGCTGAGCGTCGTCCCGCTGAGCGTCGTCCCGCTGAGCGCCCGGGCGTCCGGCTCCATGAGCCGGGCGCCCGTCGTGCAGGCGGGGGGGACGTCGCGCCTCAATACGTGCGCGCCACGTAGTCGTTGAGGATGCCGAGGAACTCCGGCACGATCATATCCCCCTTCAGCGTCGTGAACAGCCTGCCGTCCACGTACACGGGCGCCTTGGGCTCCTCGAACGTCCCCGGGAGGGAAATGCCGATGTTGGCGTGCTTGCTCTCACCCGGGCCGTTCACCACGCACCCCATCACGGCCACCTTCATCTCCACCACGCCGGGCTTCGACTCGCGCCACACCGGCATCTGCTCGCGCAGATAGCCCTGAATGTCTTCCGCCATGCGCTGGAAGAAAGTGCTGGTGGTGCGGCCACACCCCGGGCACGCCGTCACCTGCGGTGCGAACGAACGCAGCCCCAGCGACTGCAGGATCTGCTGCGCCACGAACACTTCTTCACGGCGGTCGCCACCGGGCTTGGGGGTGAGCGACACGCGAATCGTGTCGCCGATCCCTTCGCTGAGCAGGATCGAGAGCGCCGCTGCCGACGCGATGACCCCCTTGTTGCCCATCCCCGCTTCGGTGAGCCCGAGGTGCAGCGGGTAGTCGCACCGCTTGGCCAGCCGGCGGTAGCACTCCACGAGATCGGGGACCACCGAGATCTTGGCGCTCACGATGATCTTGTCGTGGGCGAGCCCCACTTCTTCGGCGAGGGCCGCCGAGCGGAGCGCGCTTTCGAGCATCGCGTCCATGTACACGTCCTTCGCATCGCGCGGCGCGGCCAACGCGGCGTTGGCGTCCATCATGTCGGTGAGCAGGTTCTGGTCGAGCGAACCCCAGTTCACGCCAATGCGCACCGGCTTGTCGTGATCGATGGCCGCCTGCACGATGGTGGTGAAGTTCGTATCGCGGTGCTTCGTGCCGACATTGCCGGGGTTGATGCGGTACTTGTCGAGGGCGGCGGCGGCCTTCGGGTACTTGGTGAGCAGTAGGTGCCCGTTGTAGTGGAAGTCGCCGATGAGCGGCACGTCGAGTCCCCGGTCGTCCAGCCGCTGGCGAATCTCCGGGACCGCCTGCGCCGCCTCGTCGTTGTTGACGGTAATGCGCACCTTCTGCGAGCCGGCCTCGAACAGCGCGGCCACCTGGTCGGCCGTACCGGCGGCGTCAGCCGTATCGGTGTTGGTCATCGACTGCACCACCACGGGGGCAGAAGACCCCACGGGCACGCCGCGCACCGTGACCGTGACGGTGGGACGACGGCTACCGAACCCTGCGGCGGAGGACGACACGATACGCACCCTGCAAGTGAAAGTGACGGGATGGACGACGGCGAAAGCTAGCGCGTGCCGGTAGGGTCGCCCAAGTTCCGGCCATGGTTGATCCAACCCAAGAGGAACACGACTCGCCCGCCGGGAGTGCCGGGGCGGCGGCCGCCGCCCCGGATGCCCAGGGCGGCAAGGCCACCCCGCCCGCACCCCGCACGTCGTTCGTGCGCCGCCACTGGCTGGCGGTCACGGTACTGGTGCTGCTGGGGCTCCCGGCGCTGGGGCTCGGCATCTGGACGGCGGCAGCACTCTCGTGGAGCTACTCCGAAGGGTCGCGTGCGGGCTACGTGCAGAAGATTTCCAGGAAGGGGTGGCTGTGCAAAACCTGGGAGGGGACCCTCTACACGGACATCGCCAAGGGTTTCCGGTCGGACAGCTTCTCCTTCACCGTGCGCAGCGATTCCGTGGCTGCGGCCATCACGGCGCTCAGCGGTAAGCGTGTCACGGTGACCTACCAGCAGCATGTCGGGGTACCCACCTCGTGCTTTGGCGAAACGGAGTATTTCGTCACCGCCGTGGAGCCGTCGCCCGAATAGCGCCGCGCTCCGTTCACGGTGGTACGGCATTCGCATCGTTGGCGGGACACGACGTGCGCCCCACCTGAACTGGAGAATCTTCATGAAGCATGCACTGCGGACCTGTGCATTGATCGCGGCCGTCATGGGCCCGGCAACCCTGCCTGCCCAATCGACCGAGCGCTCGGTGAGCGTTGGCGTGAGTGGCGGCCTGTCGCTGCCCATGGGGGATCTGGGCGACGTCGCGAACTCCGGGTACAACCTCACCGGGCACCTGTTCTTCAAGCCGGCGGCGCTGCCGTCGGTGCGCCTCCGGGCCGATGTGAGCTACGACCGGTGGGACTATCGGAATATCGTGCGCTCCGCGGGTGCTGAGCAGACCCTCGGCTTCGTGGGGAACGTGGTATACGACTTCCCCAAGGCGTCCTCGTCGATGCTCCGGCCCTATGTGCTGGGCGGCCTGGGTCTCTTCAGAGTCAGGACGTCGATAACGCGCTCCGGCGGGGCCGTTGGCCCCGTCGACAGCAATCTTGGTCTCCAGGTGGGTGGCGGCCTTACCTTCCAGCTGTCGGACTTCTCCACCTTTGCCGAAGCGCGCTTCGTGAACGTGTTTGGCGACGGGGGCAGTTCGCGGTACGTGCCGATCACGTTCGGGGTGCGGTTCTGATGTAGGGAAGGCCGTTCCGGAACGCGTCGGACGCCGTAGTGGATGGGCTGTGTCGGCGGTTCGGCTGGCCCAACGCCTGTCGGGCGCCACGAGACCGTGGCGTCCGGCGAAGTCAGTCGTGCACTTTGCAGGCATGCGTGCTCCCAACGGGAATCCCATCGTCATCGTCGGCGCCGGCGTGGCCGGACTGGTCGCGGCCATCGACCTGCAGGCCGCCGGGCGCGCGGTGCTCGTCCTCGATGCCGCCCCCGAGGTGGGCGGACGCGTGCGCACGAGCCGGCACGACGGGCTCATTATCGATCACGGGTTTCAGGTGCTGTTCACGGCGTACCCCACGCTGCGCCGGTATCTGGACTTCGAACGGCTGGCGCTGCGGAAGTTCCTCCCGGCGGCGCGTATTGCGCGCGCCGGGCACGTCTCGCTCATTGGTGATGCGCTGGCCGACCCGGGGCTGCTGCTCGACACCATCTTCGCGCGCGCCATTGGCGTGGGGGACAAGCTGCGCCTGCTCGCGCTGCGCCGCTTCGCCCAGCAGCTCAGCATCGACGACTGCTTCGGCCCGCGCTTCGCCGGCATCAGCACACGTGATTTCCTCGCGGCGCGCGGGTTCGGGACGCCGGTGATCGACGGTTTCTTTGCGCCGTTCTACGGTGGCATCCTGCTCGATCGCACGCTCGCCACCAGCGCCAGCATCCTGCTCTTCACCTTCAAGATGCTGGCCGACGGCGACACGGTGATTCCGGCTGGTGGCATCGGGGCGCTTACGCAGCAGATGGCAGCGCGGCTCACGCCCGGCAGCGTGCGTACCCGCACGGCGGTGCGCGCGCTGACGGTAACGGCCGGACGAGTGAGCGGCGTCCAGCTGGAGGATGCCACCACGATCGAAGCCGCGCAGGTGGTGCTCGCCACCGACGCCCCGGCCGCCGCCACGCTGGCGCAGACGGTGGGGCTGTCGCTCCCCGAGCCTACGGGCGCCCGCGGCTGCACCACGCTGTACTTCACGGCCCGCACTTCGCCCATTCCCGGCAAGGCGCTGTGGCTCAACGCCAACCCGCAGGCCGTGCTCTCGCACGCGGTGACGCTCACCGACGTCGCGCCCGAGTACGCCTCGCAGGGGCGCACGCTCATCGCCGCTACCGCGGTAGGGGCGGCCGCCGATCTCGACGACGCGACACTCGACGCGGCAGCGCGCCGCGAACTGGCGCGCATGGGGGGCGTCTCCCCCGACGCCCTGGCGCTCGATCGGGTGGCACTGTGGCGCGTGCCCTACGCGCAGTACGAGCAGTCCCCCGGGTGGCGGGAACAACGCCCCCGCATTGCGTGTGGTATCCAGGGGCTCTGGCGCGCCAGCGAAACCCTGCACTCCAGCTCACTCGAAGGCGCCGCACGGGGCGGCGAGATGGCCGCCAAGGCCATCCTGCACGCCACGTGATTCTCCAGTCCTCATCAATCATGCGTTCTGCCTTCCGCCCGGTGCGCGCCACGGTGGGCACCCTGTCCGCCCTGCTGGTGCCTTTGCTGCTCGCCCCGGCCTCTCTCGTCGCGCAGGGCACGCTGCGCGAGCAGTCCGCCAATCTCCCCGGTGGTGCGCCGCGCCAGATCATCGCCATCAACCCGTTCATGCCGCTCGCCGGGTTCTTCCAGGGTGAGTACGAGCGCAAGCTGCGCGATAACACGAGCGTGGCCATCGGCGCGTCGTATGTGCCATGGAACCGCAATGTGCTGAACGCCGACATCAAGCTGCGGCTCTATCCGCAGGATCGCGCGCTCGAGGGGTTGGGGCTCGCCGCCGGCGTGGGGCTGGGGCGCACCCAGCAGGCCGACTCCTTTGGCGCCTGTGCGCCGATCAACTGCGTGCCACCAGTCTTCGCCGGCGCGCAGGTCACCGCCCCCACGTTCTCCGTGGAGGCACAGTACCAGTGGCTGCTTGGCCGCACCCGCGCCACGGCGGTCACGGTGGGAGGTGGCGTCAAGCGCTACTTCTTCAGTGAGGCCGACGTGCGGGAACGCGACATCAGCCGCGTGCTTCCCACGGGGCGGCTCACCATTGGCTGGGCGTTCCGGTGAGGCGGGCCGCCACGCGAGCCGTGACCTGCGCCGTGGCGGCGCTGCTGCTCCGTGCCGATGTGCTGCCGGCGCAGGGGCCCACGCGCATCATCTCGGTCAACCCGTTCCTGCCGCTCGCCGGGTCCTTCCAGGGCGAGTTCGAATCGCGACTGCGCGAGAACCTGTCCGTGGCCGTGGCGGCGTCGTATCTCGCGCCGGGCGACAATGACGATGATCGATTCGCCAACGCCGACGTGAAGCTGCGCCTCTATCCGTCGGAGCGGGCCCTGCAGGGGCTCGGCATTGCCGCCGGCGTGGGCGTGGGGCGTCAATCCACGGTGAACTTCGTGGACTGCGTTGGCTTCAGTCCGTGCACCTATCGGCGCCGCAGCGCCACCTCACCCACCTTCTCGGTGGAGATGCAGTACCAGTGGCTGCTCGGCAAGCAGCGCAACACGGCGGTGACTGTGGGCGGCGGCGCGCGGCGCTACTTCCTGCTCGAGGACTCGCCGACCGGCTTCGACCAGTTCAACGACTACATGCCCACACTGCGTCTGACGATCGGCTACGCCTTTCGCTGACGGCTGGCGGGCGGTGACGTGGAACACGCGCCGCTGCAGGGGCATTACGACGCGATCAGCGGCAACAGCTCGCGCAGCTGGTCTACCGTATGTACTGCCCCCGCGGCGAGAAGGCGATCAGGGGCCACCAACTCGGCGTAGCCAATGACGGTCATGCCGGCGGCGTGTGCGCCCTGCACACCCAGCGGGCTGTCTTCCACCACGATCGTCCGCACCGGCTCGAATCCCAGCGCCTCGGCCGCGTGCAGGAAGAGATCGGGCGCCGGCTTGGGACGTGCCACATCCACGGCGCTGAAGCGACGGCCGTCGAAGCGCGCCAGCAGCCCCGTGGCGCCCAGCGTGGTGCGCATCTTCTCGTGTTCGCCATTGCTGGCCACGCCGTACCCAATGCCCGCGGCATCGAGCGCATCGAGCAGCGCCACGATGCCCTCGACCGGGGTGACCTCGCGGGCCAGGGCCACCTTCACCTCGTCGTAGAAGCGCGCGAGCAACGTGTCGGGCGGGCGGTGCCCCAGCTGCTCGGTCACGATCTCCAGGCAGCGGCCCATGCTGTTGCCCAGGTAGGTGGCGAGCGACTGCTCGGTGGTGGTGGGGAGGCCGATACCCGTGAGTAGCCCGGCCCACACGCGGCTGGTAATGCGCTCGCTGTCCACGAGCACGCCATCGCAGTCGAAGATGATGCCGTCGTAGTGGTGTCCGCGAAAGCGCAGGGCGGTGCCGCCGGCGCCCGTCACAAAGCCGGGGCCGCGAGCGCCGCGTGCGCCTGGGCGATTTGCGCCCGCACGGCCTCGGGCCCGGTGCCGCCGGCGATGTTGCGCGCGGCCAGCGACGCTTCGGCGCCGAGGGCATCGCGTGCATCATCACCGAAGAGCGCGTGGGCCTTGCTGAACGCGTCGACCGGCAGTTCGGTCATCTCGATGCCCGCTTCTTCCGCCTGGCGCACGAGCGACCCCACCGCGCCGTGCGCTTCACGGAAGGTCGCCCCCTTCTTGACCAGATAGTCGGCCAGGTCGGTGGCCATCATGGCGCTGCTCACGGCGGCGCGCATGCGGCCGCGATCGAAGCGCAGCTCGCTGATGGCCCCGGCCATGGCCGGCAGCACCAGGTGCAGCAGGTCCACGGCGTTGAACAGTGCGCGCTTGTCGTCCTGGAGGTCCTTGCTGTAGCCGCTGGGCAGCCCCTTGATCGTGCCCAGCAGCGACACAAGGTCGCCCAGCACGCGGGCGCCACTGCCACGCGCCAGCTCGAAGACGTCCGGATTGCGCTTCTGCGGCATCATGCTGCTGCCGGTGCTGAAGCCATCGCCGAACTTCACGAAGCCGAACTCGCTCGACCCGTACACGATGAGATCTTCGGCAATACGCGAGCAGTGCACGGCCGTGAGGGTGCACACGAAGAGCGTCTCCGCCACGAAGTCGCGGTCCCCGGTGGCATCGATACTGTTGGGGGAGATGCTCGCGAACTCGAGTTCGTCGCGCAGCACGTTTCGCGGCACCGGGAAGGCCGAGCCGGCAATGGCGCCGGAGCCGAGCGGTAGCACCGCGGCGTTGCGCAGCGCGTTGGCCAGACGCACGCGGTCGCGCTCGAGAGGCCAGAAGTGCGACAGCAGCCAGTGCGCGCCACTCACCGGCTGGGCGCGCTGCAGGTGGGTATACGCCGGCAGGATGGCGTCGGCGATGGACTCGGCCTGCGAGAGCAACGCCTGCTGCAGCTCGCGAATCGCCGCGTCGAGCTTGCGGCAGGCGTCCATGGTCCAGAGGCGCGATGCCGTGGCCACCTGGTCATTGCGGGAGCGCCCGGTGTGCAGCTTGGAAGCCACGGAACCCGCCTCGTCATGCAGCAGGCGGTCGATCATGGTGTGGATGTCCTCATCGGTCGCGATGGGCGGCGCGCCGTCGGCAATGCGCATGGCCACACGATCGAGACCGGCCCGGAGCTGCTCGGCTTCCTGGGCCGTGAAGACGCCCGCTTGGCTCAGGGCCAACGCCCACGCCTTGGAGAGACGGATATCGTGCGGCCAGAGGCGGAAGTCGGTGCCGATGGAGCGATTGATGGCGTCGAGCAGAGGCGACGGGCCGCCGGCGAAGCGACCGCCCCAGAGCTTATGCGTACCGGAGTCGTTGGACATCAGAATTGAGATGATGAGAGATCAGAACAACTGAGCAGTTTTGGGGAGCGGGTTCAAGGGAGGTTCGGGGGAGGGGAGATCGCGTGGGCGGCAGGACGGCTGGCCTCTCGCGCACGGCGGAGAGTTCCCAGTTCGTAGTGATAGGCTTCAGTCGTCAGTGCCAACGCGTGGGCACACTGAGCACTGACCACTACAACTGCGAACTACAAACTTCCTGCCCCCACGCGAAGCCAGCCCTCTCGCCCACCCGCGACGTCAGCCCCGGATGTACGCCCCGAGCTTGCGCAGCACTCGCTCCCGCCCCTCCTCACTGCGGCAGATGATCAGCACCGTGTCGTCGCCGGCAATGGTGCCGGCCACGTCGGGCCACTCGAGCTGGTCGAGCACTTCGGCCACCGGCTGCGCGCCGCTTTTCATGGTGCGTGCCACCACCAGCACCTGCACCCCTTCCACGCCGGTGAGCAGTTCGGGGAGCATGCGTTCGAGCCGGGCGAGTGCTTCGGCCTTGGCGCCACTACTGTTGCCGCTCTCGGGGAAGGCGTAACGCGCACGCCCCTGACTGTCGGGGATGCGGGCGAGGCGCAGCTCGCGCAGGTCGCGCGACAGGGTGGACTGCGTCACATCCCACCCGCGCGTGGCGAGCTGGCGGCGCAATTCCTCCTGGCTGGCCACGGTCCGGGCGGTGACGATGTCGCGGATGACGGCGTGGCGGTCGTGTTTGTCGCTCACTCGAAATGCTCGTTCGGGAGGCGCGGAGCAGGGGAGGCGCGGGGGCTGCCTCCGGGCTGCTCCAGCGGTAACCGGAGACACCGGCGGCCGATTGACAGTGCCGGTGTGAGAAATTATGCATTAACTCTGCATAAATCGTCGCATCGAATCAACCGTCTTCCGTTCCTGCTTTCGTGCCCGAGTCTTCTGCTCTTCCGACCTATCGCGTGGGTGTGCTGGGCGCGTCCGGCTACTCCGGGCGTGAGCTGTGCGCGCTTGTGCTGGGGCATCCGCAGCTGGCACTGGCCTTCGCCACGGCCAACAGCCAGCGCGGTACCACGCTGCGCGTGCGCGCCAACGGCCGCGTGCACGAGGTGCCGCTGGTGGCCCCGGAGGCCGCCGATCTGGCGGGTGTGGACCTCGTCTTCGCGGCGCTGCCGCATGGTGCGAGTGCGGAGTGGATTGCCCGGGTGATTGCGGCGGGCACCAAGGTGGTGGACCTGTCGAGCGATCTGCGCCCGGGGCACGGCGGCGTCGGTCACGATCTGCCCGCGGGGGTGCCGCACGATGCCCCGTATGGCATGCCGGAGCTGTTCCGGGCCGATGTAGAGGGCGCGCGCGTGGTGGCAAACCCCGGCTGCTACGCCACGAGCATCCTCGTGGCGCTCGCGCCGCTGGCCAAGGCCGGGCTCATCGCCCCCGGCGGCACGGTGAGCATTGCCGCCGCGAGCGGCGTGAGCGGTGCCGGCGCCAGCCCCAAGCTGGAGCTGCTCTTCGCCGAGGTGACCGAAGACTTCCGTGCCTACGGCGTGGGGAACGCGCATCGGCACCTCTTCGAGATGCGCGCCACCATGCAGCGCCTGGGCGCCGACTGCGACCTGCTGTTCACGCCGCACCTGCTGCCGGTGGATCGCGGCATCCTCAGCACCATCACCGTGCCGCTGTCGCGGCCGCTGGCCGACGCGCTGGAGCCGTATCGCCGCGCCTACGCCAACGAGCCGTTCGTGGAGCTCACCAGCGCCTTGCCGAGCCTCGCCGACGTGCAGCATCGCAACGTGGTGCGCATTGGGGCGGTGCTGCCCACCGGCATGCGACAGCCCACGTTGCTGGTGTTCAGCGCCATCGACAATCTGGTGAAGGGCGCGGCGGGGCAGGCGGTGCAGAACGCGAACCTCATGCTGGGGCTGGACGAGGCCTCTGGGCTTCAGATGTAGGGGTGAGCGACAAACTGCAGACGGCAGACGGCAGGAACGACAGCACGCAGAACGGCAGGAAATCGGTAGCATATTCGGGCGCGGCCGCTTCGCGGCGCACCCGATAGCCTGTCGGGGTCGTGGTTGTGGTCTCGGCCCTGACCGGTCACCCCAACCCGCCGTGTGCTGCAATCGAAGCCGCGCGCAGCGCCGGCTTCGCCAAGGTCCTCCGCATTCCTCCCGTTCTGCTCACTGTAGTTCCTGCCGTCTGCCGTCTGCTTGAAGTCGCACACACCACACTCAGCCTCCACACCCGTACTCGTCCATGATCTGCATCAAGCTCGGCGGCCGCACCCAGAACGACCCGCTCCTCCCGCAGGCGATTGTCGCGCTCTGGCGCGCAACCGGCGGCAAGGTGGTGGTCGTGCATGGTGGTGGCGATCAGATCAGCGCGCTGCAGCGGCTGCGCGGGGAGGAGCCGGTGTTCATTGGCGGGCGCCGCGTCACCACCGACACCGCGCTGGAGCTGGTGCGCATGGTGCTGAGCGGTCTTGCCAACAAGCAGATGGTGAGCGCGCTCGTGGCGGCGGGAGCACCGGCGGTGGGGATCAGTGGCGAAGACGCGGCGCTGCTGCGCGCCACCCCCATCGACACGGCGCAGTTCGGCCACAGCGGCACGCCGGCGCTCGTGACCCCAGGTGTGGTGCACGCGCTGCTGCACGCCGGGTACCTGCCGGTCATCTCGCCGGTGGCCGCGCGTGCGCACGCCGGCGAGGCTGGTGCGTACAACGTGAACGGTGACGATGCAGCGGCCGCCATCGCGGCGGCCCTGGGTGCCACCGAACTCTTCCTGATGGCCGATGTGCCGGGGGTGCTCGATGGCGACAAGCAGCGCATCGCCACGCTCACGCTCGACGATGCCCGTGCGCTGGTGACCAGCGGCGTGGCTGGTGGCGGCATGGCCGCCAAGCTCGACGCCTGCGCGATGGCGCTGGCGGGTGGTGTGACCCGGGTGCGGATTGGGGATCTCGCCGCACTCTCCGTTCCCGCAGCGGGGACCGCGATCGTGGCGCGCGTGGACGCCACGGATACTTCCAGGTAGCTGCCATGACTTCGACGATGCTCCCGCCCGTGGCTTCGGCCTCCACGCCGACCGCCCCCGCTCCGCTGCCCGCCATTCTGGGCACGTACAAGCGACAGGCGCCGCTCTTCGTGCGAGGCGAGGGCGTCTACATGATCGACGAGACCGGGAAGCGCTATCTCGATTTCGTGGCCGGCATCGCCGTCACTTCACTGGGGCACAACGACCCGGGGGTGAACGCGGCCGTGCAGGAGGCGCTCGCGGCGGGGCTCATCCATACCTCCAATCTCTACCGCACGGCGCCGGGCGAGGCGCTCGCGCAGTGGTTCGTGGACCACTCGTTCGCGAGCAGCATCTTCTTCGCCAACTCCGGGGCCGAGGCCAACGAAGGGGCGTTCAAGTTCGCGCGGCGCTGGGCGCGCAGCACCGAGCATCCGTCGAAGCACGAAATCATCGCGGTGCGCGGCTCCTTTCATGGCCGCATGCCGGGCACGCTCGCGGCCACCGACCGGCCGGCGTACCGCTTGCCGTTCCGCCCGCTCATGGGGGGCGTGAGCATCGTCGAGCGCGATCTGGACGAGTTGCGCGCCGTGCTCGACCCCGAGACGGCGGCGGCGGTGATCGTGGAGCCCATTCAGGGCGAGGGCGGGGTGCGGGTGGTGGAGCCGGCGTTCCTGCGCGGGCTGCGCGAGCTCACGCGTGAGCGCAACGTGCTGCTCATCCTCGATGAGATTCAGTGCGGACTGGGCCGCACCGGGTCGTTCTTCGCGTACGAGCAGCTGGGTATCGAGCCCGACATGCTCACCATCGCGAAGCCGTTGGCGAACGGCTTGCCCATTGGGGCGATTCTCGTCAACGACAAGGTGGCGCGCGTGATGCAGCCGGGGGACCACGGGACCACCTTCGGCGGTGGCCCGCTGCTGGCGAACGTGGCGCACCACGTGGTGCAGCGGCTTTCCGACCCGGCGCTGCTGCAGCATGTCCGCGAAACCGGGGCGTGGTTCGGGGAGCAGCTGCAGGGCATCGCCGACCGCACCGGCGCCGTGCGCGCCATTCGCGGCAAGGGGCTCATGTGGGGCATGGATGTGCATGAGCCGGCCGCGGCCATCATTGCGCGGGCCTTCGACCGCGGGCTGCTGCTGGTGAGCGCCGGCGAGCACACGTTGCGCTTCCTGCCGCCGCTGGTGATCACGCAGGCGGAGCTGGCGGCGGGACTGGAGATACTGGAAGCGTCGATCACCGGGTGACCGATGTGGCGTCTGGCGGTGGTGTGGTTGGCTGGCGTCGTGGAACAGCGCCTCCTGCCCCCTGCCACCTGCCACCTGCCGCCTTTCTGAAGTCCCCCCACTCGTCCATCACCCATGTACATCCCCGCCCCCTTCCGCGAGTCCGACCGCGCCACGCTGTACGACTTCATGGCGGCGCATCCGCTGGCGGTGCTGGTCACGGCAGTCGAGGCTGCCGATGCCCCGTACGCCACGCACGTGCCGCTGCACCTCGACCGTGAGGCGGGGCTGTTGCGTGGGCATCTGGCGCGGGCCAATCCGCATGTGCGGCTGCTGCCGGCACCGGGCACCACCATGCCCGGTCTCGTGGTGTTCTCGGGCGTGGACCACTACGTCACACCATCCTGGTATGCGAGCAAGCAGGAGACGGGTCGGGTCGTGCCCACCTGGAACTACATCGCGGTGCACGTGCAAGGCACTGTCACCCTGCACGAGGATGTCGCGTGGCTGGAGACGCACCTGGCGCAACTCACCGATGTGCATGAGGCGGCGCAGGCGCATCCCTGGGCCATGCACGACGCCCCGCGCGAGTACCTCGAGGCACAGATGCGCGGGATCGTGGGCGTCACGGTTCGCATCGACGCGCTCGAGGGGAAGTACAAGCTGAGTCAGAACCGGTCGGATGCCGACATCGCTGGCGTGGTGCACGGACTGTCCGAGCTCGCGACCCATGCGGCGCGCGCGACGGCGGCGGAAGTGGCGCGACGGAAGCCCGCGCGCTGAACGGCGCGCCGGAACGTGCCGGCACGCACCGACGTGTGCGATATCCACGATGTCGCAATCTTTGCCGACCCTCTGTTGCATTTTGCGTTTCCGCACAATATTCACGGCGCCATCACGTGCCTCCGTGATCGGTGCGGCGTCCACGCGGTGCACTCGCGTGATGCAACCGCGAAGTGCACCAGCCTGCGTGGCTGATTCATCGGTGGTGGAGTCCCTGTCCTGGCGCGCCGATCCGGCGACGCGCACGAGGCCGGACGGGACACCGGTGATGTGCCAGTTGTGTACCGGCTTCAGGGCAGCGGCGCCCCCGCGCTAGATTTCGCGCATGTCCTCTCGCTCCCTCGCCGCCGCCCTCGCGCTCGCGCTGCCCACGGTCGTCGCCGCGCAGCCGACGCCGCGCCCCGCCAAGCCCACGCTGATCGTGCAGATCACGATCGACCAGCTGCGCCCCGACTACCTCGAGCGGTGGGCGCCGCAGTTCACCGGCGGCTTCAAGCGGTTCCTCACGCAGGGCGCGTTCTTCACGCAGGCGTTCCACGATCACGCCACCACCGAAACCGCGCCAGGGCACGCAACGCTCTGGTCGGGGCGCGTCCCCGCCAACACCGGCATCGTCATCAACGACCTCGGGGTGGCCGACGCGCAAACGCCGCTGCTGCTCGGGCGCGGCGGCGGCGCATCCCCGTGGCGCTTCCGGGGCAGCGCACTCTTCGACTGGATTCGGGCGCGCGACCAGTTCTCGCGGGCGCTCTCCGTCTCACGCAAGGATCGCGGCGCCATCCTGCCCCTCGGCAAGGCCAAGCAGCAGGTCTACTGGTACGGACTCGACGGGCGCTTCACCACGAGCCGCTACTACGCCGATACACTCCCCACGTGGGTGCAGCAGTTCAATGCGCGCGACGGTGCCGCCAAGTACCTCGGCCAGACGTGGAACCCGCTCCTCCCCGCCTCGGCGTACCCGGAGCGCGACAGCGTGGCCTACGAGCATGAAGGCAAGGACATCGCCTTCCCGCATACCCTGGGCACCGACCGGCGGCGCGGCCTCGATTCGCTGAGCTCCTTCCCCTGGATGGACGACTACACGGTGGACATGGCGCTGGCGGGCGTGGTGGCCATGGACCTCGGCAAGGGCCCCACCACCGACGTGCTGGCGGTGTCGCTCTCCACCACCGACGCCATCGGCCACGCCTGGGGTCCGGACTCCAAGGAGCTGCACGATCAGGTGCTGCGCGTCGATCGGCTGCTTGGTCGCTTCATCGATTCGCTCTACGCCATGCGCGACTCCACGCGCATCGTCTTTGCGCTGGGCGCCGATCACGGTGTGACGCCGTACCCCGAAGCGTCGTTCGCGGGCACCGACCCCAACCGCGGCCGGGTGGATGTGCGCCCGGTCATCGATGCGGTGCGCAGCGCGCTGGTGGCCCGCGGACTCGAAACCGATGCGCTCGTCTATCAGGACAAGATGGTCATGGTGGACCGCCGCCGATTTGCTGCCAAGGGGATCAACGCCGACTCGGTGATTACCGTGGTGCGCAGCGGGCTGCTCACGCTGCCGGGGATGGCCAGCGTGTATCGGGTGGCGGAACTCGCCCCCGCCGCGGCGCGGGGTGACAAGGTCGCGCGCCGCTGGCGCAACTCGTTGCCCACCGACATGCAGGTGGCCCTCACCGTCACCTTCAAGCCTGGCTACTACGTGTTCACCACGCGCTACGCCACGCACGGCATGCCCTACGATCTCGACGCCAAGATTCCCGTGCTGTTCCTGGGACCGGGGGTGAAGCCGGGGCGCTACGCCATGCCCATCCGTTCGGTGGACGTGGCGCCCACGTTGGCCGAACTGGCGCAGGTGGTGCCCATCGAGCGCATCGACGGCGTGGTGCTGACCCCGGTGCTCACCACGCGCCCCGGCACCCCCAGGGCGCGACGCTGACCACCCCGCTGCCCACGCGTCGCGCACATCCTGCGCACCAACGGCGTCCACACGGCGTTCACCTCGCATGACGAGCCTCGACCGCGCCTTCGACGAACTGCGTTTCGGCGGGCAGCGCACCCTCAACCTGCGGGCGCTGCAGCCGACGGCGCTGCAGGCCACCGCTCTCGCGGAACAGTGGTTGCGCGAGCAGCAGGTGCTCGGCGCCGACGAAGCGCTCGTGATCACGGGGCGCGGCAACAACAGTGTGGATGGGTACTCGCCGGTACGCGAAGCGATCGTGCGGCTGCTCCCCTCCCTGCGCCGACGCAACGTGATTGCGGGCTACGCCGAGCACACGCCGGGGTCTTTCGTCGTCACGTTTGCGCCGGTTACGGCACTCTTCGAGACGCCCAAGCGCCGCCGCGAGAAGCCGGCACCACCGCCGCGTCCCTCCAGTCTCCACGGGCTCGACGATGAGACGGTGCGGCAGCTGCGTGACGTGGCCGTGCTGTCGTTGGCCGTGCTGGGGGTAAACTCCCCCACGCGCGCGCAGCTGGAAGACGAAATGCTGCGCCAGTTCGCCGCGCTCACTGCGGCGCTGCCGGAGGGGGCCGATCGCGAGGCGCTGCTGCAGCAGGCGCTGCTGCGTGCAGCCGAGGAGTACGAGGCGGGCTGAGGACGCGGGACAGCGAGATGTCGCTGAAGGCCGTAGGATACGGGATATGCACCCGCCCCTTCATCCTTTCCGGCCCACCATGACGCGTGCCACCAGGAGTTCCCGCCTCATCACGACCGGTCTGGTGCTGGCCATGCCGGCACTCGCCCGACTCGAGGCACAGCCGCTGCCACCCATGCCCGGCTATGCACCGGCAACGGCGGCGGCGCAGCGACAGCTCGAGCAGGCCGCCATTGCCGGCCCGGTGGCCTCGCGGGCGCGCGCCCACTCGGCGGCGCTGTCGAAGGAACCGCACGTGGCGGGCACGCCGGCGCAGCAGCGCACCGCCGACTACGTCATGGCGCAGATGAAGGCGATGGGGCTCGACACGGAGCTGCGCAGCTACGCCGTGTGGCTGCCGCACGCCACGGCCGTGTCGGTCACCATCCTCGGCAGTGATCCGGTCACGCTCGATCTCACCGAGCCACCGGTGGCGGGCGATGCCGCGACGCAGCTGCCGCAGTACCTCACCGTGAACGGCTCGAGCGGTGCCGGGGTGGGTGAAGGGGAGGTGGTGTTCGTGAACTTCGGGCTCATCGAGGACTACGCCACACTCGATTCACTGGGCGTGAGCGTACAGGGCAAGGTGGTGCTCGCGCGCTACGGCCGCAGCTTCCGCGGCATCAAGGCGCGTGAGGCGCAGAAGCGCGGCGCCGTGGCGCTGCTCATCTACACGGACCCGCTCGACGACGGCTTCGTGACCGGCGATGTGTATCCCGAGGGACCCATGCGGCCGCTGCGCGGCGTGCAGCGGGGGAGTGTGTTCAACGGCACCGGCGATCCGCTTACGCCGGGCTATGCCAGCACGCCGGGGGCGCCGCGCCTCACCCCCGAGCAGACGACGCTGCCGCGCATTCCCGTCGTGCCCATCAGCGCCGCCAACGCGCAAACGATTCTCGCCGCCGTGCGCGGCACCGACATTCCGCGCAGCTGGCAGGGCGGCATGGCGCTGCGCTACCACGTGGGGCCCGGGCCGGTACGGCTGCGCGTGTCGGTCACCACCGATGCCGCCACCAACGGTACCAAGCAGATCCACAACACCCTCGGCTATCTGCGCGGCTCCGAGTTTCCCGATCAGTACGTGTACATTGGCGCGCATCGCGACTCGTGGGGGCCGGGGGCCGCCGACAATGTCAGCGGTACGGTGAGTGTGCTCGAGGCGGCGCACGCGCTCACCGACCTCGCCAGGAAAGGGCAGCGCCCCAAGCGCACCATCGTCTTCGCCACGTGGGACGCGGAGGAGTGGGGACTCATGGGGAGCACCGAGTACGTGGAAGACGACTCGCTGCGACTCAAGCGCGGCGCGGTGGCGTATCTCAATCAGGATGTGTCGGCGCAGGGGTCGCAGTTCGGCGGTGGCGGCAGCCCCAGCATGCGCGCCATCCTGCGTGATGTGGTGAAGAGCGTGCCCGACCCCAAGGGGCGCGGCTCCGTGTATCAGGCGTGGCGCCAGACCAGCGGCACGCGCGCGGATTCGCTCGAACCCAACATGGGAGACCCGGGGGGCGGCAGCGACTTCGCCGGCTTCTACAATCATTTCGGCATCCCCACCGCCGACTGGGGCTTCGGCGGTCCCGCCGGCACCTATCATTCGGCGTACGACACCTTCGCGTGGATGGAGCGCTTCGGCGATCCGGAGTTCCTCTATCATGCCGCCTCGGGGCGCATCGGCGCGGCGTTCGCGCTGCGCCTCGCCAACGCCGAGGTGCTGCCGTACGATTACGCGGAGTTTGCGCGCACGATGCGCCGCTATCTGACGCCGGTCGAGCGCGGCCTCGCGCAAAAGGGGTGGAGCAGCGCGCCGGTGGGTTCGCTCGCGTCGGCCATCACCACCCTCGAACGCGCCGCCGTGGCCTTTGCCGCGGCCCGGGACACGGCGCTGGCGGGCACGGTCAGCAAGGCGCAGCGCACCGCGGCCAACGCCGCACTGCTCACGGTCGAGCGCAGCTTCGCCCGCGACGGTGGCCTCAAGAGCCGGCCGTGGTATCGCACGCTCATTTACGCGTCGGATGTGGACAACGGGTATTCGAGCATGGTCTTCCCCGGCGTGAACGAGGCCATTCGCTACGGCACCGAGGCGGAGACGCAGGCCGAGGTTGCTGACCTCGTCGCGCGCTTCGAGGCGGCGGCGAAGGCGCTCGATACCGCGCGCGCGGCCCTGACCGCGAAGCGGTAAACGGCGAGCAGTTCAACAACACTCACTCACAAGGGTCGATCGTGGTCGAACACAAATCCGTTCAGGACATCGCTGGGCTGCTGAAGGGCGACAACCCGCCACACATCATCGACGTGCGTGAGCAGTGGGAGTGGGACATCGCCCACATCGCAGGCAGCACGCGCATTCCGCTTTCCACGCTGCCGGCGCAGGTGCACACGCTCGACACGTCGCGCACGTACGCGCTGCTCTGTCACCATGGCATGCGCAGCGAAATGGCCGCCAACTGGCTGGCCCAGCACGGCTTCTCGTCGCTCATCAACATCGACGGTGGCATCGATGCGTGGAGCCTCGATGTGGATCCGTCGCTTCCGCGCTACTGACGGGGCGCCTGCCTCATGCTGGCCGCCGCATCGGTAGTGCTGTCGGCGGCGCTCGGCGTGGCGCTCTGGCGGCGACAGGTTGCGCAGCGCTTCGAGGCTGCCGATGCCGCCCGTCGTCCGCGCAGTGCGCAGGGAGTGGTGATTGGTGGCGAGGCGTTCGCACTCGCCGGAACGAACGGGGCGGCGGTGCTGCTGCTGCACGGCTTCAACGACACCCCGCAGTCGATGCGCTACCTGGCGGCGCGCCTGCACGCCGCCGGCTACACCGTACAGGTGCCGCGACTTCCCGGCCACGGCTGTGCGTTGCCGGAGCTGGCCCGCGATGCACGGGCCGGCGCCTGGCAGCGGGCGGTGGCGGCCGAGTATGCGGTGCTGCGCGAGGGGCACGACGCTCTGTTCGTGTGCGGCCAGAGCATGGGCGGTGCGCTGGCCGTGTCGCTGGCCACCAGCCAGCCCGATGTGCGGGCGCTCGTGCTGCTGGCGCCCTTCATTGGGCTCGAGCCACAGCTCGGGTGGAAGTTTCGCCTCGCCCGCCTCAGTCCGGCCAAGTACCACCGCTCACCCGGCGCCGAACGGTCCATCCATGACCCCGAGGCGCGTCGTGCGGCGCTCGGTCCGGGCATTGTCACGGCTGGCGCGCTGCTGGCGCTGCGTACGGTGGCGCTGGCCGCCGAACGCGCCCTGGAGGCGCTCACGCTCCCCACGCTTTATATCCAGTCAGTGCACGATAATCGGATCACTGAAGACGCAGCACAGCGCCACTTTGCGGCAATTGGCGCGCGTGAGAAGTCGCAGCATTGGCTCTCCAACTCGGGGCACATCATCTCCGCCGACTACGACCGCGACGAGGTGGCGGATCGTGTTCAGGAGTGGTTTGCGCGCCACAGGTCCGGACCGGCCACGTGAGGTGAGATAGGGAACGACCGTATCGGGATTGTGGTTGCGCAACGGCCAACGCCCCGGCCCCTGCGCTGACAAGCGGCGGCCGGGGTTCCGTTGCATTCCGACTGGCCGGTGCGGCGTGATCGTGGCCGTGCAGGGATCGGCCGTCGGCGCCAGCGGGTTCATGTGGTCCATCGTGATGTCGACGGCGATGAACCGCTCGTTCGGCAACGTACTCTTCGGTGTCTTCGGCCGTGATGCGGTGGCGGCCAGCGCGAAGACAGCCGAAGGGGTGGTGACGAAGCCCCGCAGCGGCGAACGCCACGCGTCATTAAGTTCCCCCGTTGCCGCCACGCGGCGGCGTCGTGTGTTCAATAGTTCTGGAGCAGTACATGCCCGAGTTCGGAAGCTGGGCGAGCGACTGGTGGAAGCCGGTCGTCTTCGTTCTGGTGGCAGGCCACCTCACCAACATCTGCGTGACGCTGTTCCTGCATCGCTCGCAGACGCATCGCAGCGTGACGTTCCATTCGCTCGTCGAGATGCCCATGCGCGTGTGGCTGTGGCTCACCACCGCCACCAAGACCAAGGAGTGGGTGGCGTGCCACCGCAAGCATCATGCGTACGCCGATCGTGAGGGGGATCCGCACAGCCCGGTGGTGGAGGGGCTCCGCAACATCCTGCTCAAGGGGGCCTTCTACTACCGCAACGCGGTGCGGCAGCCGGGGATGCTGGAGAAGTACGGCAAGGGGACGCCCAACGACTGGCTGGAGCGGCACCTGCTCGACAAGCGCTCGAATCTGGGCATCTTCCTCATGCTCGCCATCAATATCTGGCTCTTCGGCTGGTTCATTGGCCCGGTGGTGTGGGGGATCCAGATGATCTGGATTCCCTTCTGGGCGGCGGGGATCGTCAATGGGGTGGGCCACGCACTGGGCTACCGCAACCATGACGTGAAGGACGACAGCCGCAACATCTCGCCGATCGCCATCATCATTGCCGGCGAAGAGCTGCACAACAATCACCACGCCGATCCGCACAGCGCGAAGTTCGCGCATCGCTGGTTCGAGTTCGATATCGGGTGGATGTACATCAAGCTGCTGTCGCTCTTCGGGCTCGCCGAAGTGAAATACGCGCGCGTCGGCGCGCATGTCCGCGTGGCGGAGTAATCATGGCCGATGTGACCTGTACCCGGTGCGGGACCACCCGCGAAGGCTTCGAACGTCCGCCGTTCCCCGGCGCCATCGGCGCGCGCGTTGTGGGGGAGATCTGCAAGGAGTGCTGGGGGCAATGGCTCAAGCAGCAGACCATGCTCATCAACCACTACGGGCTCAACGTCATGGACCCGCAGGCGCGCACGTTTCTCACCCGCAACATGGATGCCTTCCTGTTCAAGGCCGGCCAGAGCGACGACGTGGATACGAGCAAGCAGGGCACGATCACCTATTGAGTTCGTCCCTCCCCCGTTCTCCCGGTATCCGTTCCTTCGCCTCACCGACGGTGGGCGCGCGGAGAACGGGGTGCCGAACGCGAAACGCCCCCGCCGGAGTTGCTCGGCGGGGGCGTTTTCGTTCGCGGGTGGTGGACTCGTCGCGATGCGTCGGGTTGAGCAAGCGCCGGGGGAGCGGCGCCCTGAAGCTGCGAATCGCTCAGTTCACGCCAGCGATGTAGCGGGCCAACCGCCCGCAGCTGGTGCATTTGAGCGTCACGTGCGAATGCGGCTGCGGCGGGGCCTGGGCCGGATCGCGGGAAATCTGCCCCTCACAACTCGGGCAGCTCAGGGGCAGTCCGGTACGATCCGCTGCAATGAGATGCAGCGCCTGGGCCGGGTTGTACGTGTTCGGACGGGGCTTGCGCATCACGCCTCCAAACGGAAAGTGCGCGGCCAAATAGGGGAGTGCTGGCCCGCGATCGATAAGGTATATCCCCCTATTTTTTCGCAACACTACTCTAGGTACTTTTGCGGTAACAACTAACCAGTGTGTGCGGATAATGGCGGTTTTTCCCTAGGAACGTTCGGTCCACTATTTACTCGGACTGTGAGACTTGCACCGCCCAATGCTGGCGAGGTGACCGCTTATCCGGATTTTGTTCCCAACCGGCTGTTGGCCGCCCTCGTGGCACCCGCCCTTGCGCATTGCATCGTGTTCGTTGAGGCTTCCGCATGGCCACCACCGCCCGTCCCGCCCGCGGCTCGCGCTCGCTCAGCCAGCACCCGGAAGCGCACGAGCCGGCGCTCGATGAGCGCACCGCCGCCGCGCTGCGGTTGTGGGTGATCATGGCCCGCGCCCATACCGCGGTGGCGGCCCATGCTGCCGCTGACGTGTCGCGACAGGGGCTGACGCTGGCGGAGTTCGGCATTCTCGAGGCGCTCTATCACCGCGGGCCGATGCTGCTGGGCGAGGTCCAGAAGCGCATTCTCGTGTCGAGCGGCGGCATCACCTTCCTGGTGGACCGGCTGGTAGCCAAGGACCTCGTGGAGCGGCGCAGCTGCGAGTCCGATCGCCGGGCGCGCTATGCGGCGCTCACCCCCAAGGGGGTGGCGCTGGTGGCGGAAATCTTCCCGGCGCACGCCGCCGTGTTGGCGCGCGCCATGGAGGGGATCAGCATCGAGGAGCAGCAGCAGGTGGCCGACCTGTTGCGCGACATGGGGCGGCACGCGGCCATGCTGCCGGTGCCATACGACGACTGACCGATCGCGGTCGCGGTCCGGGCGCCCCCTTGACGGGGGCTTTCTTTTCTGTTTATTTCTCATAAGTGAGATAACCGCATCCAATTCAATCACCGCCGAGGCAATTCCATGCAGTGGGTCATCGATCCTGCACATAGCCAGATCCAGTTCTCCGTGAAGCACCTGGGCATTTCGACCGTGCGCGGCACCTTCGATCAGTTCAGCGGCACCATCACCGAAGAGAACGGGCAGGCCTCGTCGGTCACCGTCGACATCGACCTCGCCTCGCTGGATACCGGCAACGAGCAGCGCGACGGCCACCTGCGCAGCCCTGACTTCTTCGACATCGAGAACTATCCCAAGGCCACCTTCTCGCTCACGACGTTCGAGCGCGCCGGCGACGCAGTCACGGCCACCGGGGAGCTCACCATCCGCGGTATCACGAAGCCCGTCACTCTCACCGGCGACATCGGCGGCCCGGCCAAGGATCCGTGGGGCAACCAGAAGGTGTCGGCCACGCTCGAGACCAAGATCCCGCGCAAGGAGTGGGGATTGGTGTGGAACGTCGCGCTCGAGGCGGGCGGCGTGCTGGTCTCGGAAGACGTGAAGCTCTCGATCGATATCCAGGCGCAGCCTGCGTGAAGGTGGGCGGGGGCGACGCCCCCGCTTTTGTTGGGAAGGGAGGGGGCAGGGGGCAGGGGGCAGGGGGCAGGAAAAACAAAGTACGGGGCCGACGATGTCGGCCCCGTTTCCATTTCCCTTCTTGCCTTCTTCCTTCTTCCTCCTGCCCCCTGCCCCCTCCCTTTTCAACCAACGCGCGCTCCGCGCGCCCTCAATCCTTCCAGTCAGCCACGAACAGGTTCGTCTCCCCCGCCTTCGTCGCCCCGCGATTGCTCGCGAAGATCAGCTGCGTGCCGTTGGGCGAAAACATGGGGAAGCCGTCGAACTCGGGGTTGAAGGTGATCTGCTCCAGCCCCGTGCCGTCGAGCTTCACGGTGAACAGGTCGAAGTTGCGGCTGCGCGGGTTCTTGTGGTTGCTCGAGAAGATGATGCGCTGCCCGTCGGGGGTCCACGAGGGGCCGAAGTTGGCGCCGCCCAGGTTGGTGATGCGCCGCTGGTCGCTGCCGTCGGCGTTCATCACGTACAGCTCCATGCGGTTGGGGCGAATCATGCGCTTGGCCAGCAGATCCTTGTACGCCTGCAGATCCTTCTCGTTGTCGTAGTGCCACGCACGGTACACGATCTTCGTGCCGTCGGGACTCCACCACGGGCCGCCATCGTAGCCGGGCGTGGTCGTGAGCCGCTTCACGTCGCTCCCATCCACGTTCATCGTGTAGATGTCGAGATCGCCGTCCTTGAGGCTCGTGAACACGATGCGCTTGCCGTCGGGGCTCAGCACCCCTTCGGCCGTGTACACGCCGTAGTTCGTGAGTCGCTTCATGTTCTTGCCGTCGATGTCCGTGACGTAGATGTCGTACGGATCGATCCCCCACACGTACCCCGCGCTGGGGTCGGGCTTGGGCGGGCAGGCGCTGTCGGCGTGGTGGGTGGCGCCGAAGAACAGCTGCTTGCTCCCCGGCAGGAACCAGCCGCAGGTGGTCTTGCCACCGCGCGAGACCTTGGTGAGCCCTGTGCCGTCGGCGCGCATCACGTACTGCTGATCGCACGTCCGCCCGTCGCGCGTGCTCTGGAAGGTGATGTACTGCCCGTCGGCGCTGAAATACGCCTCGGCGTTCTCCCCGCCGTCGGTGAGCTGCGTGAGGCCGGTGAGATGCCGCTCGCCACTGTCGGCGGGAATGGCGCGACGCAGCGGCGCCTGCGCCGACGTGGCGACACCGGACTGGGAGCTGCTGCAGGCGGAGGCCACGGCTGCGGCGAGCACTGCCGTAAGTGCGGCCGTGCGACGGAAAGGGAGTGTGCTGGACATGGCGCGAACCCTACCGCGGGGAACGGAGGGGGGCAATCCGCAGAACTCCGGAGGCGCGGAGGCGCGGAGGAGGGGAGGCGCGGCGAAAACGGCTGGAAACGGCTGGGGTCGGAGGGAACGGGTGGGGTCGGAGGTGGGGTCGGAGGTGGGGTCGGAGG
>NZ_JAPZSK010000009.1 GCF_027531815.1 Gemmatimonas sp. | reverse complement strand
TGCTCCTGCACCAGCCGGACGGCCCGCTCGCGGACCTCCGGCGAGAACGGCTTGCTGCCGCGCCCCCGGACCCCTTTGTCTTTCGTCATGCTCCCAATCTCTCAAAGCTGGGAGCCTCCGCCAAACCCGGGGCGGTTCAATGCTCCCCTGGGATGAATCCCGTGGGAGCATATCAAATCAACCTGTGGGTTTTTCTACCAAGTCGGGAGTTGATGAACCAATTCAACTGTGGTCACCATCTCGGTTTCCGTAATGAAATTCCGAGTGTGTTCCAACGCCTTGCTGAGGTGAAAACGAGAGAACAACATAGAAGCGACAATTGCCCCTTCGTTGGCGAATCACCACTCCGGAGCTGATTATGCGACTAGTTGCACTTGCTCTCATCACCGCCTCAGTCACCGCGTGCGTATCAGATGAACCAGTGCCTGAGACGTTTGAACCTCGTCCTCCGTCTGCCCTCGTAGGACATTGGGAGCGTCAGGCACCAGCGTCGCTGCGTGGCGACACCTTAACACTCAATGCTGATTCAACCGCCAGCGGCCTTATCTTGTGGGAAGAAACCAAGGTGGCGCGCGCGAAGCATTGGACCACGCGCTTCGGTTCACGCAAGCCGGCCGCCGAGCGTCAGGACTGGCGAGAAGGTTACGAAGACGGCGGCGAACCCGAATGCGTATTGGGTCTCAACCCAAAAGGCTGCGTAAGCCTTCCGATGATTTGCATCGGCGCGCTTAAGGAGCAGTCGTGCCAGGCCTTCACGTTTGTCGCTCCCGACTCGTTGCTATTTCCCGACGGCTCGGTGTTTGTGCGAATCAAAACCCCTCCCGTCGTCGCGCTATCGCAGTAGCTGATTGAGGTACAACTCAGGATTCGTACAACTCTTCAAGAAATGCCTTTGCCGTCGGCGACCACACTCGCGGCTGTTTGACAGGCTTGTTCTGTCGCTGCTCATCTATCCACTTCAGTATCTTTGCTCGGTCGGCGTCAAGTTGTGCGGTCGTTGGAGTGTGGCGTTCGTAGATACCTGTAATGTCGCGATGGCCGTGGCCGAGGTAATAGGAGTAACGGCTACGAGGGATGCCAGCAGCTTCGTAGAACAACGCCGCACTTCGCCGAAAGTCCCGACAACGAATTGGTGTTGGTGGATGAAGGTTGATAAGCCGCATTTGCAGATTCGCAAGACGGCGAGGCTCAGCGGGAAGCCAAATGATATTTGGTACAACGCGATTGGCGTTTACCGTTTTAGTCCCCTTGATACGAATGTGTCCCGTCTTGGTGTCACGCTCCCACGCTCCGCGTTCAAACTCTGTCGGACGGATTCCCGTAAGGGTCATGAAGAACACCCACGACCGATAGTCCACCGTTCGGTTTCCCCAACGCCCCGACGAGTTGATTCGCTGCCCAAGTTCAATCAGTTCGTGAAAATGCGCGAATGGATGGTGCTCGCGTCGTGACCGAACAGGGATGAGCGAAATCTTCTTCAGCTCTTTCAGAATCATGCTATCAGCGTCATAGCCAAGGCCTGTCTTGGTATAGCTGATGAACATCTGGCGAACAGAGCGGAAGTAGATGGCCTTGCCTTCACGATTCATCTTCGCCTTAAGCGCGCGCACGACGTCGGGAATCTCACGGACTCTTGTACTTGGTGTAACAAGGCCGAGACGCTGAAGACGTTTAATGAATTCGGTGTACTGCGTGAGCGTGTACGGACTTGATGAATACGTTTGAAGCCACTTCGTCATTGATGGAAGAAGCGCGTCTCCAGCGTATGCCTCAATCGCACTGACTCGTCCTGACTGATACGCCGCAAGCGCGTCAAGAAGTTTGACCTTCCCGAGTTTGATTTGTGTGAGCCGCTGCTCGTCACGGCTAATGTCCAGGTCCTTCAACATCAACTTGACCTGCTCCAGCTTTTCCCGAGCATTCTTGGTCGTCGGAAAGATTCCCGTTGCTTTCACGATACGACCGACCGTCTTGGTGACCACATCCACCAGATAACTTCCCGACGGTTGCCATTTTCCATTAACTTTCTTCTTAGCACGAATCGCCATAGGTCCGTCCGTTAGAACAGCATCAAAACGAGGTATGGGGAAAGTTATGGGGAATCTACCCCAAAACGACCCATTTGGTGGCTTTTCAGGGCGATTCCCCAGAGAGAAATCAAGGAAACAGGTATGGCTCCGCAGTTTATTTACGTCATGAAGGGGTTGCGCAAGGTGGTTCCACCTTCGCGCATCATCCTTGACGACATCTGGCTCTCGTTTTATCCCGGCGCGAAGATCGGCGTGCTTGGCCCCAACGGTGCCGGCAAGTCGTCGCTGCTGCGCATCATGGCCGGGGTGGATACCGAGTTTCAGGGTGAGGCGTGGGCCCACAAGGGGACGCGGGTGGGCTACCTGCCGCAGGAGCCCGAGCTGGACGCGTCGCTGGACGTACGCGGCAACGTGGAGCTGGCGGTGAAGGCGCAGCGTGACGCGCTGAACGAGTTCAACGAGATCTCGATGAAGTTCGCCGAGCCCGACGCCGACTTCGACGCGCTGATGGACCGGCAGGGGAAGTTGCAGGAGTACATCGACCAGCACGACCTCTGGAATCTCGACAACAAGATCGACGTGGCGATGGACGCGCTGCGGTTGCCACCGGGCGACTGGTCGGTGACGACCCTGTCCGGTGGCGAGAAGCGCCGGGTGGCGCTGTGCAAGATCCTGCTGGAAGAGCCGGACATGCTGCTGCTCGACGAGCCCACCAACCACCTTGACGCGGAGAGCGTGGCGTGGCTGGAGCACTATCTCGAGAAGTTTGCGGGCACGGTGGTGGCGATCACCCACGACCGCTACTTCCTGGACAACGTGGCCAAGTGGATTCTCGAGCTGGATCGTGGCAAGGGGGTGCCGTACGAGGGGAACTACAGCGGCTGGCTGGAGCAGAAGCAGGCGCGTCTCGCGCTCGAGGAGAAGCACGCGAGTGCCCGGCAGAAGACGCTGCAGAAGGAGCTCGAGTGGGTGCGTATGTCGCCGCGGGCGCGGCAGGCCAAGAACAAGGCGCGTCTGCAGGCGTACGAGGAGCTGGCGAGCGAGGCGCAGAACGATCGCGTGATGAGCAACGAGATCGTGATTCCGCCGGCGCCGCGCCTGGGCAATGACGTGGTGCGGGCAAAGGGGCTGCGCAAGGCGTACGGCGACAAGCTGCTCTTCGACAACCTCAACTTCGACCTGCCGCGCGCCGGCATCGTGGGGATCATCGGTCCCAACGGCGCGGGCAAGACGACGCTCTTCCGCATGATCAACGGCCTCGAGACGCCGGATGCGGGCGAACTGTTCGTGGGGCCCACGGTGCAGATCTCGTATCAGGACCAGCAGCGCACGCTGGAGGGGAAGCGCACGCTGTGGGAGGAGATCTCGGGGGGGCGGGAAACGATTCCCGCGGGGAAGCGCGAGCTGAATTCCCGCGCGTACGCGGCGAGCTTCAACTTCAAGGGTGCCGACCAGCAGAAGCTGGTGGCCAACCTGAGTGGTGGTGAGCGCAACCGGTTGCACCTGGCGAAGACGGTGATGCAGGGAGGCAACCTGCTGCTGCTTGACGAACCCACGAACGATCTCGACGTGGATACGCTGCGGGCGCTGGAAGACGCGGTGCTGGATTTCAGCGGGTGCGCGGTGATCATCTCCCACGATCGCTGGTTCCTGGACCGCGTGGCCACGCACATTCTCGCCTTCGAGGGGGACTCGGAGGTGGTGTGGTTCGAGGGCAACTATCAGGCGTACATCGAGGACCTGAAGAAGCGGAAGGGTCCCGATGCCGACCAGCCGCACCGCATCAAGTACAAGAAGCTGGTGCGGTGACCATGGCGCTTGACACGAGCCTGGAAGCGGAGGCGGTGCAGTTGGCCGCCATCCGCGCTCGCTCCCCCGAGGCGCGACTGCGTGACGCGTTGGAGTTGAGTGAGCTCGTGCACGCGGCGGCGCTGTCGCGCCTCAAGGCGCGCTATCCGGATCGGTCGATGGTGGAATTGGCGCTGATGTCATCGAGTGTGCCGGCGGGCGGAGATGGCGGCTGATGAGTGTCACGGGACTGCTCGACGAGATCGTGAACGCACTGACGGCGGCGGGCGTCCCATGCATGCTGACGGGATCGTTCGCCGCCGCGGTCCATGGTGCCGGGCGCGCCACGATGGACATCGATCTCGTGATTGAGCCAACCGCGGCCTCGCTGGAGCGGTTTGTCGCGGGCGTACTTGCGTCGGGACGGTATGTGTCGCCAGAGGCGGCGCGCGAGGCGCTCGCGCTCCGCACGATGTTCAACGTCGTGGATGTCGAATCGGGGTGGAAGATCGACCTGATCATCCGCAAGGACCGACCGTTCAGCGAAGCGGAGTTTGCGCGGCGCACCGAATGCGTGCTGGGGGCGACGCGACTGCCCGTGGCGACAGTCGAGGACCTTGTGCTGGCGAAACTCGAGTGGGCACGGATGGGCGCGTCGGCCAGGCAGCTTGAGGACGTTCGCGCGCTGATGCGCCTCGCGGGTCCGTCCTTTGATCGAGCGTACGCCGAGCAGTGGGTTTCGGCCCTCGGCGTCGGTGCACAGTGGCGCGCCGTCGGTTCACGAGACGCGGAGTAGTCCGAGGGGAACTACGGCGCGTACCTCGCGGACCTGAAGAAGCGGAAGGGGCCGGACGCGGACCAGCCGCATCGGATCAAGTACAAGAAGCTGGTGCGGTAGGACCGCGGACATCCGGCCAATCCGATTGATCAGAGGCGATCGGAGCGGTCGGACCATCGGACATCGGATTTCGGAGGTCGGATGGGTGTCCGAAATCGGAGTTCGGAAACGGCGTTCGGCGGTCGGCAGTCGGACTCGCGGTGCGGGTAACATCGGCCGCACACCCCTCCGACCTCCGAATTCGGGACGCGGTTTCCGATCTCGGACCTCCGGCATTGATCCGACTTCCGACCTCCGACCAATCTGATCGATCCGATCAATCCGCCCATCGGACATCGGAGGTCGGATGGGTGTCCGAAATCGGAGTTCGGAAACCGCGTTCGGCGGTCGGAGCCTTGCCGAGCACTTCAGGCACGGTTTCGGGGCGGCCGAGCGTCCCACACGAGGCCACGCGAGGCCGAACTCCCGGGGAGCGTACCGCTCAGTTGGGGAGCCCGAAATTGTCGTAGCCGAGCATCGCATCGGCCGGGCGCGGGTCAAGCACGGGGATCTCGCGCATGAAAGGCCTGAATCTCGGCACGCCGGGTCGCGACGGAGGGCAGGGGCGGTTCGGCGGCGGAGCCGCCGCAGGCCGTGGCTGGGGCCTGCGGCGCGCGGTCGTCCGCCTCGTCGATAGATGCGCCGGTGTTGGTCGTGGCCAGATCGTACGCCATAGGGCGCCGTCAGGACGCGCAAAGACCCCATTGCTCCACGTCCGCCCGTGACGAGGCGCGAAGGCCATTGCCAACGGACCGTCGACCGAGGCGTACAGCGAGCAGACGGCACGCGAGGCGGGGACTGACAGGCATTTCCGCTACGGCACCGCATGGTGCGCGCGACGTGGTCGGCTGTTTTCGACCAGCACGAGCCGCGATGCCGGCGTGGTGGCCCCGCTCAGGCTTGCGTTTGTTGGTGGTGCGGCCGACGAACGGCGACGCTCTTCGCGCGCTCGGGCGGGCGCGAACGCTACGACTCCGCTGTCGTGTGGGCGGGGCTCAAAGAGCCGGTCGTGGGACGCCGTCGCCTCCGGCGGCCACCCCCCCTAGACCCGTCCGGCGCTGATCAGCTCGTGTGCATCCTGTGTGGGCCCGGTGTCGCGGACCTCGACGTCATCGGAGCCGCCATGCTCGAAGCGCTGGTAGACCTCGAGCACCCGTGGCAGGGCTCGGCGGAAGGCGGCCACGACATGGGGATCAAACTGCGCTCCCGCCTCCGCCTCCACCTTCGCGAGCGCCTGCTCCACCGGCCAGGCCTCCTTGTAGGCCCGCTTCGAGGTCAGCGCATCGAACACGTCGGCGACGGAAACGATGCGGGCGGCGAGCGGGATGGCGTTCCCGGCGAGCCCCAGCGGATAGCCGGTGCCATCAAAGCGCTCGTGATGCCCTTCGGCGATCTCGATCGCCATGCGGAAGATGCTGTAGCCGAGGCCATTTACCTGTGCCTCGCACAGCCGCAGTACCTCGGCACCGATGCTCGGGTGGCGCTGCATCTCCAGCCGCTCGGCTACACTGAGCCGCCCGGCTTTGCGCAGAATGGCATCGCCCAAGCCCACCTTACCGATGTCGTGCATCGGGGCGAACTGGTGAATCGACCGGATAAAGGCGGCCGAAATCCGACCCTGGTACGGTCCGGCGCGCCCGAGCTCCTCGGCGATGAGGGCGGCGTACAGGGCCATCCGCGCCAGGTGATCACCGGTGTCCGGATCGCGACTCTCGGCAAGCTTGGCGAGCCCCTGAACGGCCGAGACGACAAGCCCTTCCATTAACGCGGTCTTGCCGAGGGCATGGTTGAGCTGCCCGGCCACGTTCCGGACGAGGTCGATATGTTCGGACGCGTACACCCCACGGACACGCGAGGCGAAGACCAGCAGTGCAACGCCGCCACTCCCCTTGGTGGGCAGCAGCATCGCCGACTCGAAGCCCGCGCGCCGGAGCATCCCGAGGCAGGCATCCGACGGGTTGTCTCGGTGATCGGCGCCGAGATCGTTGACGGTGCGCAGGGCACCGGCCTGCAATGGTACCCCGAAGTGCGGGAACGACATGCCCTCGCGCAAGGGCGTGGCGTCTCCGCCATACTGCCGTTCGAGGACGAGTCGCTCGCCGTCGGGCGTCACGAAGAAGAGCCCCACCCAATCCAGCGGCAGAAAGCACCGGAACTCCTCGGTCACGAAGCGCAGCGTCTCGTCGAGCGTATTGCCTTGGGCGATGCGATCGGTCAGCCGGAACAGGGCGTTGAGTCGGACCGACAGTTGGTTGAACGCCGTCGTCATCTGGCCGATCTCACTGCCACCCTGCACCGGGACCTGGTGGCCAAGGTCTCCCCGCGCCACGCGCGAGAAGCCGTCCATGGTCTGGCGCAACGGTCTGACCAACCGACGGTAGAGCAGCACGATGAGCGCCACCATGATCACGGCGGCAACTGCCATGACCAGCTGATTGAACAGCCGGATGGTGGCGAGCTTCTGCTCCATCATGTCCTGAAACGCGCGAGCCAGCAGCGCGGACGACGTGGACAGCTCGTCACCGAACTGGGCGACGTACTCCGCACCGTGGGTGACGTCGCGCGCTCCGTTCGCGGCGCCCAGCCGCCGATTCAGGGCATGACGGAAGGCCTGCCAATTCTCAGCGGTCCGCTGCAGTTGTGAGCGGGAGCGCGCGTCCCAGACGCAGACGATCGCGTCGTACCGGCCAGTCAGCTCGGGCTCGAATCGGCGCGCGACAAAGGCGGTGATGATCTTGTCGTACAACGCCATGTGTCGCCGCAACCCGTCGTAGTACACCTGATGCTCAGCACCGCGGTCCGCCGTGGAATCGGACGACACCTGCAGGAACGTGCGGGCGTCATTGACCATGGCCGCACTGGTCACGCGGAGCTGTCCGGACAGGTTCAGAATTTCGTAGTCATGTCGGCGCAGGTTCAGCGCATAGAAGCCGTACCCCGCACTCCCGGCAAGCGTCATGAACAGTACGCCGAGGGAGAGCGTCACCTGAAACCGGATGGTTCGTGCCCAGGGGGGGGCGATGACGCGACGACGGGTCACTGCATTTCGGGGAAGAGGCCTGCCGGCATGGCGCGGCTATCGCCGCGCGTACGTCGGGGCGCGTCACACCCGAGCGCGTGTGCGACACCGGTGAATGACGGTCGAGGGCAGGCGCGGGCAACATGCCGTGCGCCGCCGCGTCGTCGACCTCCCCGTGCTACAATTGTGCGGCTCCCACTCTCCTTCCCCCGTCCGGTGAGGTTTCCCGATGTCCCGCGTTCTTGCTGCTGCCGCCGGCCTGTTGTTGACGCCGTCGCTGGCTTCCGCCCAGGCCACCGCCGCCCAGGGGGCCGCCGATCCGCGCATCACCGCGCTGGTGGCCAGTGTGTCCCCGGAGCGGCTCCAGGCCACGGCCACCAAGCTGGCCAGCTTCGGGACGCGCTCCACCCTGTCCGATACCATCTCCACCACGCGCGGTATCGGTGCGGCCCGCCGGTGGATTTTCGACGAGTTCAAGCGGGCGAGCCCCAAGCTGCAGGTGGCCTTCGACCGGCACATGCTCACCCGGCAGGGGCGCATCACCCGTGAGGTCGAGCTGGTGAATGTGGTGGCCATTCTGCCCGGCAAGAGCGACCGCCGCATCTACATCTCGGGGCACTACGACTCGGTGAACCCGCGCGGGAACGCGCCCAACAACCCGGGCGCCGGCGCCGGGGCGCGCACCGGTGCCGCCGCGGGGGCGGCGGGCGGGGACGCGCAGATGCGGGCCGAGATGGATCACAACGCCGATGCCCCCGGCGCCAACGACGACGGCAGCGGTACGGCGCTCACCATGGAGCTGGCGCGTGCCTTCGCCACCAGCGGGCTCGAGTTCGATGCCACGCTGGTCTTCGTCACGTGGGCGGGCGAGGAGCAGGGGCTCATTGGCGCCATGGTGCACGCACAGAATCTCGCGGCCGCCAAGAGCACGGTCACCGCGAACTTCAACAACGATATCGTGGGGAGCAGCCTCGGGGGCAACGGCATCATCGACGCGGAGAGTGTGCGCATCTACTCACTGGGTCCGGAAGACTCGATGAACCGCTCGCTGGCGCGTTACATCGCGCGCGTGGCCGGCGTGTATGTGCCCTCGCACACCATCCGCCTCATGGCGCGGGAAGACCGCTTCGGGCGCGGCAGCGATCACTCGTCGTTCACGGCCTTCGATTTCCCCGCGGTGGTGTTCCGCGAAGCCAACGAGAACTACCAGCGGCAGCACAACACCGAGGACAAGCCCGAGGGGATGGACTTCCGGTACCTCGCGCAGAACACGCGCGTGAACGCGGCGGCGGCCGCGTCGCTCGCGCTCGCGCCGCCGGCGCCCAAGGTGACGACCGGTGGCGGTACGCCCACCATCAGCCGCGGCACCACCGGCTATGACGCCGCGCTGCAATGGGAAGCGTCGCCTGGGGCGGCGGGCTATCGCGTGTACTGGCGCAACACCTGGAGCAATGACTGGGAGCGCTCACAGTACGTGGGGAACGTCACGCGCTTCATGCTCCCCAACGTGTCGATCGACGACTGGGTGTTCGGCGTGGCGGCGGTGAACGCGGACGGTCACGAGAGCCTCGTGAGCGCCTACGTGTCGCCCAATCGCCGCATGCAGGAAGTGCAGGTGAAGAAGTAGGGGCCTACCCTCGCGCCGCCATCGTGCGTAACGCCGCGGCCAGCGTGTCCAGCTGCGCGGGCGTGTTGAAGAGCGTGGGGGTCACGCGCACGCAATCGCCGTTGGCGAGGCCGGTGCGCTGGAAGGTGAAGATGCCGAATTCGTCGAGCAGGGTCTTGGCCACGGCTTCGTTGGCGGCGCGGGTGCCGCGCCCGTGCAGGCGAAAGCCCGTGATGGCGCCCACGAGTGCGGGATCATCGGGGGTGAGAATGTGCACGCCCGGCACGTCGCGCACGGCTCGCACCCAGCGGTCGCGCAGATAGCGCAGACGGGCGGCCTTCTGCGGCATGCCCAGGGACTGCTGAAAGGCGATCGCATCGGGGATCGTCATGACCGTGGCGAAGCTGGTGGTGCCCGTGTGCAGCCGGCTCTCGATGCGCGTCATGGGAAACGCCTCGTCGGCGTGCATGCGGTCGATGGCGTCGAGGTGTCCCTCGCGGATGTACATGGCGCCCGCGCCCACCGGCGCGCCGATCCACTTGTGCAGGTTGAGCCCCACGAAGTCGGCGCCGAGCGCGTTCACGGTGAGTGGCACCTGCCCGAAGGAGTGCGCGGCATCCACCACCACGTCGGCGCCGCGCGCCTTGGCGAGCGTGGTGATCTCCTGCACGGGGATGATGAGCCCCGTCTTGTTGTTGCAGTGCGTGAGCAGCAGCAGCTTGGTGCGCGGGTGTGCGTCGAGCGCGCGGGTGTACGCGGCGAGGATGTTCTCACGCGTCGCGGGCTCCGGAATGGCGAGCCTGGCCACCGTGGCGCCGCGCGCGGCAGCCAGCGCGTTCATGGCCCACTGCATGGCGTTGTAGTCCAGATCGGCGTACATGACCGTGTCACCCGCCTTCACGCCCTTGTACTGCGTGATGAGCGCCTGCAGCGCTTCGGTGGCGCCGCGCGACAGGACGATCTCGGTGGGCTTGGCGCCCACGAACTGCGCCACGGCGTCGCGCGCCTGCTGCAGGAAGGGAATGAAGGCGCGGCGTGCGAAATACGAACTCTCGCGGTTCACCCGATCCACATGCCGGTGATGCGCGGCGAGCACCGGCGCGGCCATGATGCCGAAGTAGCCCGCCTCGAGGTTGATGACGGCGTCGGTAACGGGATACTGGGCGGCGACCTTGCCCCAATAGGCCTCGTCCTGCGCCACCTGGTCGAGCGGGCCGGGGTGCGGCGCGAGCGGCGGGGCGTCGGGCGTGTCAGGCGTCTCGCCGAGGGCCGCGGCCGATGCCGCCGCCGCCGACACGGGGGAGTGCACGACGACGGCCGCGGCACCGGCGGCGGCGGCCCGTTTCACGAACTCGCGACGAGGCTGAGTCATGCCGGACGCTACGGGCGTGGAGGGGCGGTGACAAGCGGCTGGCCGTTCAGGGTGATGCCTTGTCATCAGTATTGTGATGCGTTAGCATCACGCTATGCGCACAACCGTCGACATCGACGACTCGCTCCTTCAGCGACTCCGCGACGACGCCCATCGGCTGGGCATTCCGTTTCGGACCATGCTGCATCGGGTGCTGCATCGTGGCCTGGAGGCTGCGGCGGAGCCCGAGGAGGTGACCTATCGCACCCCGTCCGTGAAACTTGGGCAGGTTCGCGAGGGGGTGAATCTCGTCAAGGCGCTTCACCTGTCCGCTGCGCTCGAAGACGACGAACGGGCCCGCAAGCTGCTCGATGGGCGGTAACGCGTGATCGTCCCCGATGTGAACCTGCTGGTGTACGCGGTCCACGCGGAGAGTCCCGAGCACCGGCGCGCGCAACGGTTGCTCGATGACCTCATGACCGGGGACGAACCGGTCGGGCTGCCGTGGGTGGTCATCCTGGGGTTCCTGCGCATCACCACCCACGCGCGCATCATGCAATCGCCGTGGTCTATCGAGGCGGCGTCCGGTCTCGTCGAGCAGTGGCTCGCGCAACGTGTGGTGACCGTTATTCATCCCACCGACCGTCACTGGAGTGTGCTCCGTGGTATGCTCGATGCCGCTGGGCGTGGTGCCAACCTCACAACCGATGCCCACCTGGCCGCCATGTGTATCGAGCGGGGAGCGACCTTGCACTCGGCCGATAACGACTTCGCTCGCTTTCGCACGCTCGACTGGGTGAATCCACTGGCGCTTTGAGAAACGCGAAGGGCGCCCCGATCGAGGGCGCCCTTCGTCCTTCTCCTGAACCGTGCGGTCTGAGCCGTGGGCGACTACTTGGTCGCTGCCGCGAGTCGGCGGATTTCGCCAGCCATGGCCCGCACCCGGGCGCCGTCCTTGGCGCCGGCCACGTCCCGGTCCACCTGGGTGGCGAGCGTACGCAGCGCGGCCGCGCGCGCGGCGCCCGTCTGCTGCTCGGCGGCCGTGAGCGCCGCATCGATGGCCGTCGTGCGCGCGGCCGCGAGCCCCTGGCCACGCACCAGCTGGTCGAGATACGAGCGTACCACCACGAAGGCAGCCGGCCACACCATCTTCGGCTGGCTCTGCGGGTTGTACTCCTTGAAGGTCACCAACTTGGCGGCCGCGATCTCGTTGGCGGTGAGCTCGGCGCTGGGCGTGAGCTCGAGGATGTCGAGGCCACGATCCATCTCCGACGAGAAGACGAGACCGTTCCAGTAGTACGCGCCCCACGAGCCGCCAATGACGTTGCCGTTGCCGCGCACATTGCGGTTCATGCCGGCCGAGGCGGCCGAGGGCACGTCTACCGGGCGCGGCGGATCGATGGAGCCACGGTCGAAGTAGCCCACTTCGAACGCCTTGTCGGGATCGGTGAAGTCCATGATGCTCACGCCGCCCTGATACCACCCCTGGATGTACAGGTCACGCCCCGGCACGGGAATGATGCCGCCATTGTGGGACACGCAGTTCTCCTCGGCCGACTGCGCCGCGGGCAGCTTGAAGTAGGCGCGCTGCGACTGCTTCTTCTTGGCATCGAGCGTGATGACGGTATTGCCGCCCAACTCGATCATGCTGGACGCCTGGCACATGGGGCTCGTGCCGCCGCCCCACTCGTCGGTCTGAATGATCTTCTTGCCGTCGTTGCTGAAGGCCGCGGTATGTCGCCCCTGGAAGTTGTTGGTGTCGGAGAGGGCGTCGATGCGGAACGGCTTCTCGGGGTTCGAGATGTCCACCATGATGGAGTGGGTGGAGCAGGACGCCGCCAGCAGGTTCATGGCCGGGTACGCCGTGACGTCATGGCAGTTGCGCGGGCCGTCGGGCATATCCTCGGCGGGCGCCTGACGCTGCCGGCCGGCGAAGCGCGGATCGACCGGGGCACAGAACTGCTTGCACTCCCCCGCGCCGCCCAGCCCGGTGAAGATGCGGGCGCCGGGAATGACCCGGGCGTTCTCGGGGCGATCGAGCTCCACCTTGATGATGTCCAGCTGGTAGAGCGAATTGCTGACATCGGCCGGGTCGTTGCCGTTCTTGCACCCCGCCAGCTCGGTCTCCGGACGGGCCCCCTGCTGCCCCGACACATAGAGGTAGATGACGTTCTTGTCCTTCGGGTGCGGCACGAGCGTATGGGTGTGCGAACCTTTGCACGTCTGCACGTTCTTCACGAGCTTCGGCGCCTTGGGGTCGCTGACGTCGAAGATGCGCACCCCGGCCATGTGATCCTTGGGGTCCTTCACGCCACCGTCGGCGCAGTCGTTGCGGTTGCCCGCGCCCTCGGCCGACAGGAAGAGCAGGTTGCCGTAGATGGTGGGATCACCCTGTGAGGTGATGCACCGGACCACCGACAGGAGCGCCGGCTTCGCGGGATTCTTGATGTCCCAGATGGTGAAGCCGGCGAAGTTGGCCTGAATGACGAGGTTGTCGCGGAACGCCAGATCCGAATTGACGAACGTGAGACCGCGCACGGTATCGAACTGCGCCGGCTTCGGCGTGGTCGACAGCAGGCGCATGTTCTTTTCGGCGATCCCGGCGTCGAAGCGGCCGGGCTTGAGAGTGGTACGAGGGTCCTTGGCGGACGGATAGGTCTGCGCCGAAAGGAGCGTCGGCACGACAAGGGTTGCCGCCAGCAACATCAGGCCACGCTGAAACCGCATGGAGTCACACTCCGGTGGTGGGGAAGGAGGGGGGGAGAAGCGGTCTACTTGGGAGGGAGCTGCGCGAGCAGTCGGCGCATGATGCCGATCTCGGCACTCTGCGACGTGACCACGTCGTTGGCGAAGATGTTGGCGTCCACCTCCTGACCGGCGCCCGGGGACTTGAAGAGTTCATCCACCATCTTGATGGCGCCGGCGTGGTGCTTGATCATGCCCACCAGATAGAGGCGGTCGAACTCGACGCCGCGGGCCGCCGCGAGCGCCGTCATCTCTTCGTCGGAGAGCATGCCGTCCATGCGCATGCCGCGCCACGACGAGGTGTCGGGAGCGAACTGGTCGTAGCGGCGCAGCCAGTCCTGCATGATGAGGATTTCGGGGATCTGCGACTGGTCGATCTTGCGCGAGAGCTTGAGCACCTGTGGGTTGGCGCCATTGGTCTCGGCCAGGCGCGACATGACAATGGCCTGGGCGTGGTGGGCGATCATCCCCTGCATGAACTCCACATCGGCCTTCGTGTAGAGTGCCCCCTTGGGGATGACGATCTCCGGCCCCATGCGGTGCATGCTGTGATCCATGCTGTGCTGGGCCGATACCGGGGAGGCAAAACCGGTCGCGACGAGGAGCGCGACCAGCGAGGAGATGCGACGGGCCGTCATGAGGGCTCCGGAAGTGTGCCGACTGCACATCGGCGGGCGAATGATTGGGCGGTTCCGAGAGAATACGGCGCTGGAAGCGCCAGCGTTAGGTCATGGCCTCGTGCAGGAGCGAGTGGAAGTGATGCACCCCCGTCTCGTGTTCGGCGCTGTACCGCCCGCGATCGTACACCCGTGAGCGCAGGTTCCGCTGCACGACCTCGCAGATGGCGATGTCTTCGTCCTGCACTTCGGTGCTGAAGGCCATGAGCTTCACCCAGGCGGGGTCGGTCGCGGCGTCGGCCGGCGGATTCACGGCGTACCAGTCGAAGACCACGCGGCAGCGGTCTGGGCCGAGCGGGATCACCACGTTGGTCTGCATCTGCCCCAGATACACGTTGAGCATGGTGTTGGGAAAGAGCCACGCGTACACCGCCTCCGGCACGTCGGTGGTGCGTGGATCGTACTGCCGGTCGGTGTGTGCGCCGTGCACGGGACGCAGCGGCGCGTGCTGCAGTGAGTACCAGCGGTGCGGCTCCACCCGGTAGCGATCCATGTCGAGCTCCTTGTTGAGCCCCGGATGGACGACCGGTACGTGGTACCCCTCGAGGTAGTTGTCCACGTACACCTTCCAGTTGCACGCCATCTCCCAGCTGCGCGACGTGACGAAGCGCATGTGTTCGCAGTGAAATGGGGCCACACGTGCCGGCAGATCCTCGAGTACCTCGTCGAGGGGCGGCGCCTTGCCGTCGAGATTGACGAACACCAGCGGTCCCCACGTGGTGACGGCCACCGGCACCAGATGCATCTCCTCCGGTCGGAACTGCGCCGTGCCCTCCATGCCGGGCGTTCGCTGCAGGGCGCCGTCGAGGCCATAGGTCCAGCCGTGGTACCGGCACTGCAGCGTCTGTCGCTTGCCGCAGCCCGTGGCCACCGGACCCGCGCGGTGCAGGCAGACGTTGTAGAAGGCGCGTATCTGTTGGCCGTCCCGTACGACCACGATGCTGTTGGTGCCCACGTCGGCGGTGAAGTACTGCCCCGACTCCGCCACCTGATCGGCGCGGCCAACCAGCTGCCAGCTGTGCGCGAAGACGCGCTCCATCTCCAGTTCCAGATACACCGGGTCGTGGTAGAGTCGTGCCGGGAGCGTCGCGGCGCGGGCGATGTTCGGGTCGAACGGGAAGGCGAGCGGCATCTTCCAAGCTTGCGGTCTTGCGGGGAGGTGGCAAGTTGGGCGATGCCTGCACGCGTTCGCCTCCGGCTGCCACACCCCTTGCTCCTGCTGCTGGCCGGCGTGGTGGCCGCCGCGTTGTGCACGTGGCTCCTGCCGGCTGGCGCGTTCACGCGCCGCGCCGATGCCGCGAGCGGGCGCGAGCTGGTGGTGCCGGGCACCTTCACCGCCATGGCCGCAACGCCCGTTGGGGCCTTCCAGACGATCATGGCGGTGCCGCGCGGGATGGCGGCCGGTGCCGATGTGCTCATCACCATCCTGTTCGTGGGGGCGGCCTTCGCCATGCTGGAGCGCACCGGCGCCCTCGGACGCCTGGTGCAGGTCGTGGTGGAGCGGAGCCGCCGTCCGCACCTCGTGCTCGTGGGGGTCACGCTGGCCTTTGCCACATTCGGCGCCCTCGAGAACATGCAGGAAGAGATCGTGGCGCTCATCCCCACGCTGCTGGTGCTCTCGCGCGGCCTTGGCTTCGGTCCTCTCACCGCGCTGTCCGTGAGCGTGGGCGGCGCCGCGGTGGGGTCGGCCTTCGGCCCCACGAATCCCTTCCAAACGGGGATCGCGCTGCGTTTCGCGGAGCTGCCGCCCTTCAGTCAGCCCGTGTTGCGGACCGTGGTGTTCGTGCTGGCGGTTGCCGTGTGGTGCGTCTGGGTGGTGTACAGCGCCGGGCGCGAAGCGCGTGAAGTGGCACAGGCCGCCGCGTCCGGCAGTTCGGAATCGCCATCGGCATCAGCCACCGCCACGGTGGCCGGTGCGGGCGCGCGGGTCGAGCGACGCGATGTGCTCCTGCTGCTGCTGGCCGTCGCGCCCTTTGCGCCCTACGTGTACGGCGTGTTGCAATGGGACTGGGGCTTTCACGAACTGTCGGCGCTGTTCCTCACGGCTGGCTTTGCCATTGGTCTGACGGCTGGCCTCTCGCTGGCCGATTGCACGGAGGAGCTCATCGCCGGCATGAAAGCCATGCTGCCGGCCACCATCTATGTGGGCACGGCGCGCGCGATCGGGTTGGTGCTGGCCGACGGGAACGTGCTCGACACCATCATCCACGGGCTGTCGCTGCCGCTGCAGGTGGCTCCGCCCGTGGTGGCGCCGCTGCTCATGATTCCCGTGCAGGCGCTCATGCACGTCGTGGTCCCGTCGGTGAGCGGGCAGGCCACGCTCACCATGCCCATCATGGCGCCGCTGGCCGAGTTGGTAGGGGCGGGACGCGACGCGGCGGTCCTGGCGTTTCAGACGGGGGCCGGCCTCGCCGACGCGGTCGTGCCGACCAACGGTGCGGTGCTGGCCATGCTGGCCGCCGCCGGGGTGAGCGTGGCGCGATGGTGGCGCTTCGCCGGTCCCGGGCTGCTGCTGGTGGCCCTGGTGGGCGCCGCCGCGGTGTGGGTGGCGGCGTAGCGCCTCAGGGGCAGGCTCGCGACGGGGCTCCGCCGCGCGACCCCGTCGTCAGCCCTCCGCAACCCAACGGAGGAGTCGTTCGCGGAGTCGCACGGCGAGGGGCGCTCGCAACGCGTTCAGGAGGGCACCGCGTTCCCGGGGTTCCTGGTACCACAGGCCGAAGAGCGCGGCGATCGTGGGCCACTGCCGATCGCCGTATTCCACGTGCCCGACCAGTCCGGCGGCCAGGGCGCCTGAGTGCACGACCCGGGCGTAGGCACCCGGACGCGCGGCCTGCCGGAACTGGCGCACGAACTCTCCTCGACCCAGCCGCGTCGCCAGTGTGCTGCACGGGATGCGGGGGGCCGTGAGCTCGAGGACGACGTCACCAAGGCGCAGGCGGTCGCCGACGCGCGGTGCCTCCCACCAGCGGTCGAGGGTCAGGTTCTCGCCGAAGAGCCCGGGGGGACAGGCGTGTCCAAGCTGGTCGCTCCACCACGCGTAGTCGGCGAGGCTGTACAGGTACACCGCCTGATCGGCGCCCCCGTGGTGCGTGCGGTTGCCAATGGCATCGCCTACCAGCCCCATGGCATCGCACAGCACCAGACCACCGACGGGATGCTTGCCGATCCCCGTTCTGGTGCGTGAACCGGCAGCGAGCCGCTCGAGGGCGCCAACATTTACCGAGAGCAGGCGAACGCTGGATGGTGCAGAAGACGAATCCATGGGGCGGAAAGCTAAGGACCCACGTCAGTGTTTCCCGCCGGTCCCGTCGGGGAAGTGCCCGCTGACGCAGGCGCCGGCAGGACACAGCGTCCAGTATCCCCATTCCGATACCGGAGACATCATGTCGCAGCTTCTTCCCGACCTCAGCCTCGTGGGCACCCGCTTCGACCACGAGGTGGATCATCAGGCGCAGCAGCAGCCGCTGCCGAAGGTCGTTCCGGTCACGGACACGGATCTGCGGCACCTGCCGGCGCCCGTCGCGCGCTACCTGCGCCGCGCCGGCGTGGTGGGGCGGCCCCGCGTACACAACTTCGTCGTGGACATGGATGCCGAACTCAATCGTGCCCCGGGGGCAGAGTGGATGCACACCCCAGTGCTGCAGGTAAGCTTCGTCGACCATCCATCGCGCCTGTTCCTGTTGCGCACGCGCATGCATGGGTTACCGGTGAGCGGGCTGCATCAGTACGATGATCGCGGCGCCTCCATGGACATCCGCCTGCTGGGATTGCTGCACGTGGCGGATGCCAGGGGCGACGCGTTCGCCCGTGCCGAGACGGTGACCGTACTGAACGATTTCTGCATCATGGCGCCAGCCGTGCTGATCGACGAGCGCTTCACCTGGGGGCCCATCGACGATCGGCAGTGCGGCGTGACCTTCCGCAACGGGGAGCGGGTGGTACACGCGCAGCTGTTCTTCGACGAGCACGGTGATCTCGTGGACTTCAGCAGCGCCGATCGACAGGTGCGTCCGGACGACGGCGAACGCTGGAGCACACCGCTGCGCCAGTATCATGAGTTCGGTGTTGCCCGGCTGGCCAGTGAAGGGGACGCGATCTGGCACTTCGCGAACAAGCCGTCGTGGACGTACGGACGTTTCTCGATTCGTCGCGTACGCTACAACGTGCCGCCGGACGAACTGCCGCGCGCCGAGCAGCTGGAGCGCTGACCTGACGCGGAGCGGTACGGGAGGCGGGCGCCCTCCCGTGACCGCCCGATTATCTTCCGCGCCATGTCCATTGCTCCGTCGTCCCTGCGGGTCGCGATCGTCGGATCGGGCCCGGCCGGTTTCTATGCTGCCGAGTCGCTGCAGAAGGCGGCGCCCGGTATCGCGATCGACCTGATCGATCGGTTGCCCACGCCGTTCGGTCTTGTGCGCGGTGGCGTTGCCCCCGATCACCCCAAGATCAAGTCGGTCACCCGCGTCTTCGAGCGCATCGCCACCCAGCCCGGCTTCCGGTATCTGGGGCATGTGCGGGCCGGCGAGGATGTCACGGTGGACGAGCTGCGCGCCCGCTACCACGCGCTCCTCCTCTGCTACGGGGCGGAGACGGATCGCCTGCTGGGCATTCCCGGCGAGTCGCTGGCGGGAAGCCATGCGGCCACCGAGTTCGTGGCGTGGTACAACGGGCACCCCGACTATGCCGGGGCCACCTTCGACCTGACGCAGCGCGAGGTGGCGGTGGTAGGCATCGGGAACGTGGCCATGGACGTGGCGCGCATTCTGGCCAAGCCGCCGCAGCTGCTTGCCGCGACCGACCTGGCCGATCATGCCTTACAGGCGCTGGCGACGTCGCAGGTGCAGACCATTCACATCGTGGCGCGGCGGGGGCCGGTACAGGCGGCATGCACCACCCCGGAGCTGCGTGAGCTAGGCGAACTCGACGGGGTGGATGTGGTCGTGGATCCGCGCGACCTCGAGCTCGACGCCGCGAGCGAGGCGGAGCTGGCGGCCATGGAAGACCGCAATCCGGCGAAGAACCTCGACGTGCTGCGTGAATGGGCAGCGCGTCCTCTCACTGGCGCACCGCGGCGCGTGGTGATGCACTTCAACGCCTCACCCGTGGCACTGCATGGCACCACCCGCGTGGAACGCCTGACGATCGTGCGCAACCGACTCGAAGCGGACGGACGTGGCGGCGTGCGGGCAGTGGCGACCGACGAAACGTACGACCTGCCGGTGGGGCTGGTCTTCCGCTCGGTGGGGTACCGTGGCAAGGCGCTGCCGGGGGTGCCGTTCGACGACCGGGCCGGTGTGGTGCCGAACCTGAACGGGCATGTGGTGGAGGGCGCGGGGAGTCAGGCCGTCGTGCCCGGGCTTTATGTGGCGGGGTGGATCAAGCGTGGGCCGCAGGGGATCATCGGCACCAACAAGCTGTGCGCCGCCGACACGGTGACGCAGCTGCTGGCCGACGTGGCCGCCGGGGAGATCCCGGCGGTGCGCGATGATCTGCCGTCAATCGACGCGCTGCTCGCCGAGCGTGGCGTGTGCGTTACCAGCTGGGCCGACTGGCAGACGCTCGACAAGGCGGAGCAGGCGCGCGGGGCGGCGGCGGGGCGCCCGCGCGTGAAGCTGACGAACGTCGCGGAGATGCTGGAGATCGTCGCCGCGCATCGCTGAGCGGCGTGTTGCCGCGTTTCAGGCACGCGCGAGGTGCCGCGCGTGCTCGCGCACATCGGCGGGCCAGGCGGCCATGAGGGCGTCCATGCGATCGAGGTCACCGGCAAACAGCGCGCGGGTGACCTCCTCGTAGGCGGGAAGATGGCCGGCCATGGCGTGCAGGAAGTGATAGGCCGCCTCCCGCGCCTTGCGCGTGTGCTCGTCGGCCGCGCCCGCCTTGCGGGCGTGCTCGACGAGTTTGCGCAGCGTGACCGACGCCCCCCCCGGTTGCGCGGCCAACCACTCCCACTGGTGCGGCAGCAGCGTGACTTCCCGGGGGACGACGCCAAGTCGCGGGCGCCCCGGACCACGGGGCGCTGCCGGGGCCGACTCGGGTGCCGCGTAGCGCGCGGCAACCTCCGCCGACGAGCCCCGTGTGTCGATGTCCACCTGCCGACCGGTCGCGTCCTCGAAGAGCAGCAGCCACTTGGACCCGCCGCGGCTTGCCTCGAGCAGGGCCACGGCCATATCGGGAAGCGAACCGGCCGCGAGCCGTCGGTGCCCGTCGAAAAGGGTATGAGACATATTGAGCGTGGTGGTTTTGTCCGGGTATAAAAGAAATATACCCGGATCAATTATCGCCGCAAGGTGCCGCGGCGCATTTTGGCACCTCTGGTGTCGCTCCGGGGGTGGCTGGCGGCGTTCTGCGATGTTCATTCCCACATGCTCTGGAGACAGCCCCTTCGGCCACACCGGCGCCGCCCGGCGCTACTGCTCGCCATCGTTGTCGCCGCCACCAGTGCGGCCTGCACCCCCCGCACGGCGCCGGCCCCGGCCCAAGCTCCCCCGTCATCGTTGCCGGTGGCCGCCGCGCGTGATCTCACGGCGCGCGTGGCGATCATGTCCGCGTTCGATGCCGAATGGCAGGCGTTGCGCGCCGCCACGACGATCACCCGCACCGAGGTGGTGAACAATCGCACCTATCACTTCGGGCGCTTGCGCGGGCAGGACGTGGTGCTTCTGCTGAGCGGCTTCAGCATGGTGAATGCCGCCATGACGACACAGGCGCTGCTCGACCGGGTGCCCGTGCGCGCCATCGTGTTCAGTGGCATTGCCGGCGGTGTGAACCCCGGGCTCAACGTGGGTGATGTGACCGTGCCGGCGCAGTGGGGGAACTACCAGGAGCAGGTCTTCGCGCGCGAAACGCCGCAGGGGTTCGCGCCGTCGCGTCGGACGACCGACTTCGGTGGCTACGGGATGATGTTTCCGCAGGGCACCTCGGTCACCGTGCGTCATGCGCCGCCGGATTCGCTGGAGCGGCGTTTCTGGTTTCCGGTGGACTCGCAGGCGCTCGGTATTGCGCGCACGATTGCCGGCCGCTTCACCCTCAAGCGTTGCGTGCAGGCCGATCGGTGTCTCGAGCACACGCCCAAACTGGTGGTGGGTGGTAACGGGGTGAGCGGACCCACGTTCGTGGACAACGCCGCGTATCGCGAGTGGGTCTGGCGCACCTTCCGCGCCGATGCGCTCGACATGGAGTCATCGGCCGTGGCGTTGGTGGCCCATGAGAACCAGGTGCCGTTCATTGCGTTCCGCTCACTCTCGGACCTTGCCGGTGGCACCGAGGCGCCGAACGAGGCGCGCATCTTCGGCCGTCTGGCCGCCGAGAACTCGGCGGCGGTGGTCATGGCCTTCCTCGATGCGCTGCCGCGCGACGCCTTCGCCGGACCGCGCGATCGGTGAAGCAGTACTTCGGCTTCGCGACGCACGGTACCACGTGGCGCACCGAGATCATGGCCGGTGTGGCCACGTTTCTCACGATGGCGTACATCATCGTGGTGAACCCGGCCATCCTCGAGGCCGCCGGCCTGCCGCGTGAGGCGTCGATCACCGCCACCATCCTGTCGGCGGCGTTCGGCACGCTGATCATGGGCGTGTATGCGCGGCGGCCCTTCGCCATTGCGCCGTACATGGGCGAGAACGCCTTCATCGTGTTCACGGTGGTGAAGGGGCTGGGCTTCCCCTGGCAGACGGCGCTCGGCGCAATCTTTCTGGCCGGTGTGCTCTTCACTGCGCTTACGCTACTGGGTGTGCGCAGCTGGCTTGCCGCCGGTATTCCGGCGAGTCTCAAGCACAGCTTCACCGTGGGGATCGGGCTGTTCCTCACCTTCATCGGCCTGAACGCCATGGGGGTGGTGCAGCTGGGTGTCCCGGGCTCGCCGGTGGCGCTGGGCGCGCTCAACCGCGCCACCACGCTGGTCGCCATCGGCGGGTTCTTTGCCACCGCCGTGCTGCTCGCCCGCAAGCATCGCCGTGCGCTGCTGCTGGGCATCATCATCACGTCGGTCCTTTCCTTCGGCGCGGGGATCACGCCGCTTCCGTTGGGGGTGGCGAGTGCGCCCCCGTCGCTGGCGCCGCTGTTCGGTCAGCTGGACATTGCGGGCGCGCTCACGCTCAAGGCGCTGCCGGTGGTGGTGATCGTTTTCGTGATGGCGTTCGTGGATACCATTGGCACGCTCATCGGGCTCGGCGCCCGGGCGGGGCTGCTCGACGCGTCGGGCAATCTCCCCGAGATGGAAAAGCCCATGCTCGCCGACGCCGTGGTGAATATTGCGGCGCCGGTGTTCGGGACCACCACCTGCGGCGCGTTCGTGGAGTCGGCGGTGGGGATCGAGGCGGGTGGCCGCACCGGTGTCACGGCCATCGTGGTGGCGCTGCTATTTCTTGCGTCGCTGTTCTTCGCGCCGCTGTTCACCGCCATTCCCGCGCACGCCACCGGCGTGGCCATCGTCTCCATGGGCGTGCTCATGCTGGGGGCCATGGCAACGCTGGATTTCTCCGACTACACCGAGTGGGTGCCAGCCTTCCTCACGATCGTGCTCATGGCCTTCACGTACAACATCGGCGTGGGCATGACTGCCGGTCTGCTGGCGTACCCCGTCCTCAAGGTGGGCACCGGGCGGGCGAAGGAGGTGCCGGCCGCCATGTGGTGGCTGGCGGCCATGTCACTGCTCTTCTACGCCGTCTACCCGTACCACTGAGCGGCACCGCCCGCGAGGCGTTGCATGGCGGCCAGCCCCTCATCGCCGATGTCGAGGCTGTGGGCGTTCACGTAGAGGGCGATGTGCCGTGCGCACACCTCGGGGGACATCTCCTGGGCGTGCGCGCGCACATAGTCGCGGCTCGCCTCGGGATGATCGAAGGCGTACTGCACCGAATCGCGAATGGCGCGCTCGAGGTCGACGCGCAGCGTGGCGTCCAGCTCACTGCGTGCGCAGATCCCCGCCAGCGGTACCGGCAGCCCCGTGGCGCGTTCCCACCAGTCGCCCAGGTCGATCACCTGCACCAGACCATGTTCGGCGTAGGTGAAGCGACTCTCGTGAATGATGAGGCCCGCATCCACCTCGCCGTTGGCCACCGCTCGCAGGATGCGATCGTAGCGCAGCTCGACGACCTCGGTCAGCTCGGGGGCGGCGAGGCGCAACAGGCGATAGGCTGTGGTCTCGCGGCCCGGTATGGCAAGCCGGCCGCGAGCGGCCTGGGCGAGCGACTGCGCCTCGCGTGCCACCACGAGCGGCCCCACGCCCATACCAAGAGCGGCTCCGCTGCGGAGCAGCGTGTAGCGGGCGCCTGCCGCCGCGAAGGCGCCGACACTCAGCTTGGTGAGATCGAAGGCCCCGTCATGGGCGCGCCGGTTGAGCTCCTCGATGTCGAGCAGCACCGGCCTGATGCGCGCCGGCGCGCGCACCAGCCCGTGCACGAGGGCGTGAAAGGCGAACGTGTCGTTGGGGCAGGGCGAGAAGCCGAAGGTCAGTTCACGCATGCGGCGGCCGCGTGTCCTGCCGCGTGTGTTGCCGGTGGTGTTGCAGCGCGGTCACCAGGAGCGGGGTGACCTCCACGATCGCGGCGAGGGCGACGCCGAAATGCCAGCGCGCCCGATCGGCCTCCTCGATGTCATTCGAGATGGCACGCACCTCGATGGCGGGTACTCCGGCGAGCTGCGCGGCCCGCAGGACGGCAAAGCCTTCCATCGCCTCGACGTCGCAGTCGCTGGTGCCCCCGACGCGGCCGCTCGTGCCAATGCCCGTGCATCGGGCGTGCGGGAGCTGGTCCCGGACGCACTGCAGCAGCGCCGCCGACGGGGTGAGGTCGCGCGGCGCCCACTCCGCCGGGATGTCCCCCAGGTCGCAGTAGCGCGATCGCTCACCCACCACGAGCGTGCCGGGGGGGCAGGCCCAACGCCGCCGGGCGCCGGCAATGCCCACGTGCAGCAGCGCCTCGGGGCGATGCTCGGCGATGGCGCGCGCGGTGCGCACGGCGGCTTCCACCGGCCCCACGCCGCAAGCCACACCAATCCAATCGCCGGGCGGCGCCAGTTCCTGACTGGTGGCGGCAACCACGAGGATGCGAGCGGGCAAAGTCATGCGGGAAGTGTAAGCGGATCGGCGCGGCGCGTCGGTCCTCAGCGCGGCAGGTGGCCGCCCCACGCGGCCGGGTCGACGTCGGCCATCGACTGCGACAAGGCCCACGCGTGTCCGGCGGGATCGCGCACCACGGCCTGCCGTTCGCCATCGGCGCCGGTCAAGGGAGCGGCGATCGGTGCGAAGCCCAGTTCCCTGGCGCGATGCCAGGCGGCGTCCACATCGGGGACGCGCACCACCAGCGTGGCCGGGGGACGTCCGCCACTGGCCGGCGCTTGGTTTGCGTCCCAGGCCGCCACGACCACGGCCCCGTTGCCCAAGGTGAGCTGCACACGCTCACCGGGAAGGCGCAGCCGTTCGCTACACCCGAGGACCTCCACCAGCCACCGCACGGCGGCGTCGAGATCGGGGTAGCTGCGGGTGGGGATGAAGGTGCTGTCCGGCACCGAACGATTGACCGGCAGGCCACCAAAACGCTGACGCACCTCTGCCCACGCCGCGGGAGTGACGTGGCGCAGGCGTTCGGCCTGCGCCGCGAGCATGCCTGACCACGCGCTGGCGTGCTGGTCGCAGGATTCGGTGGTCGCGAACCCCTCGTGTCGCAACGTACAGCGGGTCACGGCCGCATCGACTGCCTCCAGCGCGACCGTGACCAGCGTTTCCACGCCGCCGGTCCCCGAGGGACCGCTCACCCACGTGAACTGAACGCTGGAGGGCGGGGTGAGGGTGCGGAAGCGCCCGTAGTGCGGATACCGCCGGTCCGGGGCGCCGGCCGCCCCCGGCACGACCACGTCGAACGCAAAGGCCGCACCAACACGGCGCGTCAGGTGCACGGAGTCGGGGCTCGCGAGCCAGAGCCCCCAGCCGCAGGTCCACGCGTCGTAGGCGAGCGTGACATCAATGGGCAGTTCGACCGTGCAGGAGAGCGCATGCATGCTGGATGATATCGCGCGTGCCGCACCCCGTGGAGTGCGCTGTTGCCACGTCGCCGACCCCGCTAGTATGGAGCCATGGCAATGAATGAGTATCAGGCACGGGTGGACCGCTGGATCAGCCAGTTCGAGGAAGGCTATTTCCACCCTCTCACCAACCTCGCGCGACTTACCGAGGAAGTGGGCGAGTTTGCGCGCGAAGTGAATCACCGGTTTGGCCAGAAGCCGAAGAAGCCCGGGGAGGCCGACGCCGATCTCGCCATGGAGATGGCCGACATTCTGTTCGTGCTGATCTGCATGGCGAACCGCGAGGGGATCGATCTCGATGCCGCCTTCGATCGCATGATGATCAAGGTCGAAACCCGCGACGCCAATCGGTGGACGCGGAAACCCACCGCGCCGTGAGCCGTACGGCACTCCGCCTCTATTCTGCACAGCGCCCCGCCGCCCTCCCGCCCATGCCATCCAGACTCTCTCCTCTTCGTTTCGCGCCGCGGGTTGTGCGGCACCTGCTCGCCGCGACCGCCGTGGTCTCGCTGGCCTCCTGTGGCGACAGCAGTACCGCGCCTGCAGAGTCCGCCCTCTTCGGGACCGTGGTGGTGTTCGGCGCCAGCCTCGACGATACCGGCAATGCCTGCAACGCGCTGCCCACGTCGTGCCCGCCCTTCCCGTACGCCAACGCCCGTTTTTCCAACGGGCCCCTGTGGGTGGAGCAGATGGCGGAACGGCTGAACGCCCGCGTGGCTCCGGCGCGTGGCGGCGGGACCAACTACGCCTTCGCGGCAGCGCGCACCGGGCCCATTGCCGGCGTGAACAACGCAGCGCCGAACATGATTCAGCAGGTGGATCTCTATCTCCAGGCGGGAAGCACGACCGGTCGTGACGTCGCGCTGCATGTCGTGAACGCGGCCACGGTGGGCAACGACATCACCGACGCGCTGACCCTGGGGCGCACCAACCCGCAGGCGCCGGCGGCCGTGATTGCGGGGGCCGTTGCCAACATTGCCGGCATCGTGGGCAAGCTGTACACGGGCGGCGCCCGGCATATCCTGCTGCTCAACAGCACCGATATTGGTCGCACCCCGCAGGCCACGGCGCTGGGGGCCCTGGCGGCGTCCACGGCAACCGCGCTGTCGACGCAATTCAACAGCGCGCTCAGCGCCCAGATCGTGTCACTGCGCGCGGCGTCGCCGGGGCTGACCATCTATCTGGTCGACCTCGGAGCGTTCACGGCGCAGGTGTTCGCCAATCCCTCATCGTTCGGCTTCACGAACGTCACCGCACCCTGTGTGTCGCTGTCACCGCCCTCGTTGTGCGGAACGCCGGGGAGCTTCTTCTTCTGGGACGCGTTCCACCCGACCGAAGCCACGGGGCGTCTGGTAGCGCAGCGGGCCCTCACCGCGCTGGGGCGCTGAGCGCGCGCCAGCCCCGCGCGGGTCATCGCTGCGGTGACAGCGTGGCGCGAAAGAGCAGGGAATCGCCGGTCATTTGGAGCAGCATGGCGCCGCGGATGGGATCACCGGAGCTGTCGAATCGATAGCTGGCGAAGGCCCCGTCGAAGGGGGCACCGGTGCGCAGTGCCGTGGCGAGGGCCATGCCGCTCCTGACGCGCGCGCGTTCCGCCGCGCGGGCAATGAGCCGAATGGCGTCGTAGGTCGCGGCGCCGGTGGCGCGTGGACGCTCACCCAGATACCGCCGGTTCCAGCGGTCACGAAAAGTGCGGACGCCTTCGCGATCGCTGCGGCCGTCCCAGTTGCCCACGATGATGCTGCCGTCGATGTCCTGTCGCCCCCGCAGCGCGATGGCATCCCAGGCGTCGCTGCCGAGAAACGGCCCGCGAAAGCCGGCCGCACGGAAGAGGCGCACTTGCGAGGAATCGCGCACCGAAAAATTGGGGAGCAGCACGGCGTCGGGGGCCTCCTGCATGAGTCGCCGGATCTGCATGCCCTGATCACCAACGTCATCGCCGTTGTAGGTCGCCACGCCCGCCATGCGACCGCCGCGGGCCGTGAAGGTGCGCCCGTACCTCTCGACGACGCCGCGGCTGTACTCACTCGCAGCATCGAAGAGCGCGGCCGTGCGGCGCAGCCCCAGCGAGTCGAAGGCGTACCGGGCCAGCACGTCGCCCTGGTCGGCGTCGAGAAAGGTGAGCCGCATGACGTACGAACGTTCGGCGGTGACCTGCGGACTGGAGGCCATGGGAGCCACAAGCGGGACCTGTGACGCCTCGGCCACCGCGCCGGCGGCAATGGCGAGCGGGCTGAACTGCGGGCCCACGAGCACATCGATCGAGTCGAGGTTGATGAGTGCGCGCGCCGCCGCGGCCGCCGCATCCGGCCGGTTGGCCGTTTCCCGCTCGATGAGGATGAGGCGATGGGAGACGCCATCGATGAGGGCGCCGCCCGTGGCATTGAGCTCGTCGATGGCCATGCGGGCCGCAAGGCGCGCCGGCATGCCCGATGCATTGCGAGCCGGTCCTTCGAAGACGCCAATGAGGCCGATGCGCAGGACCGGCGGTGGTGGCGGCGAGGCACACGAGGCGAGCAGTGACGCCACCATCATGGCGCACAGAAGGCGTGCCAGGGTCATGGGGGCACGTTAGGACGCGCACCCGAGGGGCGCAACGCGCCGTGAGCGGCGAGACGGTCCATGTCGCATGTTGTGCCATGCCCGTTTCTCGTATTCCTGATTCGCGAACGCTGCGGTTGCGAGCGTGCGCATGCTGACGGTCTGGGCCTACGGCATGGTGATCGCCTTCATGACGCTCATCATGACGCGCCGACTCTCTCCACTCACGGCGCTCATTCTGGTGCCCACCGTCGTGGGGGTGCTGGCCGGGTTCACCGGGGAGTTGGGGGCCATGATGGTGCAGGGGATCACCCGGCTGGCGCCCACCGGCGTGATGCTGCTGTTCGCCATTCTCTACTTCGCGGTCATGATCGACGCGGGGCTGTTTGCCCCGTTCGTGCGCCGGCTGGTGTCGCTGGTGCACGGCGATCCGGTGCGGGTGGCTGTTGGCACGGCGGTCCTGGCGCTGCTGGTCTCGCTCGATGGTGATGGCTCCACGACGTACATGATCACCACGGCCGCCATGCTGCCGCTGTATCGCGCGCTCGGTATGCACCCGTTGGTTCTGGCGTGCGTGACGATGCTGGCGTCGGGGGTGATGAACATCCTGCCGTGGGGCGGCCCCACGGCACGCGCGGCCAGCGCTCTGGGTGTTGATGTGGACGACGTCTTCGTGCCCATGGTGCCAGTCATGGCGGTGGGGATCGCCTGGACGATCTTCGTGGCGTACCGGTTGGGGCTGGGTGAACGCCGACGTCTGGAGGCCTGTGCTGCCAGCGCGGCGGCCAGCGCGGCGGCCAGCGCGACGTCAGCGCCGACCGGCCGCGACGTGGCGACGGGTACGTGGGCGGGCGGCACCGATGATGAGGCGCGCTTCATGCGCCCCGACCGCCTGTATGTGAATGCCATGCTGACGCTCGGGCTGCTGGTGGCGCTCATGGCCGGCGTTCTGCCGCTCCCCGTGCTGTTCATGCTGGCCTATGCGGCCGCCGTGCTCCTCAACTATCCCGCGCTCGACGACCAGAAGGCGCTGCTGGCGCGCCATGCCGGCAATGCGCTCGCCGTGGTGGGGCTGATCTTCGCCGCCGGCGTGTTCACCGGCATTCTCTCGGGTACGAAGATGGTGGATGCCATGGCGAACAGCGTGGTCACGTTGGTGCCGCCCGCGTTGGGGCCGTATCTGGCCGTCGTCACGGGCGTGCTGAGCATCCCCTTCACCTTCTTCATCTCCAACGACGCGTTCTACTTCGGCGTGCTCCCCATTCTCGCAAAGGCGGGCGAGGCGTACGGTCTGACCGCCGCGGAAATGGCACGCGCCTCGCTCGTTGGCCAGCCCGTGCACCTGCTGAGCCCCCTCGTGCCGTCCACCTTCCTGCTGGCGGGGCTGTGTGGGGTGGAGTTTGGCGAGCATCAGCGCTTCACACTGCGGTGGGCGCTGCTGTCGGCGCTGGTGCTGCTGCTGGGTGGTGTCATGCTGCTGGTGATTCCGCTGGTGGGGACGCGCTGAGGTCGCCGTCGCTACGGGTTGGGCGGCAGCATGGCGAGGCGCTCCAGCAGGACGTCCGTCTCGCCACGCGAGTCATCCGAGTCGCTCTGTACCGTGATGGCGATGACCCGCAAGGCCGAGAGCGGGATGCCGGGGTAGGCGCGCTGGACGTCGGCCGCGAAGTCACGCTCCACGGAGACCCAGCGCCCCTCGGCGTCGGGGCCGCCGATGTTGATGAGCCGGGCTTCCGGCAGTACCGAGAACCCGATCCGCCGACGTGAGGCGCCGCCTTCCACCAGGGAGTCGGCAGCCGGCGTGGCTCCGGTGGCGTCGCGTCCGGCCCAGGTGTAACCGAACAGCAGTCGCCGACCGTTGCCGCCAGGGCGCTCGTCGCGCAGTACATACCACAGCTTCAACGTCGCGTCGTTGCGCCCGCGGCCACCCTTGTCCGGCGCGACGCCCGTTACCGCGCGATCCACGCGCACCCGCAGCGACAGGCGTGGAAACGCCGCCGGGGCAAAGCGAAAGGCCACCGTGGTCATCTTCATCGCGCTGCGCCTGGTGCGCAGTCGGCAGGCCCGCCCGCTCTCGGAGTCCGCCGTGGTGATGGAGAAGCCGTTGGTGGCACTGCCTTCGCTGCCGCCGTTTCCCGCATCGTAGACGAACTCGTACTCCTCCCGAAATCTCGTCATGTCGTCGTGGTCACAGCGCATGTCGATGCCCAGGGGGAGCAACGCACCCGTGGCCTCCACGGCGGGGCCCCCGGTCAGCGCCTCGAGCTGATTCATGCGAAAGGTACGGGCGGTGTGCCACTCGGAACGACCGGAGGGGAGACGCTGTGGAGCGCGGCGCGCTTCGGCTGCAGGCCGTACCGGTGCGGCAACGGCGGTGGGTATGCGCGCGGCCGTGATGCGACGCCATGCGCTGTCGGCCCCCGGTGCCAACGCGCCAAGCTCATTGAGCGTGAGCACGATGCTTTCCAGGACGCTCTCCTGCGGAAAGGCGGACGCGCTGCGCGCCGCGATGTGGTCACCCCGGAGGTCGCCGAGGTGCACCGATGGCAGCCCCTCGGGCACTCGCGCGGCGCTGCGCGCCACGACGCCGTCGTTCTCCTCGGCAAAGCGCCCGATGCGCTTGGTGAGCTTCATCCACGGGTGTGCCTCGCGCATGTCGGCGTGCAGCGCGAGCGTGTATACCGGGACCTGCGTCACCACACCGCGCCCTTCGCTGCCCCAGAAGACGGCGCGTGTGGCGGGCCACAGCGACGCGACGGCGCGGCTGGTGTCGCAGATGGCGGCGCGTGGGCGCGCAATGACCGTGCGCAGCAGGGCATCCGGCAGGTCTGCCCGCTCGGCCACCGGGGTGCCGCCATGCGGCGTGGCGATCGTCACCACCGCCGCCACCTGACGTTCGGCAAAATGGGGGTCACGGGCGAGGGCGTGCAGGGCGTCGAGGCCGCCCTTGGAGTAGCCCACCAGCAGGTAACGTGGCCGGGCATACCCGCGGGCGAGACGGCGCTCGGTGTCGTCGCGTAGCTGCTGCAGCAGGGTGTTGGCATTGTCGCTGGTGCTGCATCGGCCATCGGTGAAGGCCGTGATGGTACGCATCCCCAGCTGCTCCCGCACGCTGCGTACGCCGCGTCGCCAGATCTCGTCGTCGAACAGTTCGCCGAAGATCCCTGGCACGTACACCAGGGCCACATCGGGGACGGGCGCATCGTACAGTGTGGCGACCGCGGGCTGCTCCACCTGTCGCAGCAGTTCACGCTCCTTGAAGACCTCCCCGAAAAGACGCGCTGGGAGCGTACTGTCGAGTGCCAGCGGGGCGATGCCGCGGTGCAGGCGGGGGCGCAGCTCGTGGTGCCACTGCCGCGCGAAGGCCACGTCGCGCGGGTCGGTGATGGAGTCGGACTCCGGCGCCGTGAGTACGGCGTCGAGGTAGTACGGCAGCGTCCACGCGGCCATGGTAGCGCGACGCAGCGCGTCACCGGCCCCTGCGGTCGCGATGTTTGGGGCTGACCCGCGTGGTGCTGCGCGTGCGGCGGGGGCACGCCACACGTCGCGGAGTGCGGCCAACGGCGCCAACTCCGGAATGCCGCGCAGCCGCGCTTCGGTGCGCTCCAGCAGGCGGGTGAGGCTGTCGCTGTTCAGCGAAGTCGGGAGCGGGTCGAAGAGCGCAAGCAGGGTGTCGACATGACCGGTGACGCCGTCCACGACGCGGGTCTGTCGCAGCGCCGTGCGCGTGCGATCGACGGCCCGTCGGCGCGCCGCCTGCGCGGTTGCGGTTGGGCGCACGGCGGCGGCCAGCGCGCGCGCGGTTTCCTGATCGAAGTATTCCGCCGAGAGCGTGATGGGCCTGACCCGGCGCAGGAATACGGCATCGGGGCTGTCGTCGTCACGACCGGTGGCGATTTGCCGCGGCGCCGAGGCGAGACTGTCGGCCACGGCCCCGGCGTCGTGCGGCGCGTGGGCCAGCGCCCGGTGAAAGAGCTGGTGCTCGGAGAGGCCGGCCACCTGCAGCACTTCGTGGCTTCGCATGTAGGCGGGCACCACGGTGTGCGTGCTGGCGACGAGTCCGAGCGTGGAGCGGGCACTCAGGGCACCGTGCGTGCGTACCATCTGCACGAATCGCCCCAGCGATCCGGCCCAGCAGTAGCCATCGCGCAGGTTCACCACGACATCGGGGGCGTTCTCCACCTGCTTGTCGGCGCTGCGGATGAGCCGAAACGGCGCGTCGGGGTACGGCCCCGCCATGGTGGCGGCACGCATAACCGCGTCGGGTACCCAGCGCGCCGCGCCGTCCTGCGAGACAAGTGAATCGGGGATGGCGAGGGGATTCCCGGTCACGCGCCGGTACTGCACGGCGCCGTCGCTCCGCCAGTGCAGTTGGGCCTCGCCGCGGTCGGCGCTGCTGATGACCACGAAGCGGTCATCGGCACCCACCTCGAGCCAGGTGATCAGCTCCACTCCCGGCAGGCGCAGCGCGGCGTTGGCGAAGGCGCGGCGGCGTTGCAGGTCGGCGAAATAGACATTGACCATGCTGGCCAGCGCCAGCGTGACGACGCTCACCTCGTTGGCGCGCGTGAGGCGCCCCGTATCTCGTTGCACGAGCCCAACGCGGCGCAGCGCCGCATCGAGCGACACGGGGGTCAGCCGGCGCTCCGGCTGTCCTTCGCGAAAGGCTCCCGCGTTGCCGTGGTCGGAGACGATGAACTGCCGCACCGCCGTGTCACCCCGCGCCGCCAGCGAATCGCTCACGCGCGTCATCATGGCGTCGAGCCGCGTGAGATAGCGGTGCAGGCCACCGAGGTGGGTATGCGCGATGGCGTCGGCGCCCCCAAGAAACACCACGTGATGGTCACCCGTGAAACGCTCCAGTACATCGCGCTCGGCGTCGGCGAGCTCCCGATCGGCCAGCCGATCTCCCTCGAAGTACATGAGGGGCTCGGTGATGGGATCGAAGAACCAGTCGAAGGCGCGCATGTAGTTGAACGGGCTCGCCTGTCGCGCAAAGACCTGACGCGGGTCGTCGCTCACCTGCATGGCGTCGAGGTCGAACCAGCTCGCTTCGACGGAGCGGAGCGTGCCGCGGGTGCCGAACACCCGGTTCGCGCCCATCACCTCGGTCCAGGCCGGATGACTCATGGACGGGTAGGGCGCCACGTGTCGGCCGGCGTGCGGGAAGGCGCGAAAGAGCCCACGGCGCCGCGCTTCCGTGAACGCGTCGTAACTCAGTCCGTCGACGGCCCACAGGAGCGTGCGCACGCTCGTGTGGGCCGCGCCGTGCGCCGCGGCCGGCACCGACGGTGGCGTGGGCTGCGCCGCGACCGGGGTGCCGGCCAGTACTGCCGGAAGGAGAAGGCCGAGGACGAGGCGCCGGCCGTGCTCCATGGCGTTCAGGGAACGATCTTGGCGGGCGGCACCACCTTCACGCCGTCGGCGAAGGTGGCGGTCAGCAGATAGAGCAGCTTGGTGCTGGGGAGTGCGGTCGAGGCCAGTGCGTATTCGGTGAGCTGATGCGCGCCGTTGGCCTTCGAGCCACCGATGGCAATGGAGGGGATCTTGCGCACGACCCCCGGGTTGGCGTCGGTGGCGCCGGTGGCCACCGCTTCCATGGCCCCGGGCATGCCGGTACTGATGCCGAGTGCCCGGTTGATGTCGATGGCGGTCTGCACGAGCGGGTGCGCACGAGCGCCGGCCAGTTGCTTCTCGGTGCCACCCGCCTGGTTCTTCTGCTCGATCTCGACACGCAACCCGACCTTGTACTCGTTCGCCACCTCCTGCGTGACACGCGTGATGGTGCGATCGAGGGAGTCGAGCAGGACCGGGTCGCTGCTGCGCAGGTCGACCGTGAAGTAGAGTTCCTGCGGGACGGCGTTGAAGATGTTGCCGCCATGGATCTGCCCGATGTTCATCACGGCGCCATCGGGGAGGGCGGGGAACTGCAGCTGGTACAGCCGATCAATGGCGGCCGCGACGGCGCGCACGGGTGTCGGCCGGCCGCGCGACGCGAGCGTGTGCGCGCCAGGACCGGTGAACACGTACTTGGTCCAGTAGATGCCCAGCGCGCCGTAGGCCACGCTGCCGAACGCGCCGTCAGGCACGATGAGCAGGTCGGGGCGGGGGTTGGTGCGCAGCCAGTACTCGGCGCCCTTGAGCCCCAGCTCCTCCTGCGTGGTGCCAATGAAGACGATGTCGCCCTTGCTCGTGAACTTCGTGGCATTCATGGTGCGCAGCGTGGCCAGCATGTTGCCCACGGAGGCGGTGTTGTCACCCACGCCGGGCGCAAAGAGCGTATCGCCGCTGCGTCGGACCTTCTTGGGGGGGTCATTGGGGAAGACCACGTCCATGTGCGCCATGATGACGATGGTCGGGCCGCCCCCCGTTCCCTTGCGGACAGCCACGACGTTGCCGATGGAGTCGACGGTGGGCTTGAGTCCTTCCTTTTCGAACGCCGCCTTCACGTAGGCGCCGCGCGCCTGCTCCTGCCCCGACTTGCCGGGCATCTCGGTGAGGCGCACCCACTCCTCGAGCTGTTGCGGAAAGTTCTTTTCGAGCATGGCCATGGCCGACTTCACATCGGGGCGCTCGAGCAACTTGGGATCCCAGCTGGTGGGGTACTGGGAGGGCTGCTGCGCCGCGAGCGGGGCGGCGGCGAACACGAGCGCGGTGAGCGCGGTGGTGAAGTGTCGCATGCGAGAGAATGAAGTGAGAAAAACTCATCACCCGAAACACAAACTCACACCTCGAAACTGATCGGTTCCGGGCTGTAGGTTCGGGTTTCGAGTTGTGGGTACGTTGCGGCGTTACGCCAGAATCGGCAGACCCTTGGCGATCTTGTCCTTCCACACCGACGGTCCGGTTTCGTGCACGTTGTCGCCGGTGGCGTCCACCGCCACGGTCACCGGCATATCCTGCACGTCGAACTCGTAGATCGCTTCCATGCCCAGGTCGGCGAACGCCACGACGCGTGACGAGCGGATGGCCTTGGAGACCAGATAGGCCGCACCACCCACCGCCATCAGATAGGCCGCCTTGTGCTTGCGGATGGCCTCGAGCCCGGCCGGTCCACGCTCGGCCTTGCCCACCATGGCAATGAGTCCGGTCTTGGCCAGCATCATCTCCGTGAACTTGTCCATGCGGGTGGCCGTGGTGGGGCCAGCCGGGCCCACGGCCTCCTCGCGCACCGGGTCCACCGGGCCCACGTAGTAGATCACGCGATTCGTGAAATCGACGCCGTCGGGGAGTCCCTCCCCACTCGCAAACAGATCGGCAATACGCTTGTGTGCCGCGTCGCGGCCGGTGAGCATCTTGCCGTTGAGCAGCAGCCGGTCGCCCGCCTTCCACGTGGCGACGATCTCCGGCGTGAGCGTGTCGAGATCCACGCGCTTGGCGTTCACATCGGGGCGCCACGTGATGTCGGGCCAGTCGCTCAGCTTGGGCACCGGCAGCTGCGCCACCCCGCTGCCATCCAGCCAGAAGTGCGCGTGGCGGGTGGCGGCGCAGTTGGGGATCATGGCGATGGGCTTGGACGCGGCGTGCGTGGGATAATCCCAGATCTTCACGTCGAGCACCGTGCTGAGCCCACCGAGTCCCTGCGCCCCGATGCCGAGCGCATTGATCTTGTCGTGCAGCTCGATGCGCAGCTCCTCGATCTTGTTCTGCGGCCCCCGCTGCTTGAGCTGCGCCATGTCGATGTGCTCCATGAGCGACTCCTTCGCCATGAGCATGGCCTTCTCGGCGCTGCCGCCAATGCCGATGCCCAGCATGCCCGGGGGGCACCAGCCGGCACCCATGAGCGGCACGGTCTTGAGCACCCAGTCCACGATGCTGTCGCTGGGGTTGAGCATGGCGAACTTGCTCTTGTTCTCCGAGCCGCCGCCCTTGGCGCCCAGCTTTACCTCGACCTGGTCGCCGGGGACGAGTTCCACGTGCACCACGGCCGGGGTATTGTCGCGCGTGTTCTTCCGACCGAAGGCTGGGTCAGCCACGATGCTCGCCCGCAGGATGTTCTCGGGGAGGAGGTACGCGCGGCGGACCCCTTCGTCGACCATTTCCTGGATGGACAGGGTCGCGTTCCAGCGTACGTCCATGCCCACCTTGAGGAAGACCACCACGCTGCCCGTGTCCTGGCAGATGGGACGGTGTCCCTCCGCGCACATGCGCGAGTTGGTGAGGATCTGCGCGATGGCGTCCCTGGCCGCCGGGCTCTGTTCCTTTTCGTACGCGTCCGCCAGCGCGTGGATGTAGTCCAGCGGGTGATAGTACGAGATGTGCTGGAGCGCGTCCGCGATGGACTGAATGAAGTCGGTTTGGGTGATGGTGGTCATGCCCTAAATAAAGCAGGGAGCGGGGAGCGGGGAGCAGGTTGCTGGCGAAGAAACCCCGAATGACATGAAACTCGGGAGCGCCCTACGATTCTTCGGATGACGCTCTCCCACTATCACGTGGACCCGGTCACGGGCTTCGTGCCGCCGGTCCCGCTGCCGTCGCGCTTGCCGGGTGCGTTCGCCCGGTGGGACGCCTTGGTGCCCGACCTGTCGGCGCTGATTCGCTCTCGGCGCCTGCGTGGCGTGCTGCGCGCGCTTCCGGTGCTCGATGTCGCCCCTCTGGTCTCCGTGGGCGATCGCGAGCGCGCGCTCCTGCTGCTTACGCACTTCGCCAACGCGTTCGTGTGGGGTGGTGCTGAGCGCGACCTGCGCCTCCCGGCGTCCGTGGCGGTCCCACTGTGCACACTTGCGGCCCAGATGGGACGTCAGCCCATCGCCCACTACGCCACCACCACGCTCACCAACTGGCGACTGGTGGATCCGACGCAACCGCTGTCGGTGGACAACGCGCGGACCATCATCCGTTTCCTCGGCGGGGTGGACGAAGACTGGTTCTTCGTCGCGAGCATGGGGGTGGAGTTGGCTGGCGCTCCGCTGTTGCCCGTCGTGGCCAACGCGGTACGCTACTCGCGCGGGGGGAGCGACCGCGAGCTCGCGGAGTCACTCGAGGCGTTCGCCGAGGGCATGGGCGCCGTGCACGCGGCGCTCGAGCAGGTGCGCACGTGGTGTGACCCGTCCACGTACTACCTGCGCGTCCGCCCCTTCGTGACTGGATGGCCTCAGCCCGGTGTGGTCTATGAGGGCGTCTCCGAGGAGCCGCAGCGTCTCATCGGCGGCAGTGCGGCGCAGAGTGCGCTGCTGCAGCTGTTCGACGCCATGCTCGGCGTGCACCACGCCGATCATCCCGCCGGTGCGTATCTGCGTACCGTGCGTGGCTTCATGCCCCCCCCGCATCGGGCGTTCGTGGAAGACACCGAGCGCAACACCCGTGTGCGCGAGCGGGCAAAGGATGGCAGCGTTGCCCTGCAGGGGGCGTACAACGACGCCCTCGCGCGAATCGCGGCCTTCCGTGACGCGCATATGCGACTGGCCCACGACTATATCGTGGCGCCATCGGCATCGGGGCGCGACAATGTCGGCACCGGCGGCACCGCTCTCGACACATTCCTGGGCGGAGCACGCCGCTCCACGACGGACGCACGGGTCTGATCTGGTGCCCGTCCGCATTTCTCTCCGTCCACCGCCAGCCTCTCGCTTCGCATGACCCTCAGCGCCGTTTCGCCATCCACGGACATCGCCGCCCGCGACGCGGCGGATGCGTTGGCCTCGTATCGCGAGCAGTTCATGTTGCCCGACGGTGTGATCTATCTCGATGGCAACTCGCTGGGTGCGCTCCCCAGGGTCACGCCGGCGCGAGTGGCGCAGGTGATGCACGACGAATGGGGCACGGGACTCATCCGCAGCTGGAACAGCGCCGACTGGATCGGCGCGCCGCAGCGGGTTGGGGCGAAGATCGCGCGCCTGGTTGGAGCCGAGGCGCATGAAGTGGTCGTGGCCGACTCCACGTCGGTGAATCTGTACAAGCTCATCGTGGCCGCGTTGGGCGCGCAGCGTGGCCGGCATGTCGTGCTGTCGGAGCCCGGCAACTTCCCCACGGATCTGTACATGGTGGAAACGGCCATCGCGACGCTGGGGACGGGCCACCGGCTCGAGCTCGCGCCGCGCGAGGAGATCGTCTCGCGCATCACCGAGGACACGGCGCTGGTGATGCTCACGCACGTGCACTACAAGACGGCCGACATGTTCGACATGGCAGCGATCACGGCGGCCGCGCAGGCGAAGGGGGCCCTGGTGCTCTGGGACCTGAGCCATTCAGCGGGTGCCGTGCCGTTGGCGCTCAATGCGTGCCGTGCCGATATGGCCGTGGGGTGCGGCTACAAGTTCCTCAACGGCGGGCCTGGCGCGCCGGCGTTTCTCTTCGTGGCCGACCGGCACCACGCAGCGCTGCGTTCGCCCCTTGGCGGGTGGATGGGGCATGCGCGCCCGTTCGCGTTCGTGGACGAATACGAACCGGCACCGGGGATTGCGCGCTTCCTCTGTGGCACCCCACCCATTCTCGCCGTGGCGGCCCTCGAAAGCGGGGTGGATCTCCACCTGAGCGTGGATATGCAGCAGGTCGCCGCCAAGTCGCGCGCGTTGTGCGAGCTGTTCATCGATCTGGTCGATGCACGATGTGCGTCGTATGGGGTGACGCTGGTCGGGCCGCGGCGTGGAGCACCGCGGGGCAGCCACGTATCGTTCCGTCACCCCGACGGCTACGCGATCATGCAGGCCCTCATCGCGCGAGGGGTAATTGGCGATTTCCGCGCCCCCGACATCATGCGCTTCGGCATCACGCCGCTCTATCTGCGATTCGCCGACATCGCGGCTGCGGTCGATGTCCTGGAAGACGTGCTGCGCACCGAGGCGTGGCGCGCGCCCGAGCATCAGGTGCGTCACGCGGTGACCTGAGCCGGTGCGCGGATGATGAGCGGGATCCCCACGCTGCTCGGCGCACCGTACGACGCGAGTTCGTCGTATCTGCGGGGGCCGTCGCAGGCGCCGCCGCGCATTCGTGAAGCGCTGTACTCGCCCTCCAGCAACCTTTCCACGGAGAGTGGCCGGTCGCTGGCGGAAACCACGTGGTGGCACGATGCGGGGGATCTGTCGTTGTCGTCCTCGGTCACCGCGCGGGCCGACATCGAGGCGGGGGTCGCGACCGTGCTCAGAGCGGATGGGAGGCCCCTGGTGTTGGGGGGCGATCACTCGGTCACCTATCCGGTGGTGCGCGCGGTCGCGGCCGCGGGTGGCCCCTTCACCCTGCTGCACTTCGACGCGCACGCCGACCTGTACGACGAGCTCGACGGCGATCGTTTCTCCCACGCCTGTCCCTTCGCCCGCATCATGGAGGAGGGGCTGGTAACGCGACTCGTGCAGGTGGGGATCCGCACGCTCACGGCGCATCAGCGCGAACAGGCCGCGCGGTTCGGGGTGGAGGTGATCGACATGCGGGCGGTGGCCGCCGGCGTGCGTCCGCAGGTGAGCGGGCCGGTGTACGTCTCCCTCGATCTCGATGTGCTCGACCCGGCCTTCGCACCGGGCGTCTCGCATTGGGAGCCCGGCGGGCTCTCCACGCGGGAGTTGCTGACCATGCTGCAGGCCATGGACGGCGATGTCGTGGCGGCCGACCTCGTGGAATACAACCCGCTGCGGGACCCCACCGGCATGACCGGCATGGTGGCGGCCAAGGTGCTGAAGGAGTTGCTGGACGCGATGACCCGCTGAACGGCCGCGGGGCCGTTCGCGGTTGCGGTCAATTACTTGAGGTTTCAAGTAAATGATCGTACCGTAGGGCATGCGCATCGTGTGTATTGGCGGAGGGCCGGCCGGGCTCTACTTCGCCCTGCTGATGAAGAAGCTGAACCCCGCCCACCACATCACGGTGGTGGAGCGCAACAAGCCGTACGACACCTTCGGGTGGGGGGTGGTGTTTTCCGACGCCACCATGGAGAACATGCGGCGGTGGGACGCGCCCACCTGTGACGAGATCGAGCAGTCGTTCAGCCATTGGGACGACATCGAACTCCGATTCAAGGGCCGCCGGATTCGCTCGGGTGGGCACGGCTTCGTGGGCATTGGCCGCAAGAAGCTGCTGAACATTCTGCAGGCGCGGTGCGAGGCGCTTGGCGTGGAGTTGCATTTCGAGGCCGAGGTGGAGTCGGATCTCTCGTATCCCGATGCCGACCTCATCATCGCCGCCGACGGTATCAATTCGCGCATCCGCAGCGCGTACGCCGATGTGTTCCAGCCGGATATCGTCACGCGCCCCAACCGCTTCATCTGGCTCGGGACGCACAAGCTGTTCGAGGCGTTCACGTTCGATTTCCAGCGCACCGAACACGGGTGGTTCCAGGCGCACATCTACAAGTTCGACGCCACCACCACCACGTTCATCGTGGAATGCCCGGAGTCGGTGTGGCGTGCGCATGGTCTCGACGCCGCCGATCAGGACACCTCGGTGAAGTTCTGCGAGCAGCTGTTCGCCGAATCGCTGGAGGGCGAGCGCCTCATGACGAATGCGCGCCATCTGCGCGGGTCGGCGTGGCTCAACTTCCAGCGGGTCGTGTGCAATCAGTGGTGGGTGCGCAATGCCAATGGCAGTCACGTGGTGCTCATGGGCGATGCCGTGCACACGGCGCACTTCGCCATCGGGTCGGGCACCAAGCTCGCGCTCGAAGATGCCATCGAACTGGTGCGACAGTTCCAGCTGCGCGGCGATACGCCGGCCCGCATTCCCGAGGTGCTGGCGCACTTCCAGGAGCTGCGCCGGGTGGAAACGCTGCGTATCCAGAACGCCGCGTGGAACGCCATGGAATGGTTCGAGGTATGCGGAACCCGCTACTGCGATCAGCTGGAGCCCGAGCAGTTCATGTACTCCATGCTCACCCGCAGCCAGCGCATCAGTCACGAAAATCTCCGTCTGCGCGACAAGGGCTGGCTCGAGGGGTACGAGCAGTGGCTCGCAGCGCGCGCCCTGGCGGCGGCCGGCGGAGTGGATGGCGACGGAGCGCCCACGCCACCCATGTTCACGCCGTATCGGGTGCGCTCGGTGACGCTCAGGAACCGCGTGGTCGTGTCGCCCATGGCGCAGTACTCCGCCGTGGACGGCATTGCCGGCGACTATCACCTCGTGCACCTCGGGGCTCGCGCCATGGGCGGGGCGGGTATGGTCTTCGCTGAAATGACCTGTCCGAGTCCCGAGGCGCGCATCACGCCGGGGTGTCCGGGGCTCTGGAACGACGAGCAGATGCATGCGTGGCAGCGCATCGTGCAGTGGGTGCATGAGCACACCGACGCGCGTATTGCCATGCAGCTGGGGCACAGCGGCGCCAAGGGCTCCACGCGGCGGGCATGGGACGGGATCGATCTCCCGCTTCCCGACGACGGCGCCGAGGCCAATTGGCCGCTCGTGAGCGCGTCGTCGCAGCAGTACCTCCCGGGGGTGAGCCAGCAGGCGCGCGCGATCACCCGCGAGGAAATGGCCGTGGTGCGCGACCAGTTCGTGGCGGCCACGCGTCGTGCGGCGACGGCCGGCTTCGACTGGCTGGAGCTGCATTGCGCGCACGGCTACCTGCTCTCGAGCTTCATCTCGCCGCTCACCAACCAGCGCACCGATGAGTACGGCGGCACTCTCGAAAACCGTTTGCGCTTCCCGCTGGAAGTGTTCACAGCCGTACGCGCCGAGTGGCCCGCGCATCTGCCCATGTCGGTGCGCATTTCGGCACACGATTGGGTGGAGGGTGGCATCACCCCGGCAGACGCCGTGGAAATCGCGCGCGCCTTCAAGGCCGCAGGCGCCGATCTCATCGACTGCTCCTCGGGGCAGGTGAGCAAGCGCGAACGTCCCACGTACGGCCGCATGTATCAGACGCCGTTCGCCGATCGCATTCGCCAGGAGGCTGGCATCGCCACGATCGCCGTGGGTGCCATCAGCGAGGCCGATCATGTGAACTCCATCATTGCGGCCGGACGCGCAGACCTGTGTGCCGTGGCGCGGCCGCATCTCGCCAATCCGGCGTGGACGCTCACCGAAGCGGCCCGCATTGGCTACACGGCAATCGCGTGGCCCCAGCCGTACCGCTCGGCGAAGGCGCAGCTCGAGGCCGGTTTTGCCAGAGAGAAGGCGCAGCAGGCCCCGCCGCCCGCTGGCGGATTCCCCGTGACGCCAGCCTCGCCACCGGGGCAGGCATGACCACGTCCACGAACAGACCCGCGACGCCGCACGCGGTGGTCACGGGCGCGGCCGGGGGTATCGGAGCGGCCATTGCGCGGCAGCTGTCGGCCGACGGGTACACCGTTACGCTGCTCGGACGCACCACGGCTTCGTTGCATGACCTGGCCGGGAGCATCGGTGCCGACTGTCGGGTGGCGGTGTGCGATGTCGCCGACAGTGAGGCGGTGAGGGAGACGTTTGCCGAGCTCCCCCCGGTGCACGTGCTCGTGAACAACGCCGGGCAGGCCGAGAGTGCGCCGGTGTCGCGTACCACCGACGAGCTGTGGGAACGCATGCTGGCGGTCAACCTGAGCGGCACCTTCTTCTGTACCCGCGCTGTCATCGATGGCATGCGTCACGCCGGATGGGGGCGCGTGGTGAACGTCGCCAGCACCGCCGGACAGCGCGGCTATGCCTATGTCGCGGCGTACACCGCGGCCAAGCACGGCGTCGTGGGATTCACCCGATCCCTCGCGCTCGAGGTGGCATCGGCAGGCGTGACCGTGAACGCGGTGTGCCCCGGCTATACCGATACCGACATGCTCGCCCGCAGCGTGGCCAATATCGTGGAGAAGACCGGCCGCAGTGAGGCAGACGCCCGGGCGCAGCTGGCCGCCCTCAATCCGCAGCGCCGTTTCATCACGCCGCACGACGTGGCCGCCGCCGTGTCGTGGCTGTGCTCGGACGGCGCCGCATCGATTACCGGTCAGGCGATCTCCGTGAGTGGCGGCGAGGTCATGTAGCACATGGTACCACGCAAACGATTCGCCCACGTCCACGTCGTGGACGAGGAGCAGCTGGGCCAGGAGGCGCGGGTCCAGTCGTCCGATCACTCGGCCGTGCGGCTCTGGCTGCGACTCCTCTCGTGCAGTACGCAGATCGAGCAGGAGATTCGCGCGCGTCTTCGTGAGCGGTTCGGCATCACGCTGCCTCGCTTCGACTACCTCGCCCAGCTCGAGCGGCATCCGCAGGGGCTACGTCTCAATGCGCTCTCGCGCAATCTCATGGTGACGGGTGGCAACGTCACGTTGCTCACGGAACAGCTGGTGGGTGACGGTTGGGTGGAGCGCATCACGGATCCCTCCGATCGGCGGTCGACACTCGTGTCGCTCACGCCGCAGGGGCGCACGCAGTTCCTGCGCATGGCCGCCGAGCACGAGGAGTGGCTGGTGGAACTGTTCGCCGGTTTCGATGGCGCACGCTGCGACATGCTGTACGAACAACTCGGCCGTTTGCGCGCCCATCTGTCGCCGCGCGCCACGTCGACTCTTCCGCGCAAGGAGCGCGCCTCATGACTGCACTGCCGCCGGGGTTCGATGCCGGCACCCGCGTTTCCATGGCGGCGCATGCGCCGACCCACTTCCACTGGGAGGTCGCTGCGGGTGTCGCCACGGTGACGCTGAACCGCCCCGAACGAAAAAACCCGCTCACCTTCGAGAGCTACGCGGAGTTGCGCGAGACGTTCCGCGCGCTCCGTTCCGCCAATGATGTGCACGCCGTGGTCCTCACTGGTGCCGGTGGCAACTTCTGTTCGGGTGGTGACGTGCACGAGATCATCGCGCCGCTCGTGGCCATGGAGGCGCCCGATCTGCTGCGTTTCACCCGCATGACCGGCGATCTCGTCCTCGCCATGCGCGCCTGCCCGCAGCCCATCGTGGCCGCGGTCGACGGAGTATGTGCCGGCGCCGGTGCCATCATGGCGATGGCGTCGGATCTGCGCATCGGTACGGCCCGCGCCAAGACGGCCTTCCTCTTCAATCGGGTGGGGCTGGCTGGCTGCGACATGGGCGCGTGTGCCATGCTGCCGCGCATCATCGGGCAGGGGCGCGCGAGCGAGCTGCTCTTCACCGGGCGCAGCATGTCCGGGGAGGAGGGGGAACGGTGGGGATTCTTCAATCGGTTGGCGAGTCCCGACGCACTGCTGAACGAGGCGATCGTCACCGCCACGGCGCTCACACGCGGCCCCACCTTCGCGAATGGGCTCACCAAGACCATGCTGCATCAGGAGTGGGGCATGACCATCGAGCAGGCCATCGAAGCCGAGGCGCAGGCGCAGGCCCTGTGCATGCTCACGCAGGACTTCCGTGCGGCGTACCACGCCTTCGTCGCGAAGGAGCAACCCGTGTTCACCGGACGATGAACGTGCCGCACCGCGAACATCTCGACTGGCCGTTCTTTGCACCAGCGCACGCCGATCTGGCCGCGCGCTTGGACGAATGGGCCGCCACCCACGTGGCACACGTGCATACCGGCGACGCCGATGCCGACTGCCGGACGCTCGTGCGCCTGCTCGGTGCGCACGGCTGGCTTTCCCACGCGGTGGCGGGGATGGCGCACGGTGGGGCCACCGACGTCATCGATACCCGTGCCCTCTGTCTGCTCCGTGAAACGCTGGCCCGGTACAACGGCCTCGCCGACTTCGCCTTCGCGATGCAGGGGCTCGGCTCTGGGGCCATCAGTCTCGATGGCTCGGCCGGGCAGCGGGAGCGCTACCTGCCGCGGGTCGCGCGCGGTGAGGCCATTGCGGCCTTCGCGCTCTCGGAGCCCGACTCCGGGTCCGACGTCGCGGCCCTGCAGTGCCGGGCCACCCTGGAGGGCGATACGTACGTGCTGCACGGCGAGAAGACCTGGATCTCCAACGGGGGCATCGCCGACTTCTACGTCGTGTTCGCGCGCACGGGCGAAGCGGCCGGTGCGCGTGGCATCTCGGCGTTCATCGTCGATGCCGACACGCCGGGGCTCACGATCGCGGAGCGCATCGAGGTCATTGCGCCGCACCCGCTGGCTCGGCTCCACTTCGCCGACTGTCGTGTGCCGGTGTCGCAGCGTCTGGGTGAGGCCGGAAGCGGATTCAAGTTGGCCATGCGCACCCTCGACGTGTTTCGCACCTCGGTGGCAGCGGCCGCGCTGGGCTTTGCCCGGCGAGCGCTGCAGGAAGCACTCGAGCGCGTGACCACGCGCCGCATGTTCGGCGGGGTCCTTGCCGATTTCCAGCTCACGCAGGCGAAGCTTGCCGATATGGCCATGCACGTGGACAGCGCGGCGCTGCTCACCTATCGGGCGGCGTGGCAGCGTGACCAGGGGCGTACCGTGACCAGCGAAGCGGCCATGGCCAAGTACGTTGCCACCGAGGGGGCACAGCACGTCATCGACGCCGCGGTGCAGCTGTGGGGCGGCATGGGCGTCGTGCAGGACATGCCGGTCGAACGACTGTATCGGGAAATACGCGCCCTGCGCATCTACGAAGGGGCGAGTGAAGTGCAGCAGCTCATCATCGCCCGTGAGCTACTCAAGTCGTACGCCGCGATGTCGTCGGCCACCACCGCCTGACCACCATGCCCAGCGCGCACGTCGATACCTTCGCTCGCGACTCGCTGCCGCCGCTCGAGACGCAGCCGGAATATCTGTTCGAACTGCCGTCGCTCCAGTTTCCCGCGCAGCTCAACTGCGCCACGGCGTTGCTCGACGATGCCGTGTACGAACGCGGGTGGGGTGACCGGAGCTGTCTGCGCACGTACACCGTGCAGTGGAGCTATCGCGACCTGCTCGATCGTGCCGACCGTATCGCGCACGTGCTCACTCGGGACATGGGCGTCGTTCCCGGCAATCGCGTTCTGTTGCGGGCGCCGAACAATCCCATGCTGGTGGCGTGCTGGTTCGCGGTCATGAAGGTGGGGGCGATTGCGGTCACCACCATGCCCATGCTGCGCGCTGGCGAGTTGGCGACCATCGTGCGCATCAGTCGCGCAACGCATGCCCTGTGTGACGCCACGTTGGCCGCCGAGTTGCACGAGGCGGCCCGCATGGAGCCGACCCTGCACACGGTACGCTGCTTCAACGAGGCTGGGCCGAACGGGCTCGAGCAGGCAATGGCTCGTTACGTTGGCCGCTACGCGAACGTGGATACCGCGAGCGACGATACCTGTCTGCTCGGCTTCACCTCGGGCACGACCGGTGTGCCCAAGGCCACCATGCACTTCCATCGTGACATTCTGGCGATCTGCCGCTGCTGGCCGCCACACGTGCTGCGACCCACGGCCGACGATGTATTCATCGGCAGCCCACCGCTGGCGTTCACCTTCGGCCTGGGTGGTCTGGTCCTCTTCCCCATGTCGGTGGGGGCAAGTACCGTGCTGCTCGAGAAGGCCGCGCCGGCGCAGTTGTACGAGGGCCTGCGTGATTTCGGGGCCACGATACTGTTCACGGCGCCAACCTCGTACCGCGCGTTGGCTGCCCTGGGGCATGATCTGCGGGCGCTGCCGCTCCGCAAGTGCGTGTCGGCCGGTGAAGCGTTGCCGGCGGCCACCCGTACACTCTGGCGCGAAGCGACCGGCATTGAGCTGATCGACGGGATCGGTGCCACGGAGCTCCTGCACATCTTCATCAGTGCCGATGAGGCAGCGGCCCGACCGGGGGCTACCGGCAAGCCGGTGCCCGGCTATCGAGCCGAAGTCGTGGATGACAACGGGGTGCCGGTACCCACCGGCGTGGTTGGGCACCTGCGCGTGAAGGGGCCCACCGGATGCCGGTATCTCAATGATCCGCGCCAGCGCACATATGTGCGCGACGGATGGAACTACACCGGTGATGCGTACGCCTGTGATGCGGACGGCTACTTCCATTATCACGCCCGAACCGACGACCTCATCATCTCGTCGGGATACAACATCTCCGGTCCCGAAGTGGAGGCGTGTCTGCTGCAGCATCAGGACGTCGCGGAGTGTGGGGTGTACGGGATCCCCGACGACGAGCGCGGCAACGTGGTGAAGGCGTGGGTCGTGCTCCGTGACGGCATACCGCGCACGGCGCATACGGTTCGCACCCTGCAGGAGTACGTCAAGCAGCACATCGCGCCGTACAAGTATCCGCGTGCCGTGGCGTTCGTGGCGCAGTTGCCGCGTACGGCCACGGGCAAGCTGCAACGCTTCAGGCTTCCCGAGTGCGATACGCTGCCGCTGGAGATCGCGCCGTGACGCCCAGGACGTTCGAGCGCCCCGTGCGCGTGCCGTTCAGTGCCTGTGACCCCGCGGGCATCATGTTCTTTCCCCAGGTGTTCCTGCTCTTCCAGGACCACGTGGAGCGCTGGATCACCGACGCCCTCGGCATCCCCTACGCCGAGCTGCTCGGCCCGCGCCGTGTGGGATTGCCATCGGTGCGCTGGGAAACCGACTTTCGCGCCATCAGCCGTATGGGCGATGACATCATGGTGCACCTCAGCGTGGAACGCGTTGGCGAGAAGTCGTTGACGCTGCAGTTCGCCATCGTCGGCCCCGATGGGGTGCGGGTGGAGGCTCGGCAGGTCATCGTGTGCACGAGTCTCGATACGCATCGGTCCATGCCCTTCCCCGATGATCTGCGTGCCGCCATCACCCGTTTTCAGGAGTCATCGGTATGAGCGACGCCTTGCTGCCGGAAGGATGGACGCGACCACGCGGCTACGCCAACGGCGTGGCCGCCACCGGCCGACAGATCTTCGTGGCGGGGATGATCGGCTGGGATGCGCAGGAGCGGTTTCACAGCGACGATTTCGCCGAGCAGGCCACGCAGGCGTTGCGGAATGTGGTGGCGGTGCTCCGCGCTGGCGGTGCCGGTCCCGAACACATCGTGCGCATGACCTGGTACGTGGTCGATCGCGCCGAATATCAGGCCGCGTTGCCACGGGTTGGCGCCGCGTTCCGCGAACTTGTCGGGCACTATACCATCGCGATGACGGCAGTGCAGGTGTGCGCGCTCATGGAACCGCGGGCGCGGGTTGAGATCGAGGTCACCGCTGTGGTGCCGGAGGCCTGATGTCGGAGACCGCGGGAGCAGCTGCCTTGCCCGTCCGGTGGGCCGTGGCCGATGGCCTCCTCGAGGTCACCATCGACCATCCGCCGGTGAATGCGTTGAGTCACGCCGTGCGCGTGGGGCTCATGCACGCCGCGGAGTTGCTCGACAGCACGGCTTCACTGCAGGCCATGATCCTGCGCAGCACGGGCCCGGTGTTCATCGGCGGAGCGGACATCCGTGAGTTCGGCGGTCCTCGTTTGGAGCCGCTGCTCACCGCGGTGTGCGACCGTCTGGAGCAGTGCCAGAAGCCGGTCGTGGCGGCCCTGCAGGGCGCCGCGCTTGGGGGCGGCTTGGAGGTCGCCCTCGCGGCGCACGTCCGCGTGGCGGCCCCGGGGGTGGAGGTGGCCTTTCCCGAGGTGCTGCTGGGGTTGTTGCCGGGGGCGGGCGGTACGCAGCGCGCGCCGCGCCTCTGTGGCGCAGCGCGCGCACTCGCGCTCATGCTGACGGGCACGCGACTCGGCGCGACGGCCGCGCAGGAGGCGGGGCTGCTGGATGTGCTCCACGACGACCCGGTGAGCCACGCGCGGGTCGTGGCGTTGCAGCTCATCGAGAGTGGTGCGCCGCTGCCGCGCGCGCGTGACGGCGGAGCGCTATGCGATCGCGACGCGCAGAGGACGGCGATTGCCACCGCGGCGGCGCAGCTGCCCGACGAGGACGCATATCGGCTGGCGCGGGAGCAGATCATCCGGTGCGTACGGGCGGCGGTGGAGCAGCCGTATGCCGCCGGGGCCGCGGTCGAGGCCGAGGCGTTTCACACCTGTCTGGGCAGTCCGCAGCGTGAACAGCTCGTGAACGAGTTCTTTGCTCAGCGGGCGGCGCGCAAGGCGGTGGCGCGGACGGCGGCGGACAGGTAACGTCGCGTTGTCACGCCGGTGCGATGTGCCGGAGTGCGATCTGCGACAACGCAGTCACCCCGCTCTGCTTCATCGTCAGCTCGAACTCCTTGTGCATGATCGCGAGCACGGCTTCCACCCCTTCCTGGCCGAACGCGCCCAGCCCCCAGATGTACGGGCGACCGATGCCGGCCGCGGTGGCGCCGAGCGCCAGCGCCTTGAACACATCGGTGCCGCGGCGGAAGCCGCCGTCGCAGATCACCGGGATGCGGCCGCCGGTGCCCTTGAGCACCTCCGGCAGCGACACGATGGTGGCGCGACGCGAGTTCTCGGCGCGCCCACCGTGGTTCGACACGAACAGGCCATCCACTCCATGTTCGATGGCGAGTGCCGCGTCCTCCTCGGTGACGATGCCCTTGAGCAGCACCTTCATGCCGGTGGATTGCTTGAGGCGATCGACGAACTCCCAGGTGGGCGTGCCCTTCTCGAGCTGCGGCGGCAGCTTCTCGTAGCCCACGAGATTGGGCTTGCGACGATTATCGCGATCGTCCACACGCCCGCTCACGCCGGGAAGTGGCGCGCCGCCCAGATGGCACTTGATGCAGTCGCGCGTGTCGCGGCGCGCCTCGCGGATCATCGTTTCCCGATTGCTGCCGCCGAGCAGATCCACGGTGAACGCGATGGCCGGCGCGCCGGCCCGTTCCACCCGCTTCACCATCTGCTTGGTGATGGACCAGTCCGACTGGTGATACAGCTGGAACCACACCGGGCCGCCGCGGGCCGCAATGGTGTCCTCGATACTCGTCGTGGCGACGGTGGAGAGCACCATCAGGTGATCGCGCGCCCTGGCCGCTTTCGCGGTGGCCACTTCCCCGTCCTTGTGGAATCCCTTCTGACTGCCAAGCGGATTCACCACGATGGGTGACGCGTAGCGCGAGCCGAAGATGGACAGGTGGGTATCCACCTTGCTCACGTCGATCAGTCGCCTCGGCTTGAGCACCCAGCGGTCGAAGCCGGCGCGGTTGGCGGCGATGGTCGCGTCGTCGTCCGTGCCGGTCATCAGGTAGCCCCAGTGCGCGACCGGGATGTTCTGCTTCGCCACGGGTTCGAAGTCGAACACGTTGAGCGCGTCGGCGGCTTTCGCGATGAGCGGCGGTTGCGCCTGGTGCAGGACGGGGTGTGTGCCATACCGCGCCAGTTCATCGGCCGCGTGCAGCAGGGTGTCGCCCCGCCGGTGTGGACTCTGTGAGGCCAGCCAATCGGCATCGAGGCCGGCGGCGGCGAGCAGCGGGCTGCCGGCGAGAAACGCCAGAAACTGGCGGCGGGAATTCGGGTCGAGAGCCATGGTCGTGAATGGGTAGCCTGTGGAGCGGCTTGTCCAGTCACCAGCACCCGCGGACCGACCAGATCCGAACGGTTGGCCGGAGCGCGGCGTATTTTGGGAGTCCTCGACTCCCTCCTCCCTCCGCGCCTCATGCCGTCGTTTCCCAGCCGCGTCGCCCGTGCGGCGAGCCTCGCGCTTGCCGTGTGCCTTGCCCCCCACCAGCTGGGCGCTCAGCCCACCCCGCCCGCTGGCGGGATGAAGCTGGATGCCGTCGTGGCCGACTCGTTTGCCCGCGCGGCGCGCGCCAAGCCGCGTCCCACGGTGAACATCATCAAGCTGGACGGGGAGGCGCCCGAGATCGACGGCAAGCTCACCGAGGGGCTCTGGCAGCGCGGCACCCCGGTCACCGAGTTCGTACAGCGTGAGCTCAACGAAGGGGTGCCCGCATCGGAACGCACCGAAGTGCGCTTTGCGAGTGACGGCAAGAACCTGTACATCGGTGCGCGCCTCTACGACCGGGAACCGTCACTCATCATCCCCGGCGAGAAGATCCGCGACGTCACGCTGGCCAACAGTGATTACGTGGCGTTCATCTTCGACACCTATCACGACCACCAGAACGGGTTCGTGTTCGGGACCACGCCGGCCGGCATCGAGTACGACGGGCAGGTGATTCGCGAAGGGGAAGGGGGCGGCGCCAATGTGCCCGGGCAGAACCGCATGCAGGGCGGCGCCATGGGCGGCTTCAACGTGAACTGGGACGCCAGCTGGACGGTGGCCACCAACATCGACTCGTTGGGGTGGACGGCGGAGTTCCGCATCCCCTTCTCCACCATCCGCTACCAGTCAGCGGATGGGGAGCAGACGTGGGGGCTCAACGTGTCGCGCATGATCCGCCGCAAGAACGAGGAGCTGTACTGGGCGTTCATTCCGCGGCAGTTCAACCTGTACCGCCTCTCGCTGGCCGGAAACCTGGCGCAGCTGCAGCCGCCGGTGCGCCGCATCCAGACGGTCACGCCGTACGTGCTCAGCTCGAGCCAGCAGAACTGGACCCGCGGGGTCAAGTCCTCCACCACGCCCACGGAAATCGGCGGCGAAATCAAGTACGGCGTCACGCCCGCACTCACGCTCGACCTCACCGTGAACACGGACTTCGCGCAGGTGGAGGTGGATGACCAGCGCGTGAACCTTACCCGGTTCCCCATCTTCTTCCCCGAAAAGCGCCCGTTTTTCCTCGAGAACGCCGGTGTGTTCTCGGCGGGTACGCCGCAGGCCGTGGACCTCTTCTTCACGCGCCGCATCGGCATTTCCGACAATGGCACGCCGCAACCCATTCTCGGTGGTGGCCGGTTGTCGGGGCGCGTGGGGAGCACCACGGTGGGGCTGCTGCAGATGGTGACGGACTCTCCTGAGCAGGGTTCGCCCGGTCAGTCGTTCTCGGTGGCGCGTGCCGTGCGCGAAGTGGGGGCGCGGTCGCGTTTCGGTGTCATGGCGGTGCAGCGTCTCTCCACCGAAGATGCGGGCGATGTGAACCGCACCTTTGCCATCGACGGGCGTCTTGGTGTGGGACAGAAGTGGACGAGCGATCTCTGGGCGGCGAAGACGACCACGCCCGGTCGAACGGGCGACGACTTCGCCTACAGCGGGCGCGTGGCGTTCGCCACCAACGTGTTCAACGCCAACGCGCGTGTGGCACAGATCGGCGAGGACTTCAACCCCGAGGTGGGCTTCATGAGCCGGCCCGCGGGGTATCGCACCTTCGACGCCACGGCCATGTACCTCGTGCGCAAGCCCGAGTGGGGGTGGTTCCGCCAGTGGAATCCGCATGTGAGCTATCGCGGCTTCTACGACATTGAAGACGGGTTCCGCCAGACGGGCTACTGGCACATCGACGTGACCGAAATCGAGTTCGCCAACAGCTCGCGCTTCGGTCCGGAGTGGAACATCTCGCAGGAGGGGATCCGGGTGCCCTTCGAGATTGCGCCGGGCGTGGTTCTGCAGCCGGGCCAGTATCAGTGGGGTACGCTCGGCTTCGACTACACCACCGACCCCAGCGAGAACATCACGGCCACGGGCCGCTTCGACTTCGGGCAATTCTGGACGGGGACGCGCAACGGCGGTAGCGGCACGCTCACCGTGCGCCGCGGCGCGACGTTCTCAGGGTCGCTCACCATCGATCACAACGACGTGCGGCTGCCAGAGGGGAACTTCAAGCGCACGCTGCAGGCGGTGCGGCTCAACTATTTCTTCACGCCGCGCATCTTCGTGCAGACGCTCACGCAGTACAACAACCAGCAGCGGATCTGGTCGGCCAACGTACGCTTCGGCTGGCTCAACACCGCGGGAACCGGGCTGTTCGTGGTGCTCAACGATGGACGTGAAGCCACCGGGTTCTTCGACTGGGTACGCCCGCAGCAGCGCAGCCTGTTCGTGAAGTTCACGCGGCAGTTCGGGACGGGCGGCTGAGCTTGGGAGACGCGGAGGAGGGGAGGCGCAGAGGCCGCTGGCCGTTCCGCGGCGGCGCTCGCACGCGGCACTCGCACGCGGCACTCGCACGCGGCGATCGTTCAGCGCGATCCGAGAGACAGCCGGGCCTGGAGGCCGGCATAGCGCTGCCGGCCAATGGCGGCGAAGCCTTCGAGGCCGATACCGACATGGCGCCCAAGGCGACGCTCGGCGGATCCCGTCGCCACCAGGCCCAGCGTGGTCAGAGTGCCACCATCCCGGTTCGCGCGCGTGTCATCCAGGCACCCGCTGTAGAAGCAGGCGTTCGCGGCAAACTGTCGGGTGACCTGCTCCCGGTGAACCAGCGTGGGCCCCATCGCGACGCTGAGCTGCGAGCGCGGCCGCCGGCGCGCCACGCCGGCGTACACGGCGACCACGTGCGCGGCCCAGTTGTCGGTGAGGGGCTCCACCACGAACTGGTAGCGCCCGCCCGCGATGAGTCGGCCACGCAGCACCTCGAGTCCGACGGCCAGCGACGGGCCACCCCCCTCCTGGGCCGGCTCGACCGCAGGCTCACGTGCCGATCCCCGCGTGTACGTGAACGCCGGGAGATGCATGATGGTGAAGCCGATACCGCCGACAATGGCCGCCCTGGTCGGTGGTTGGGGACCGCCCGACGCTTGCGCCATGATGGCGTGGGGGACAGCGAGCAGCAGCGTGAACACGCGAACGCCGACGATACGCAGTGGACTCATGCCGTCATGATCCGATGGACGCCTCGACATGGCCAGCGGAGAATCCCTTGGCCACCGTGCGGGTTTCGCCGTCATCTCTCCGCTGCCATGCCTCCCGTGGCGCAGGCATATTGCACCCATGCGAGATCACGCCGCCGACATCCGGGCCCTGCGCAAGCAGTCCAACGCTGCCATCGCGTCACTCGACGCGCACTACGTGACCAGCTTCATGAGCGAGTCCGTGGAGGTGGCCGCGGCGGGGGGCAGTGTACTCAAGGGGCGCGCGGCCAATTTCGATGCGTGGGATGCGCAAATGCGGGCACCCGGCTTTGGCGGCTACGTGCGCACGCCGGAACAGGTCACGGTCGATCTGGCCGCTGGTGTTGCCCACGAAGTGGGACACTGGGTAGGACGCTGGCGCCAGAAGGGGCGCGCCCACGAGCAGACGGGGCGCTACACGGCCGAGTGGTCGCTGGGGGCGATGGGGTGGGAGATCGTGCGCGAAACCTTTATCGCGGACGCCGGCTGACCATGTCGGGGGCGCGCCGCAGGGCGCGCCCAGCTCGGGTGCCGGTGACGGCGCCATCACGTACGGCGAGCGCGCCGTTCACGACCACGTGCACGATCCCCGTCGAGGGCGCCGTGGGGTTGGCAAAGGTCGCGTGATCCACGACCGTGGTGCTGTCGAAGACCACGAGGTCGGCGTGCATGCCTTCGGCCACGCGCCCACGGTCCGGCAGCCCCATGAGCGATGCCGGCAGCCACGTCATCTTGCGCACGGCCGCTGTCCAGCTGAGCACACGCTGTTCGCGCACGTAGCGGCCGAGGACACGCGGGAAGGTGCCGAAGTAGCGGGGGTGAGACACGCCGGCCGGCAGAGCCGCGTCACAGTCGCAGGCAATCGCGACGTCGGGGTCGGCGATGAGCCGTACGAGGTCGGCTTCGGCGCCGAACCCCAGGATGGCGCTGGGCATGCGCGTCTCGAGCACGCGCACCACGGCTTCACCGGCGGAGGCAATACGCTCGCGATCCATGACCTGCTGCAGCGTGGTGCCGTCGTCATTCAACAGGATGCCGGCCGCACCGGTGAAGCGTGCCGCGATGGCTTCGTCGGCCTCCCGCATGATGCGGGCGCGCAGCGTGGAATCGCGGAAGCGCTCGCGCATGGCGGTCACGCCACCGTCCTGCGCCCACCCCGGAATGATCAGCGCCGCCAGCATCGTTTGTCCCGACAGGTACGGATATACGTCGGCGGCCACCCAACGCCCGGCGCGGGTTTCCGTGCGCATGGTGTCGAGCATGCGCGCCGCCCGCCCCTGTTCACGCCCCTGCAGCTTCATGTGCGTGAACACGGGAACCATACCCGTGGCAAAACCGATGGCCATGGTCTCCTGCATCCCCACGATCGAGCTGAATCCGCTCTCCGGGGTGATACGATCGTGGTTGGTGAAGAAGGTGCCACGTGATTGCGCTACGGACACGACGCGAACGACCTCATCGCGCGTGGCGAAGTACGCCGGCTTGTAATCCAGTCCGGCCGAGATGCCGAAGCCGCCGGCGCCGAGTCCCGCCACCACGAGCCGCTGCATGCGTTCGATCTGCGCGTCGGTCGGGCGCACGTCACGCAGCCCCACGACGGTGCTCCAGATGCTGTTGAACGGCACGCTGATGGCCACATTGAGCGCCGGTGTGTTGTTCTGAATGCTGGTGAGTTGGGTCTCGAGGTCCACCGCCCCGCCACCGTCGGCGTTGAGCAGCACGGTGGTGACCCCCTGCGTCAGCAGGTTCGCGGCACTGCCGAGGGCGCGCACGTCGGCGTGGCTGTGCACGTTGATGAAGCCGGGGGCCACCATGCGCCCTTGCACATCGAGCACGGCGCGCGCGGGCGTGCGTCCGAGCGCGCCCACCCGCACGATGCGGTCGCCGCGGATGGCCACATCGGCGCGTTGCGGCGAGGCACCGGTGCCGTCCACCACCGTACCCCCGCGCAGCACGAGATCATAGGGCGCCTCCTGCGCCTGCACCGCGGTGGGGCGCAGGCTCGAGGCCGCGAACGCCATGAGCAGCGCGAACACCACAGGACGAGCAGGCGAAGCAATGCGGACGGTGTGCATGGCGGTGCTCGCGATCAGGGGATGCGGAGATAGGTGGCGAAGGTCACGCCGGTCGTGCGCCCCTCGGCGTCCTCGCGCATGTACATGACGCCGATCGTGTTGTGATCGGGCGACAGTACGTTGGTGAGGCGTTGCGTGACGCGCCCGTTGTTCTTGTTCACGATCTCGTTCACCAGCGGCGAGAGGGCGCGCACGGCGGCGTGCGTTTGCGAGGCGTTGCCGGTCACCGGCATGTCGCGTCCGTCGAAGTCGGTGGTGTACCACCAGCGCGTGGTGTCACCCTTGGTGTTCACCGCCTGAATGGTGACGCGCATCCCGCCCGCGCCGTGGGGCTCGTAGGTCATGATGTTGCTGGTCGGCGCCGGCGCGTCACTCTTGAGCAACCAGCGACCGAAGCGAGGATTGCCCGACTGCGCCGTCGCTGCGGACGCGGCGCCAAGCCACAGCAGGGTACCGATGAGCCAGGAGCCTGCACGCATAGACACACTCGCGGGGAAGGGAACGGCGAATGTAGCACCGCGTCGACGCTGTCGCTGACGTGCGGGGCGGGGTCTTGGTCGGGGTCGGGGTCGGGGTCACCGCGCCCTCACCGAGCTCACCGAGGTGGTCGAGGGTAAGGAGAACAGCCTGCATGCCGGCGTACCCTTGCGGTGACTGAACCCATCGGGCAGCGGGCTGTGCACTGAATACCAGGGAGAACTGCCGAATGCGGCTGTGCTTTGTTGCGGTTCTCCATGGCCTCCACCGCCTCGGTGCGCTCTGTGATGGCGCGTCGCGCTCGTCTCTCGAGCCACCAGCGAGATGGTTGCGGCCGGCGCGTCAGCTACGCGAGGCTCGCAGCGGCTTGACCAGCAGCGTGAGAAGCAGCCCCACGCCCAGGAGGACGGCCAGCAGCTGCAGCGGTTGATCGTAGATGGCCACGCGCGACATGCCGGGGGCGAGTGCGGCACGGGCACGCTCGGACAGCTCGGTAATGATGACGGGGCCGAGTACGGCGGCCACGCTCCAGGCGGTGAGCAGGGCGCCGTGAATGGCGCCCACGTTCGCGGTGCCGAACAGGTCGGCAAGAAACGCCGGAATGGTGGCGAAGCCTCCGCCGTACATGGTGAACACGGTGAGCAGGCAGACGAGGAAGGGCCACCACGACCCGGTACGTGCGAGTTGCGGGATGATGAGAAAGAGCCCCAGCTGCGCGCCGAAGAAGACGAGGTAGGTGTTGCGGCGCCCGATGCGGTCGGAGATGGTGCTCCAGAAGAGGCGCCCGCCGGCATTGAAGACGCTGATCATGGCCACGACGGCGGCAGCCTGCGCCGGCGTGCGGCCGAAGAGGTCCTGCATCATGGGGCTCGCCTGCGCGAGAATGCCGATGCCCGCCGTCACGTTGATGCAGAGCATGCCCCAGAGCAGCGCGAACTGTGGGGTGCGCAGCGCTTCGCGCCGGGTCAGGCTCGCCGCGACAGCGGGCGGGTGCGTAGCTGCCGCGAACGCGCCAGTCACCGAGGCTGCGCCCGGTCCGGCTGCATCGGGCATGGGAGCGGGGCGCAGCAGCTGGGCCCCCGCGAGCATGACGAGCAGGTACACGCCCCCGAGTATGAACAGCGTGTTGGCCACGCCGACGCGCTCGATGAGGAAGGCATTGGCGTACCCGGCCACGAAGGCCCCGCCGCCAAAGCCCATGATGGCGAACCCCGTGGCCATACCACGCCGGTCGGGGAACCACTTCACCAGCGTACTCACGGGGGCGATGTACCCAATGCCGCAGCCCATGCCGCACAGGATGCCAAGCCCCAGGAAAAGCAGCAGCGGCTGCTGCAGATGCAGCCCGACGGCGCCCACGGCAAGTCCGGAGGCGAAGCAGAGGGCCGCCAGTCGCGCCGCAATTCGGGCGCCGCGGCGCTCGACCCACGGACCCCAGGTGGCGGCGCTCAGCCCCAGCAGCACGAGCGCGCTGGTGAACGTGGTGTACGGCGGGCTCGCCCACCACGGCAGCGAGGGCATGGCCGCGGTGATGGGGCGATTGAGCGTGCTCCAGGCGTAGACGGAGCCGATGCCGAGGTGCACCAGCACGGCCCCAAGCGGAATGGTCCAACGGCGGGGAGGCGGGGTTGGCGGCATATGGCATGGTGAACGAACCAGCCCGACGTTCCGTTGCCGTGCCTGTCGACGACTAGCTTTCAGGGATGCGTGCCATCCTTACCACCGCCCTCGGCGCTCTGCTGCTCACCGGCGTCGCCGCAGAGGCACAGGGGCAGGCGTCGCCATCGCCGACGCTTCCCCGCGCGGCGCTCGATTCCATTGCCCGCCGCATCGTCACGGCCGCGCGATACGCCACGCTGGCCACCGTGGACGGCGCCGGACGCCCGCAGCTGCGCACCATCCAGCCGAGACACCCTGACAGCACCTGGTCGGTGTGGTTCGCCACCAACCCGCGTACCCGCAAGGTGCAGCAGGTGGAGCGCCGCGGGGCCGTGGCGCTCCACTACTTCGATCCGGCCACGCAGAGCTACGTGGCCGTGACGGGCACGGCTCGTGTGGTGCGCGATCGCGCCACGCAGGATGCGCACTGGGATGACGCCTGGACCGCCTTCTACCCGGACCGCGAAAAAGGCGTGGTGCTCATCGTGGTGGAGGCCGCGCGTGTGGAGGTGGTGAGCCCCAAACTGGGAGTGGAGAGTGACGCGGTCACCTGGCGCCCGCAGTCGTTCACGGTGCGTGCGTCCGCCGTGCGCCCGGCGCGGAGGCGGCCGTGAACAGCGGCTGGTACGGCGGTGGCCTGTTCCCCTTCGGCTGGGAGCACTATCTGGCGGGTGGCCTGCTCATTGGGAGCGGCGTGGCGCTGCTGTTCGTGCTCGCGGGCCTCATTGGCGGCATGAGTTCGGTGTACTCCTCCACCTGGTCGTACATCGTCTCGCGCCCGTTCTTCCGGCAGCCGTCGCTCGTTTCCAGCCGTGGCTGGCGGTTGGCCTACGCCCTCGGCCTCGTGTTTGGCGCACTGCTCTGGTTTCTGTGGTCGGGGCAGAGCACGCGCGTGGCGGTGAGCATTCCCACCTGGCAGCTGTTCGTGGGTGGGCTGCTCGTCGGCTACGGGGCGCGGCTGTCACAGGGGTGCACGTCGGGACATGGCATCTGCGGGCTCGCCTCGCTCTCGCGCCCCTCGCTGGTGGCGGTGCTCACCTTCATGGCCACGGCGTTCCTCACCGCCAACGTCGTGGCCCGGCTGGGCGGGGCGTGAATATGGCCTCCACGATCATTCCCACCGCGACGCGCGACGGCGCTCCGATCACCAAGGCGTCGCCGCGCGCGGTGCAGGCGGCCGCGCTCGCTGCTGGTGTGCTGTTCGGGTTCGGTCTCGCGCTCTCCACGATGATTCGCCCCGAGATCGTTCTCGGCTTCTTGCGCTTCACCGATCTCGGGCTCATGCTGGTGATGGGTGGCGGCGTGGTCGTGGCGATGCTGGCGTATCAGCTCGCGCCGCGACTGCTCACGCGCCCGTTGCTGGGTGGTGCGTTTGCCCTGCGCGCTGCCGTGCTCGATCGTCCGACGGTTGTCGGTGCGGCAATCTTCGGCATTGGCTGGGGACTGTGTGGCGTCTGTCCGGGCCCGGCCATCGCGGGGCTTGGTGCCGGGAGCTTCGAGTTGGGGTGGGCTATCGCGGGGATCGCGATGGGGGCGCTGGTACAGGGACTCACGGCCCGGCGGTAATCGGATTGGTCGGATCGGTCGGATTGGTCGGATGTCCGGAGGTCGGAGGTCGGAGGTCGGAGGTCGGATGCATGCCGGAGATCCGATGTCGGAAACGGCGTTCGGAAGTCGGAAGTCGGAGGGGCGTTGGGGGGCGTAGGGTACGTGCGGCCTCGGAGCTCCGAGCATGGTTTCCGGGCTCCGAATCGGCATTTGTCCGAGCGCCAACGTGCAGTGGTCGCCCGGGCCGTACCTTTCGGCGGTCCCTTTCCCCGGAATTGCCGATGCCTCGTGCCCTCGCGTCTCTCCTGCTCACCGCGGCCACGGCCGCGGCGGCGGCCACCGCTGCCGCCCCGCTGCGCGCCCAGCCCGCGCGCTCCACCCCCGCCGTACAGGTGCGCGTGGCGTTGCCCACGGCCAAGGCCACCGCGCCCCTCGATGGGCGCCTGCTGCTGCTCGTCTCCACCGACAGCACGCGGGAGCCGCGCTTCCAGATCAGCGACGGGCCGGAATCGCAGCTCGTGTTCGGCACCGACGTGGAAGGGTGGACTCCCGGCAGCACACGCACCGTGACCGACAACGCCGACGCCTATCCCCTGGCGTCGCTGCGCGACCTGCCGCGCGGGCGCTACTGGGTGCAGGCGGTGCTCAATCGTTACGAAACGTTCCGACTGAGCACGGGGCATACGGTGAAGCTGCCCCCCGACAAGGGCGAAGGACAGCAGTGGGCGCGCAAGCCGGGCAACCTGTACAGCACCCCGCGCTGGGTCACGCTCGACGCGCGTCAGCGCCTGCTCCCCACGGTCTCACTCGACAACGAGATCGCGCCCATTGCCCCACCGAAGGATACGAAGTGGATCAAGCACGTCACCATTCGCAGTGAGCGGCTCTCGAAGTTCTGGGGGCGCGACATGTTCATCGGCGCGAACGTGCTGCTGCCGGCAGGCTTCGACGAGCACCCGAACGCGCGCTATCCGCTGGTGGTGTACCACGGGCACTTCCCGTACACCTTCGAAGGGTTCCGCGAGACCCCACCGGACCCGAACCTCAAGCCGGATTTCTCGGCGCGCTTCAACCTCGCCGGCTACAACCGCATCCAGCAGGAGCTCAATCATCAGTTCTACAAGGACTGGACGAGCGCGACCTTCCCGCGCGTACTGCTCATGGAGGTGCGCCACGCCACGCCGTACTACGACGACTCGTACGCCGTGAACTCCGCGTCGCAGGGGCCGTGGGGCGACGCCATCATGTACGAGCTCATCCCCGAAGTGGAGCGGCAGTTCCGGGGGCTGGGGCAGGGGTGGGCGCGCATTACCTACGGCGGCTCGACCGGTGGGTGGGAAGCCATGGCCGTGCAGATGTTCTACCCCGACGAGTTCAACGGCGCGTACATCGCCTGCCCCGATCCGATCGACTTCCGTGCCAATACGGTGTTCAACCTGTACGAGGAAACGAACGCGTTCTTCCTCGACAGCAAGTGGAAGCGCACGCCGCGCCCGGCGCACCGCAACTATCTGGGGCAGGTGCAGACCACCATGGAAGAGACCAACCGTCGCGAGGCGGCGCTGGGCAGCAAGGGACGCAGCGGCGACCAGTGGGACATCTGGCAGGCCACCTACTCGCCCATGGGCCCCGACGGCTACCCCAAGCCCATCTGGGACAAGAAGACCGGGGTGATCGACAAGGAGGTCGCGCGCTACTGGCGTGACAATTTCGACCTCTCGTACATCCTGCGCCGGGACTGGGCGACGCTGGGCCCCAAGGTGTTCGACAAGCTGAACATCTACGTGGGCGACATGGACAACTACTACCTCAACAACGCCGTGTATCTCGTGGAGGACTTCCTCAAGGGCACCACGACCCCCAAGTGGACCGGGGAGATCACGTACGGCGACCGCGCCGAACACTGCTGGAATGGCGATCCCACGCGCAGCAACGCCTACTCCAGGCTGCGGTATCACCAGATGTACATCCCGCGCATCCTCGAGCGGATGCGCGCCCGGGCGCCGCGCGGTGCCGACACGCTCAGCTGGCGCTACTAGCGTTCCGGACCGTATACAAGCCGAAAGTAATCAGAGGGGTTGCCGCGTCGCGGTAACCCCTCTGTAACGACTGTAACCGTCCTGTCACGGCCAGCGGTGACATGTAACAGACAGAGTAGACTCCGCGGTCCGCATCGTTACCGACGCGTTCCCGAGTCTTTACATGCCGCTGTCTCAGGCGTTTCGCCATATTCCGTTATCAGGGCTGTCGCTCCTGCTGTTGGCAGTCGCGCTGCTCCAGCCGCAGCGTGTCGCCGCGCAGGGGGCCCCGCCTCCGGCGCCCACCGCAGCCCCCGTCCAGAAGCCGGTGCCCTGGTACGAGTCCTTCCGCATTCGGGGCTACGGGCAGATCCGGTACAACCGCCTGCTCGAAAGCAACCCGCAGTTCCAGTGTGAGCAGTGTGACCGCAGCTGGGGAGACCTGGGCGGCTTCTTCATTCGTCGCGCGCGCCTGATCGTGCAGGGGCAGATTCACCCGCAGGTGTTCATTTACCTGCAGCCGGACTTCGCCAGCGCGGTGGGCACCAGCGGCAACGTGGCCCAGCTGCGGGACTGGTACGTGGACCTTGGCGTAGACAAGGACAACGCGTTCCGGTTTCGGGTGGGGCAGAGCAAGGTGCCCTACAGCTACGAGAACATGCAGAGCAGCTCCAACCGACTCCCGCTCGATCGTGCCGACGCGACCAACAGCGCGCACGCCAACGAGCGGGATCTGGGGCTCTTCTTCATGTGGGCCCCCAAGACTGCCCGTGCGCGCTACGCCGAGCTGGCCACTGGTACCGGCAAGGGGAGCGGGGACTACGGCGTGTTCGCCGTGGGCGCGTTCAACGGCCAGACGGCCAATCGCGCCGATGCGAACAACAACCAGACGTTGGTGGCTCGCCTGTCGTATCCGTTCAAGATCGGCAATCAGTTGGTGGAGCCGGGCATTGCCGGCTACCGGGGACAGTATACCGTGACCGCCGAGCAGCGGAGCGCCGGCGTGAAGGGGCGCCGCGACTGGACCTACGCCGACGAGCGCGCCCTCGTGCAACTCAACATTGCTCCACGTCCGTTGGGCCTGCTCGCGGAGTACAACGTGGGGCGGGGGCCGGAATACAATCCGGCGCGCGACAGCATCGAGACCCAGGCGCTGCGCGGCGGGTTCGTGACGGCCACGTATCAGCTGAAGCGTGGGACGCAGATCTTCTTCCCGTTCGTGCGCTATCAGGTGTACGACGGCGGCAAGAAGCACGAGCGCGATGCACGCAGCCACACGGTGAACGACGTGGAGTTCGGCGTGGAGTGGCAGCCCAATCCGAAGTTCGAGCTGGTGACCGAGTGGTATCAGGGCAACCGCCGCTTCGAAGACAAGCTGCGGCCCAGCTGGGAGCAGCGCGGGCGCCTGCTCCGAATCCAGGCGCAGTTCAACTACTGAACGTGGCCGCCGATCTCCCCGGCGGGTAGCTTGATGTGAGCCTGCGGGTTCGCTCACGCCAGGGGAGGAACGATGAACAGTGGGGCGGTGATCTTCGCGGCCAATGTAGACCGCGTGGCGCGATTCTACGAGGTGCTGCTGCTCATGTCGCCGGTGCACGTCGACACGGGGCTACGCGTCATCGCCTCGGATCGGACGGAACTCGTCATCCACCAGGTCCCGCCGCACATCCTGCCGCCGGTCCCCGAGGGCACGGTGCCCACCCCGCGGGAGGACACGGCCATCAAGCCGTTCTTCGTGGTGCCCAGCCTGGCCGCCGCGCGCGAGATGGCGCCGCTGCTGGGTGGGTACCTGTTTCCGCGTGAGCGTGAGTTCAGCGCGCGGCGGTTCCGTGCCTGCAACGCCTGCGACCCCGAAGGCAACGTGGTGCAGTTTCGTGAACTCCTCCTCCCTCCTACCTGACGCCTCCTCCGTGCCGCTCAAGGACTACGCCGACCATCACGACGCCGATCTGGCGCTCAAGTTGTACGACCTCCGCCGCGAAGCGGTCATGCGCGAGTCGCGCACCGCGCTGGTGAGCAAGTTCCTCCCCGCGAGTTGGGACGATGTGCTGGCGGTGACGAAGCCCGATCATCCGCTCAATGCGGCCTTCCGTCAGTGCGCCACCTACTGGGAAATGGCCTATGCCATGGCCCGCCACGGGGTGATGCACGGCGAGTTTCTCATGGAAAGCAGTGGTGAGGGGCTGCTGCTCTTCACGCGAATCGAACCATGGCTCGAGCAGTACCGTCAGCATGTGGGCAACCCGCTGGCCTTCCGCAATGCGGAGTGGGTGGCCAAGGAAACCGAGCTTGGTCGGCAGATCGCCGAGCGGTTCCGGAAGCGCGTCCGGGCGCACCTCGACGCCGCCAAGGCCGCCACATCGTGACCGACCCTCGCGGAGTCGTGCTCGAAACAGCTCGACTGCGGCTCCGCGAGTTCACCTACGACGACGCGGACTTCCTCGTCGCGCTGCTCAACGACGACGACTTCCGGCGCAACATCGGCGACCGTGGAGTGCGCAGTGCCGCCGACGCGCGACGGTATCTCGACGAGGGGCCGCTCACCGCGTACGTGGCGTTCGGGTACGGACTGTGGTGTGTGGAGGAGCGTGACGGTGGCCGCGCGATCGGTATCTGCGGGCTGCTGCGCCGCGACACGTTGCCGCACCCCGACGTCGGCTATGCCCTGCTGCCGTCGGCCAGGGGGCGTGGGTACGCGCAGGAAGCCGTAACCGGCGTGCTCGCTCATGCCCGCACCACGCTCGGTCTTCCGCGCGTGGTGGCCATCGTCTCCCCGGGCAATGTCGAGTCGGCTCGCGTCCTCGACGCCGTGGGCTATCATCCGAGTACGCTGGTCGTGGCCGCCCCCGGCGCCGACGCCGTGTGGCTGTACGTTCCCCGCAGCTGATCCCTCCCGTTTCTCGCGCACTCATGGCGAACGTCTTTCCCCCACCCGGGTCATCCCTCCGGCCGTGTGGTCTCGGCTGGTTGTCGGTTCTGGCCGTGACGGCCTTCCTTGCATCGGCCGAGGTGGCCGGCGCCCAGCAGGAACCGGTGGTCCCGCCCACGCCCAACTGCAGCAGCTGCGCCGAGTGGAACCGCCCGCACGCCCCACTGCGGCTCTTCGGCAATACGTACTACGTGGGCACGGACGGGCTGTCGGCGTTGCTCGTGACGTCGCCCGATGGCCACGTGCTGGTGGACGGTGCGCTTCCCGAGTCGGCGCCCCTCATTCGCCGCAACATCGAAGCGCTGGGTTTCTCGGTGAGCGACATCAAGCTCATCGTCAACTCGCACGCGCACTTCGATCATGCCGGCGGCATCGCCATGCTGGCCCGGCTGAGCGGAGCCACGGTGGCGGCGAGTGCGGCGAGCGCACGATGGCTGCAGGCCGGGAGCAGCTTCGCCGACGATCCGCAGTATGGCATTCACCTGCTCATGCCGCCGGTGCCGCGCGTGCGCGTCCTGCGTGATGGCGAGGTGGTGCGCGTGGGTGCGCTCGCGCTCACCGCGCACTTCACCGGCGGGCATACCCCCGGTGGCACCACGTGGAGCTGGCGCTCGTGTGAGGGCGACGTCTGTCGCGACCTGGTGTATGCCGACAGCCAGACGCCCATCTCCGCCGACGGCTTCCGCTTCACGGCCAACCGCACGTTTCCGGGCGCCGTGGCCGCGTTTCGGCAGGGACATGCGCTGCTCGAGCGCCTCGCCTGCGACATTCTCATTACGCCGCATCCGTCGGCGTCCGACCTCTTCGGCCGCGCCGAGCGTGGCGCGCTGGTCGATGGCGCCGCCTGCCGTCGTCTCGCCGCCACGGCGCGCGAGGCGCTCGAGGCCCGCTTGGCGCGCGAACGAGCCAACTGACATCGATGACCGACCGGAACCCATGGCCACTCTCATGAGGAACGCCTCCATGCGCCTGCTGCACCACTGCCGCCACATCGTGGTCACCCTGCTGGTGAGTGCCGCGGTGCTCGCTCCCTCGCCGGTGGCGTCACAGGCGGCACCCGCTCCGCCTCCCCAGGCGCCGCCAGCCGGCTCCGCCGCCGAAGCGTGGTGGCGACATGTGCAGGTGCTGGCGCACGACTCGCTCAAGGGGCGTGACACCGGCTCCCCCGGGCACGAGAGCGCGGTGCGCTACATCGCGCGCCAGTTCGAAGCCGCCGGACTCAAACCGGGTGGTACCGACGGCTGGTTGCAGCGCGTGGATTTCGTGGAAGTGAAGCTCGACGCCGAGCGCGTGACGCTGGCCATGCGCGCTGCCACAGGCAGCTGGGCCCCGCTGGCGGTTGGGCGTGACCTGCGGTTGTCCCCGCGCCCCTCCACGGGCGACATCGAAGCCCCGCTGGTGTTCGCCGGCTACGGCCTGTCGCTGCCGCAGGCGGGGGTGGACGACCTCGCCGGCTTGGACGTGAAGGGGAAGATCGTGGTGCATGTGAACGCGGTGCCGAAGGGCCTCTCCGCACCGCTGCAGGCGCACGGTACGCGATCGCGGTGGACCGCCATGCAGCAGGCCGGCGCGGTGGGGATCATTGCCATTGGTGCGGGTGGTGTGTGGAACGACGCGGGCGGTGCCGGCGGGGTGGCGGTAGCACTGGCCGACACCATGCTCGACGACACGCGCGGGCAGCGTCTCAATGCCACGGCCAATCCCGCACTCGCGAGCCGCCTGTTTGTCGGCACGGCGCTGTCGTGGGACAGCATCGTGGCCCTGGTGCGGCGCGGCGACAAGCTGCCCACGGCCGCGCTCAACGTGTCGCTACGCGCCACGCTCCCCACCGTACGGCGGACGTTGTCGTCACCCAATGTGGTGGGCGTACTGCCGGGGACCGACGCCACGCTGCGCAACGAGATCGTGGTGTACACCGCGCACACCGATCACACCGGTACCTTCAAGGGGCCGGTGCTCACCGGTGACAGCATCTTCAATGGGGCCATGGACAACGCGAGCGGTGCGGCAACGCTCATCGAAACGGCCCGACTGGTGGCGAAGCGCGGCGGCAACAAGCGTACGCTGGCGTTCGTGGGGGTGACCGCCGAGGAGAAGGGGTTGCTGGGGTCGCGCTACTTCGCGGCGCATCCGTCGCTGCGCGACGGCACCGTGGTGGCGAACCTCAACACCGACATGTTCCTGCCGCTCATTCCGCTGTCGGGCGTGTTCGCGTACGGCTACGAAGAGTCGGATCTGGCCGACGACCTCGACGCGGTGACGAAGGCACGCGGGCTCGCGGTACTCCCCGATCCGGAGCCCGAGCAAAATCGCTTCGTGCGCAGCGATCAGTACAGCTTCATCCGGCGCGGCATTCCGGCGCTGGCCTTCAAGGTGGGCTATCGCACCGGCACGCCCGAGGAGAAGACGTGGCAGGCGTGGGTGCGCGATCACTACCACAAGCTCAGTGACGACATCACGCAGCCGGTGAACTTTTCCACCGCGGCCGGCTTCAACGAGATGTACGCCGACCTTGCGATTCGCGTGGCCAACCGGGCGAAGCGGCCGGCGTGGCGCCCGAACAGCTTCTTCGCGGCGCCTGTGCCCTGACGCCCGGTGTGCGCGTGCGCTATGGCAGCGTCGCGTACGCGCGCACGGGGAACGTGCCAATGCCCACCAGCTTGGGCGGCACGGCGCTGAAAGAGAACGGTCCGTCGGGCAGTGGCGCGAGGCCGGTGAGGTGCTCCGCGATGAGGATCTCCTCACGCAGCAGGATGGAGTGCACGGGGCGGGCGCCGCCGTCGGTGCAGTCGATGTTCATGGAGTCGATGCCCACCAGCACCGCCCCCGCATCGCGCAGCCATTCGGCCGCGTCGGCGGTGAGATACGGGTGCCCCTCGAAGTACTGATCGGTTTGCCAGTGCGCATCCCACCCGGTGTGCACCAGCACCGCCTTGCCGCGCACCTCGTGCGAGGCGAACCACGCGGCGGTGATGGCGCGCCCGCTTCTGCCATGCGCCGCCGTGGCACGCACGACTACGGCGGGCACCTCCACGAAGCGCTCGAGCGGCATGGCCGCCGTGTCGCGTCCCTCGGCATAGCGGTGAAACGGACAATCGATGTAGGTGCCCGTATTCCCCACGAGTTCCACCTTGCCGATGTGGAACTCGGTGCCCTCGTCATAGAAGGCGCGTGACGCCTCGCGACTGAGAAAATCACAGATCACCGGCGCCGGCAGTCCCTTGTAGTAGACGTTACCGTGCGCGATGGCGTGGCTCAGGTCGACGTACCGCGGCATCAGCGAATGAGGTAGAACTGCTCCTGACGCGGCCGGAAGAACACGAAGCCCTCGTCGGTGAGATGCGCGTCGTCTTCGAACATCACGAACAGCTTCTTGCCGCCCCACTCGGGAATGGGCGTGGCGGTATTGAGCTCGATGCTGATGTACGACCCCGGGCGGAGGCGCGAGTTCTGCGCCGTGGTGTCGCTGCGCAGCGCACTGCGGAAATCGATGGACGCGCCCAGGCCGTGCCCCTGCGCGCCAATGGGGTGCGAATAGATCATGGCCTCGATGCCGCGTTCCTTCATCTCGGCCATGGTGGCGTTGAACACGGCGCCACCCGTGCGCCCCGGGCGGGCGTGCCGCTTCATGAGCGCGTCCTGCAGCGTGTTGGAATTCGCCATGGCCTGCCTGATCCCGGCCGGCACCGTCTTCTCCCCCGGCTTGAGCACATAGGCCATCTTCTGCCAGTCGGTGTCGAAGCCCATGTAGCTGATGCCGAAGTCGATGTGCACCACATCGCCGCGTTCGATCACGGTGCCCTCGGGCGCCACCGCGAGGAAGCCGCGCGAGGTGGCCACATCACCGCTGGCGCGCTGCACGCGCAGGTCGGGCTGGAACCACGTGCGCACACCGGCGGCCCAGAGCATGTCGAACAGCGCGCGGCGCACGTCGCCTACGGTCGTCTTGCCGGGCGTGATCACGTCGTTGGAGAGCGCCCGCTTCACGATGGCTTCCGTCACGGCCACCGCGGTGCGGTAGTGCTCCATTTCCTCCGGAATGCGCGTGTCGAGGTACTCCTGCGTGAGCTCGCCGGCGCTCATGAAGGTCTTTTCTGCCTCCGGGCCCAGCGTTTCCGCCAGGAAGCGATAGCTGTCGTGCCCCAGGGAGCGCGTCTGGCCGCGCGTGCCGCGAATGCCCAGCCCCACGGTCTTCGGTTGGTACTTGGCGTACAGGTCGCGCAGCGTCGCCGCGGGCGGGCGCGGCTCGGTGAACGGGGCATCGAAGAAGCGCGCGAGGTTTTCCTCGGTGTAGCCGGTGATGGCGTACTTCCTGAGCCCTTCGGCGCCGGCGTCGATGAAGACGAAGAAGTCCCGATTGCCGGTGTACGGACGCGGCGGCGCCACGTACTGCGCCAGCGGGTCGTCGTGGAACTCCTCGTTCACCACGATCCACATGCCAACGCCGTGGCGGCGCATCATGGGGAGCAGCATCTCGTGCCGCTTCGTGAGCCACTGTTCGCGTATGGCGATCTGCTGGGACCACGGAAGCAGCTGGTCGGCCTCGGGGACACGCATGGCCGCCGTCGACCGCTTTGGTGCCGGCGCCGCGTTGACCCGTGTGCGTGTGCGCGCGTCCTGCGCCGACGCGGTGCCCGCAGGCAGCAGTGCCAGCAGGGCGAGAGTGAGGAGTGAACGGTGCATCGGCAGCAGGGTTCTGGGGGGGAAGGCAGCGTGGACGCGCGGTAGCGAAGCGCGCTCACAATTCTACCGTGCCTGCCGGGGGCGCGTGCGTGATTGCCCTGCGCGTGGCCGCCGACGTGCGCAACGCCACGATCGTGTTCACCGGGTGCGATCGCGGCGACCGGTACCTGAGTACGGGGATCTTTCCGGGGTGAGACGGATACCGGTCAGCTGGAGCGAGAGGGGCGGGGGATGGGAGATAAGGGGGCGGGGGGCAGGAAGAAGGGGTCAGGTATGCTGGGGGCGTGGACCCGGCGGGCGGCTTGGCGAGGCGGGGGCGGACGTCTAGAATCTTGATTCCCCAGTTCCCAGCCACCCCCTGTTCAATGACCGTGGAAACGCCGCTGGCGCCGCCAACGTGGTCGTTGCGCCGCTTGTACATCGTCTCGGCCGCCGAAGTGGAACAGCTGGCCGATGTGCTCATCGACTGCGTCGATGGCGGCGCATCGGTGAGCTTCATGGCGCCGCTGTCCCGCGAGCATGCGCTGTCGTTCTGGCGCATGGTGGCCGAGGATGTGGCCGACGGCGATCGGGCGCTCATCGTGGCCGACGATGCCGAGCATGTGGGGCGTGAAGCGGGCAAGTCGCTGCTGGTGCTGGACACCATCACGGGCAGTGACGCCGACCGGCTCTACGAGCGTGAAGGATGGGTGCGCGTGGGCGAGGTGCCCGACTACGCGTACATGCCGCATGGCGAACTGCGCGGTACCACGTTCTTCTACCGCCGTATCACGTCGGCGCATCACGGCGAGTACCGCCCCGGCGACGCGGTCCCGTAGCGCGCATGGACACGCGACGCCTGACGCGTGCCCGCTGGGCCACGCGCGCGCAGTTCCTGCACCTCGGCGTCATCGCGGGGCTCTTTGGCGCACATGTACCGTCGCTCGCCGCGCGCTATGCGTTGAACGAACAGCGCATCGCGCTCACGCTGCTCGCAGCGACTGCAGGCTCGGTGACGATGCTGCTGCTGGCGGGGCGCATCATTGGGCGCGTGGGGGCGCGGGCCACGTCGGTGGGCGCCGGCTGGCTCTTTGTGCTGTCGCTGATGCTGCTGCTGCAATTGCCCAGCCCGTGGCTCGTCTTCGTGGTCATGTTCCTCTACGGTGCCGGGCAGAGCCTGTACGACATTGCCATCAACGCCGAAGGCTCCATGCTGGAGCTGCTGGGGCAGCGTGCCGTGATGAGCGGTTTCCACGCCATGTTCAGCGTGGGTGCCATGCTGGGCGCCGGGGCGGCGTCGCTCTTCTTTCGCAGCGGCGTTTCCCCGGCCACCCAGCTGCTGGTGGTAGGGCTCGGCGTGGTGGTGTCCATGACGGTGGCGGCGCAGGGGATGCTCGAAGTGCATCCACCGGCTGATGCCGACAGCGCGCACTTTGCCTGGCCGCGCGGGCTGCTGCTCACCATTGGGCTGCTGATATTGGCGGGGATGCTGGCCGAGGGGGTGATGTACAACTGGAGCGTGCTGTACGTGCAGCAGGAGCTGGGGGCGCTGCCGCAGCGTGCCGCGCTGGCGTACGTGGCGTTCTCCGGGGCCACCGCGGCCATGCGCTTTGCCGGCGACTGGGTGCGGGCGCGGGTTGCCGAGCGTACGGTGCTGGTGGCCGGTGCCGTGCTGTCGATGAGCGCCATGGCGGCGACGTTGTTGGCGCATGATGCGACGGTGGCCATGGTGGGGTTCGCCCTCGTGGGTGTGGGGCTCGCTACCGTGGTGCCCATTCTGTACAACGCCGCCACCCGGGTGCCAGGCGTGAGCCGTGCGGCGGGAATCGCGTCGGCGTCGAGCATTGGCTACGTGGGGTTCATGATCGGTCCGCCGCTGGTGGGCGCCATCGCGCACGCCAGCAACCTGTCGTGGGCGCTGTGCACCCTCATTGCGGCGTGTCTCGCACTGATGCTGGGGGCGGGGCGCATTCCCCTGGCCACGGGCCGGGCGGCATCGGCGGCATCGGCGGCATCGGTGCGAGCGGCGTCGTGATGGCGTCGGGGCAAACGGCGCGCGCGTTGCCGCAGCCGGTGGTGGTGTCGTGGAGTGGGGGCAAGGACAGCACGCTCATGCTGGAGCGGCTGCTGCATGACGAGCGCGTGGAGGTGCGGGCGCTGCTCACGACCGTGTCCACGGTGTACGACCGCGTGAGCATTCATGGAGTGCGGCGCTCGATTCTGCGCGCGCAGGCTGCGTCGCTGGGGCTGCCGCTCTTCGAGGTGGCGCTGGGTGCGCACGCCTCGAACGAGGATTATGAGGCCGCGTTTGCCCGCGGGGTGCAGCATCTCGAGGCGGCGTATCCCGACACGCGGTGCCTGGCGTTCGGGGATCTGTTCCTGGAGGATGTGCGCGCGTACCGCGAGGCCATGCTGGCGCGGCTTGGTTGGCGCGGCCTGTATCCGCTGTGGGGCGAGGAGACCGGCGCGCTGGCCCGGTACTTCGTGCAGCGCGGGTACGAGGCCACGCTCACCTGCGTGGACACGCAGCAGCTGGACGGCGCGTTTGCGGGGCGCCGCTACGACGACGCGTTGCTCGACGCGCTGCCCGCCACGGTCGATCCCTGCGGCGAGCGCGGGGAGTTCCATACCTGCGTGACCGGCGGCCCCATCTTCGATCATCCGATCGCCGTGGCCACCGGGGAGCGGGTGCTGCGCGATGAGCGGTTCCAGTACTGCGATCTGGTGGAAGTTCCGCCGGGGCCGGCGGGGCGCGCGGCATCCGGGGCGGGGGCGTAGCCAGCCGGATCATTCGGTCGCGTGCCGGGGCCGGGGAAGGCGCGTACGGCGCCCCGTCGCTATGGTTCACGGACGCAGTGCATCGTCCAACGGTCGCCATTCCCATGCAGCTCGATCAGCTCGACATGTCCGCCTCTCAGTCCGCCCCCGCCAGCCTGACGCCGCTGCAGACCGCCGGCCTCGCGGCGGCGCTCGGCGTGGTCGCCTACGCCATCATCGATGCCACCCCCTGGTTTACGGCGCAGGGCATTCCGCAGGGGGCCGTCCAGTTCCTGTGGCTGCTCTTCGTGATGGTGGGCTCGGGGCTGTGCGGCTGGCTCAATACCGACCGCGCGTGGCGCTGGGCTACCGTGCTGCTGACGGTGCAGCCGCTGGTCATGCTGGGCATCACGCTGGTGCGCGGCGAGCCCGACGATTCGCCGGCCACCATTCCGGCCAAGACGTCGGTGTTCATCGCCAGCGTGTTCGTGGCCACCGTGAGCCCGTTCGCGCTCATCGCGGCCGGGGCCATGGCGTCGAAGCGCCGGAACGAGAGTCGGTAAGGCGGGTTCGCGGGGTCGGCTCTCCGGCATCGCTGTCAGGGAATGCCTCGTGGGCGGGTGCCGCTGATTCGGTAGACTCCCGTATCCGGCACGCCAAGATGCCGACTCCCCTCCGACGCCCGCTGTTCGTCATGCCTGTCCGCTGGTCTATCGCCCGTCTGCGAACGGTTCGTGTGCCTGTTTTTCTGGCATGTGCCGCTATGGTGGCGCTGGCAAGTCGTTCTACTGACGCCTTCAGCGCGCAAGCGGCGCCCGCCGTGAGATCACGCGCCGACACCGTCGTGACCCGCGATCCCATCGCGCGGCTGCAGGCGCGCCTCGACGCCGGGGCGGTGACCCTCACCCACGACCGTGTGCTGGGGTACCTGCCGGCGCTGCTCAGGGCGCTCGACATCCCGGTGTCGTCGCAGGTGCTCGTCTTTTCGCGCACCAGCCTCCAGACCGATCGCATCGCGCCCTGGTCGCCGCGCGCGCTCTACTTCAACGACGACGTGTACGTGGGCTACGTGCTGGAGAGCCCGTTCCTCGAGATCGGCAGCGTGGACCCGGCCAAGGGCGGCGTGTTCTATACGCTGCCACAGGAGCCACGGCCGCGGGCCGCCTTCCAGCGGGAAGCCACCACCTGCCTCATGTGCCATTCGTCCAGGAGCGCGACGGGCGGGGTGCCGGGGTTCATGGTCCTCAGCAGCGTGGCCGACCGGCATGGCTATCCCATCACCGGAGTGCACGAGGGGTCCACCAGCGACGTCACGCCGGTGGCGCAGCGCTTCGGCGGTTACTACGTGACCGGCACCGGCCCCCACGCCGGCAATGTGTACGCGCCGCTGCTGGGGCACGAGGTGCACGACAAGCCGGCCTTCCGCGCCAGGTTCCGGCTGCAGTTCGAGCGGGCCGACAGCAACGCCCGCACGTCGCTGGCCGGGCTCTTCGACACCACGGCGTATCTGCATGGGCAGAGCGATGTGGTGGCGCTCATGGTGCTCACGCACCAGACGGTCGTGCACAATCTCATCATGGCGGTGCACGAGGCGGCGCGCGAAGCCATTGTGGAGGCGGCCATTGGCGCCGTGCGCACCGACAGCCTGCAGGCGCCGGTCACGCCGCGCCTGCGCGGCGCGGTGGACAACCTGACGCGGGCGCTGCTCTTCGTGAAGGAAGCGCGGCTCACGGCGCCGCTGCGCGGGACCACGAGCTTTGCGCAGGACTTTGCGCGGCGTGGGGTGCGCGACCGCGCGGGGCGGTCGCTGCGCGATTTCGATCTCGCGCAGCGGCTGTTCAGGTATCCCGCCAGCTTCCTGATCTATTCCGAGGCGTTCGACGCGCTGCCGCGCATGGCGCGGAGGGCGGTGTACGCGCGCATGGCCGACCTGCTCGAGGGGCGCGAACCGAGCGACCTGACGGCGGCCGAGCGACAGGCGGTGACGGAGATCCTGCGGGAGACCAAGCCGGAGTTCGTGACGCTGCGCTGACGTCAGTTCACACCTCCGTCTGTCGGTTTCCCGTGTCAGCGGCCGGCGAAGATCCTGACGAACGGATACCGTGCACCGCCGAACATTCGTCGCGGACTTCTCATCGGGGGCAGTGGACGAATGTGACGGGCGCCTGCGACGCGTGCGGGCTGGAGAGCGAGTTCGCGTTGGTGGGAGAGAACCGGGCCTCGTGCCTGGTGTGCGGCACGACGCGGCCGTGGGCGGAGATGCTGCAGGGGCGAGGTGGGTTCCGGTCGGGGTCGGAGTCGGGGTCGGGGGGAAACGCGTCCTCACGGAGATCACCGAGGTGGTGGAGGTGCAGGAGAACTGCTGCGCCGCATCACGGCTGAATCGCCCGCCGCGCGAATGCTCATCCCCGGCTTGCTGTTGCGCTCGGCCGCCTTCTGCGCGTTGAGCACCAGCTGATAAATGGCGCGCTGGTCGGCCGTATACGTGCCGCTCACGGGGAATCGCCGGAGTATCAGTCGACGGTGATTCTGTCTGAGAGGATCGTATGCTGCACGAATTGCCCTCCACCCTTGTCGATCGTCCGCGTAACGGCTTTCAATGTCCATATTGAGCTGTACTGATGATACTCGCCGCGTACCGTACAACGACCACGCGTGCAATCAATCGCCCGGACCACGATTTTCCCTTCGGCGGCCGCGGAGTCCGATGTACACGGCACCAGTGTCCGACCAGCGAATGGTCCCAAAGGATCGCGTAGTCTGTGTACAAGTGCAGCCGTCAGCGGGCTTGCGCCGTCACATACGCCGATACCCAGCTTCCCTCGACTTATGGCACTGAGCTCGAGGCTGACAGCAACGACCGCCTCCGCCCTTGTCTGCGTCGAAGCGCTATCGCGTGATGCGGTGGTGTCCGACAGCTGCAAAGGTTTGTCGCCAACGGGCGGTCCTTCACTCGCTGGGTCCGCTGAGAAGCACGCCGTGAACAATACGAGAAAGACAGCGAAAGACGAGGCCCCAGCGGAGTGGCGGCGCCATCGCCGCAACCATCGCGTTCCGGCAAGACCCAGTGCACTTGGAAGGAACATCATCCCTCTCTGTTCCAACAATACGAGAAAAGCCTCACGTCCATGCAGCCATCCAGACGAGATCTACGGCGAGACGCAAGCACTCGCCCGCCCCTGTTGGAGGTTCTACGCAGCCAGGATCACAGTCCAGGGCTTAGTCGACGGTCATCATCCCCGAAAGTGTGAGTCGCAGAACCGAGTGCCGGCCGGTGCGGCCAAGACTGTAGGTCTCCGCATCAAATTGCCAATTGGCGCTGCCCCTGAAAAACCGCCCCGAGACGTTGCACTTCCCCGCGGCGCAGGTGGATGCCGTGACCCACACCTTGCCGAAGCGCGGCACAATGTCGGACCTGCACGGCAGCAACCGCGGCAGCATGGCGAAGTGCCCACGTTGAAGGCTGTCGCGAATCTCTGCAGTGGCTACTCCAGCCTCTTCGCACACACTGAGGTCGTAATCTGCACCGGAAAGATCGATGAAGCTTCGCAGCACCGCCAGAATCGACTGAGCCTTGTGCGACCCCGTGGGACCCGTGTCGGCTTTGGATACAATCGAAGTTGGACTGACGCCAGCGGACGCGCCCGGTTCTCCGCGCTGCTTTTCATTCGCACTGCAGCCGATGGCTGACATCAGGAGCAAGCGAGTGATCCATGTCTTTGTGCCAGACTTCATCAGTTAGGGCCTCACGTCAAATCGAGTAGGCTACAGAGTCATCGACGAGAACTAACGTGTCGCCGTTTGGGAGGATAACGGGTCGCTTGCACATAATCAGACCACTGACTGGCCGCCACAGTGAACGACTCAAGCGTGGGGGCCACTGAAGGTGCCCTCCAGGCTCGAGCTCACTGTCGCGATTGGCGCAGGAAAACGCACGTTCACTTTGAGGTGGAATCCTGGTTGGCCGACACGGAATCATGGCGACTCGGCCGGCGCGATCGCACCGCAGTTCGATATCACTTTACGCAGATACTCGATCCTGATGGATAAATGACTTTGGTGTACACCCACGGATCAGCATCTTGCCAGTGAGGGTCGCTTGATGAGTGCGGCGTTCGCCCCGCTAGATGAAAGCCTTCGTGTAGAAGCGTGCTCAGCAGCATTCGACGACTAGGTGCAGAGCTTGGAGTGGATATTGTGCGCTGCGTAATAGCGATGGTTCAACATGTACGGTGTCCCTGTATGTCGTTGCGTAATGGTGACTGCCATCGCTAAGCGGACCATCAAACGCTCCTCGGAAAACTCGACCCTCCTGGAATTCTCGAGTGAAGGCGCCAAATGCCTGCTCACACGCTGCACGAGCCACTGGGTTCTGGATCTCGCTGTAGGGGCGAAGGTATTGCGTGATCGAGACAAGGAGAAGAGAGTCCGCACCCGTCAGGGGGACGTAGCAACGCACTCGAAGGTCCGACGGGTCACACGGCACGTGCGCACACGACACGCTTTGTGCCGTCTGCGGACGACGAACGGATGGTGGCTGCGGGGTGCCGAGGCAGATCGGAAGCAGCGCGAGCGATACCGTAGCGCTCTTCGGCACGCCGTTCACCTTGGCGGTCCCTGAGAACTGCACGTTGCTGTTCACCTGAAAGGCGCACGCGCTGGGCTCACAGACGCCCTGCACAGCACCCAGAGTCGGTGAGAAGGCCAGAGCAGTTACCGGACGACCAGCGGTTCCGACATCCCGATCACGCCTACGGTATCGCCGCTATTCACCCACCCAGGAAGCACGACCAGATGCAGAACCAGCGGGACAGGCTGCACGTCCGCCGCTGCCTGCTCCACAAACGTGTTCGTCCCCACCCGCGCGCGTACGTGCATGCGCCCTCTGCCGCCCGCCACGATGGTACACCTTGGCGAACTGATGGAACAGGCGGGCGACGAGGAAACGCCGAGCGAGTCCTGCCAGAGCCACGAGCGTACCGTGACAGGGCGGCCGTCGGTCGACGAGGCGGTGAAGGTCACGCTGTCGCCCTCGGCGATCTCACCAACAGGGGGAGCGAGCTGCAGAGTGCGTCGATGCGGGACCAGTTCTACCACCTGGAAGCCCGAATACGCGAAGCAGTCAGGATACCCAGCGAAGCCGCAGTTGGGGCCCGTATCCATGGAATTGAGGCGTCGGATCTGGCCGTTGCTACCCTCCACGATGAACGTGGTGTCGAAGGGGGAACGGGACGGCGACGAGCCGAGGTTGGTGGTGTTGCACGTGCAAACACCAAGGTCGGCTCCGCGAATGCCCCCGGCATTGCCATGTACGCGAATCCTCCTCGGTTTCCAGGAGGAGGCGTCTGAACGCGGCCATAGCCGGGTGCGGTCGGCGATACAGGATCTTCGCCGGAGCAGAGTGGAGCGCAGATCGAGAGAACTCCATCGGCGCTCGCTTCAATTGGTTCGCTGACATGCCTCGACGACCCGTCGCAGCCGAACGTCAACACGGCAGATCGGAGCGCGATAGGCAACACACCGGCCAGCCGAGGCCGGCGAAACAATGGAGCAGAAATGGTGAATACTCCAATTGGCGGTCAGTACACTCCAGCAATCATGCCAGCGTGCCTGTGGAGACCGGCAACGTCAATGCGTAACAGGATGAAACGCTGTCCTACCGTTGTGAACGGGCAGTTGGTAAGGCTCGACCACCCGTCGCGCTCACGCTGCCTGCCGGCTGATCACCCATCATCACGGCTGAATCGCCCGCCGCCGCTTCATGAGCGCCTCGATCTCGTCGATCTCGCGCGGGACCAGCGAAATGCGCTCCAGCCCCTTCTCGGTGATGAGGTAGTCGTCTTCGATGCGCACGCCGGTGTTCTCGTACTGCTTTACCTTGGCCAGTACCTTGGCCTTGAACTGCCGGTTGCGCGGGGTGTCGGGGAGCACGTCGAGCGCCCGCGTGCTCACATACACGCCGGGTTCGATCGTGAACGCGTCGCCTTCGGCGAACCGTCCGCCATTCTGATCGCCCTGCAACGGGTCGTGCACCGCCAGCCCGATGCCGTGCGAAATACCGTGAATCATCCACAAGTTCGCCTGCTTGCACGACGCGGGGTTGGCGGTGCAGTCCACGCGCCAGGGCGGATCGTACATGGCGTCCTCACTCTCGATGAGCCCCAGCGCCGCCAGCCCCTTCGTGCGTACGGCCACCGCGCTGTCGGCCGCCGCGCGAATGCTCATCCCCGGCTTGCTGTTGCGCTCGGCCGCCTTCTGCGCGTCGAGCACCAGCTGGTAAATGGCGCGCTGGTCGGCCGTGTACGTGCCGCTCACGGGGATGGTGCGCGTGACGTCGGCGGCGTAGCCGCGGTACTCCGCGCCGGCGTCCATCACCACCAGATCGCCCGGCTTTACCGGGTCCATGTCCTTCATGTAGTGCAGCGTCGTGCCGTTGTACCCCGACCCCACGATGGAGCCGTACGCCGGACGCTCGGCGCCACGCCTGGTGAATTCGTACTCCAGCGCCGCGCGCAGTTCGTACTCGTGCTGCGGGTTGGCCGTGAGCATGGCGGCGCGGTGCCCTTCACTGGAGACCTCCACGGCCCGGCGAATGAGCGCGAGCTCGGCCGCCGATTTGCGCGCGCGCACCGCCAGCACGTGCGGCATGGCGCTGCGCACGGTAAGCTGCGGATGCTTGCGCGCGAGCGCCTTCACCGCCTCCTGACCACGCGTGAGCGTGTCGACGCGCGAGAAGTCCATGGTCTCCACATCGGGGATGTGGTAGAACGGTAGCCCCGTGGCCACCAGCGAATCGAGCACTCCCCAGATGGCGTCGTACGAGCGCGCCGGCAGCCCCGTGCGCGGCACGCTGTTGGTGGAGTCGGTGCGCTGGCCATAGTAGAACGCCGTGCGCGGGTCGAGCTTGGTGAGGAACAGCGTGGTGCTGGGCACCTTGTCGCGCACCACCATCACGAAGGCGTGATCGGGTTCGTTGAGCTCGGTGAGGTACCGGAACGCCGCGAGCTGATAGAAGGTGCTGAAGTCATGCACCAGCGCGCGTCCGCCGAATGCCACCACCACGCCGTTGCCGATGCGCTGGGCGAACGCGCTGCGACGGGCGTCCAATTCCGCGCGCGTGATGGCCGTGTCGGACTGCGCGGTCGCCGTTGCGGGAACGACGGCCGCCGCCACGACGGGCGAGGCCATGAGCAGACTGGTGCCGGTGGCGGCGCGCAGGGCGCGACGAAACAATGCAGGACGCATGAGAACGTGGAGATGGGGTGACACACGGCCATGACCGCGCCGAGTCGACTCTCTAAGCTACCCCGCCGCCGCACGGAGGCTACGCCGGTGTTGCGGGTGATGAATCCGACCTCCGAACGCGGTGTCCCGCCTCCGACGTCGGGCACTCATCCGGCCTCGGACGTCCGATGGTCGGACACTCGGATGTCGGACGTCGGAAGTCGGATGGATGCCGGAGGTCCGATGCCGGACACGGCGTTCGGACGTCGGAGGTCGGAGGGTCGTGCGGCGCGATGGTGCGCGCAGAGCGAGTCCGATTCCTCAACTGAGGTCGGGGGTCGGCGTCTGGGTCGGGGGTAACGCGCCCTCACGGAGATCACGGAGGTGGTGGAGGAACGTGGAGAACTGCAAAAGCAAAAGAGCACTGCACGACGCATCATGCCGTTCTCCGTGCCCTCCACCACCTCGGTGATCTCCGTGGCCAGGCGTTGGGCTCACCGCTCCCCGCGCTGACCTCTCACCGTCTCACCGCCCCCCGCTCACACCCGCGCCGGAATGCCGCTCCCGATCCACTCGATGACGTCGGCGGCGGCGTAGCGGCCGTCCTTCGCCAGCTGCGCCAGCGACGCGATGTCGTCGCCGCTGGTGACGATGGGCGGCTCGGCCACGTGGTCGCGTTCCTGCGCCAGGCCGATGTCGGCCAGCAGTCCGTTGCAGAGGCAGCGGCGCCCCTCGGTGTCGGCCACCGTGCCCCCCTTCTTCACATACGTGTCGATGGGTTCGGCGGCGCAGCGGTAGTGAATGCGGCCATCCTCGCGCTTCACGGCTTCGCGCAGGTAGCCCAGGTCGCAGATGCGCTCGCGCTTGGCGCCGAGTGCCTGATGTTTTTGCAGCTGCACGAGCTTGAACGGGTAGCCGGTGGGCGACGCGCGCGGGTCGGTGCGCACGGACGCCGTACCGTCGGCCACGCCGCGCAGCACGTCGGCCTTTACCTCCGGGGCAAGCCCCGACTCGTCGCAGAACGCGAAGACCGTGCCCACCTGCACGCCGGCGGCGCCCGATTCGAGCGCCTGACACAACCCCTCGGGGGTGCCCATGCCACCGGCCAGCCAGAAGGGAAGCCCGAGCTCCTGCATCTTGGTCAGGTCCACCACGTCGCGCTCGCCGTAGATGGGCTGTCCCGTCTCGTCGAGCTGCAGTGCCCCGCGCGGCGGCGCGTTGTGGCCACCGGCGGTGGGGCCTTCGACCACGAAACCGTCTACCCGGCCGTTCGACTTGCGGGCCAGGGTGGCGGCCAGCGACGCCGCCGACACAATCGGGAAGAAGTCGGGGCGCCGCAGGGGCGCCGTGGGGAGCATGCCGTCGGGCCAAACGTCGGCCGGATCGAAGGCGAGCCACTGCGATTCGTCACGGGCCAGCCCCTCCACATCGAACTTCATGGTGGCCTTGCCGTGCATCGCGAGCGCGTCGAGGGCGCCGGGGATTTCGCGCGGAATGCCGGCCCCCATGATGACTGTGGCCACCCCGGCGAGCATGGCGCCGTACAGCGTGGGCAGGTTGGGCATCTGCACCTTGGTGAGCAGGTTCATGCCCACGGCGTGGTCATGCCCCTCGCGCGCCAGCCACGTTTCCACGAACGCCGCGGCCACCGTGACGCGCTGCCGGGCCGTGGTGACCACCTGCCGGTACATGGGCAGCAGCTCGTACGACTGCCCCGCCGGGCGCCCTTCGGGGAGGAAGTAGCGGCGCAGCAGATCGTCGGCCACCCCCGGAATGGGGAAGTGCGCGAGGGCGCGCCGCATGTGCCCGCCCGGATCGCCGTCCTGCAGCCGTCGCACGAGCACCGTATCAATGACGGTTCCGGAAACCACGCCCAGGTGCCCCAGCCGCGACACGGCATTGGCGAGCCGCCAGTTGGAGACGCCGATGCCCATGCCTCCCTGAATGATGCGTGGGCGCGACGGGGCTGACGTGGGCAGTTCGGTTGCCATGGCGAGGAGGGCTGAAGAAACTCGGCGCGCACCGACGGACCGCGGTCGGTGGTAGGCGAGTCCCCTGCGATGCGGGTGCACGATCACGCGGGGAGTCCTTCGTGAAACTCCCGACGGTGACGTAAGGGAAGGAGGGACGGACGCCACCCCGCGTGCCTGAACAGGCGCACCCCGGGTGAAGTTCCTGCCCAAAGATACGCTCGAGGCCGGCCGGTTGCTGGGATGTACCGGGAGATTCCTTGCCGAATTCACGAATGGCAAGCGGCGAAACGTAGGGGCGTGCACGCTTCGGGTGTCAAAGCGCCGGGGAGATGCGCCCCGGTTGTTGAGGGACGACCGGGACGGCAAACGGGGAGCGAGGCGCTGAGGGACACTCTAGTTTCCCGGCATGCGACTTCTCCCCGTTCTTGCGTGCGCGCTGTTCGCGGCGCTCCATGGTCCTGCGCGGGCGGCGGCGCAGCAGCGTCCCCCGGTTGCGACTCCGGCGCCCGCGCGCTCGCTGGCCACGCTGCGCCGCGCCCTCGACAGCCTTGCCGATGCCCACCGCGGGGTGGTGGGCTACAGCATCACCAATCTCGAAACCAGCGAGCATCTCGAACGGCTGGGGGACGAGCCATTCTCCACGGCCTCGCTCATCAAGGTGCCGGTGCTGGTCGCACTGTTCGACCTCGCCGCGCAGCGGCAGCTGTCGCTCGACGACCCCGTCGTGCTCACCGAGATCGACAAGGTGGGAGGCGCCGGTCAACTGCAGTACCTGCGGACCCCGCTCACGCTGCGCCTGTGGGACGTGGCCTGGCTCATGAGCACCCTCAGTGACAATACCGCCACCAATCTGGTGCTCGATCGCATCAAGATCCGCCGTGTGTGGCAGAAGATGGAATCCCTCGGGCTGCCACGCACCAAGGTGCATTCGGGGAGCATGACGCGCATTGCCAGCGTGGCACCGGACAGTTCGGCCAAGTACGGGCTGGGGGTGACGACGCCCAACGAAATGGCCCAGCTGTTTGTCCTGCTGGCAGAGGGGCGGGCGGTGAACCCCGGCGCCGACAGCACGATGCTGGCCATGCTCGAGCGCAACGAAGACAGCAGCAAGCTGCTGCGCTTCAACTACGGTGTGCGCGCGGCCCACAAGACGGGCGATGTGGATCGCTCACGCACCGACTGCGGCGTGCTCTACCTGCCGGCCCGCGTGGTGGCCTGTGTGCTCACGAAGGAGAACCAGGACACCCGCTACTGGACCGATGCCGAAGGGAACGCCGTCATTGCGCGCATCGGTCAGGCCATTGCGGCGCACTGGCGCCCATAGGTCTTCGGGGTGTCCGTCACCGACGGACGAGACCGGCGTCAGCGGGGGTCCGATTGCGGGACGACCTGGGAATACATCTGGCTCTGGGTGAGCGCGCCATTGGCCGTCTGGATCACGTCCAGGCGGGCAATGATGCCGGTGCCAAGCTGAACTGCGGGGCTGTACCAGCTGAACCGCCCGCCGACCGAGCGGACCTGCACCACGAGCATGCCGCCGGGCTGCAGCTCGCTCACCGGCACCTTGAGGGTGGCGGTGGAGTTGCCCGTGACGGTGCCCAGCCGGCGGCCCAAGGCCTGCGCCGTGCGCACGGCGTACACGTTCACGTCGTAGAAGCCGCGGTTGTGGGCCACCAGAATGACGGTTTCCTGGGCGGCGCCGCTGGCGTTCTTGCTGAAGCAGGCCGTCGTGCCCGCCAGTGTGGCCAGCAGCAGCAGGCCGCCAAGGCGGCGCGAGGCGCGGAGCGAGGCGCGGAGCGACGGCATCATGACGGGGCGGGTCAGGGGGTGAGCCGGTCGAGCATCGGCTGCGTAATCAGCACGATCCCCTTCTCGGTGCGGCGGAACCGGGAGGCGTCGAGCGTGGGGTCTTCGCCCACGACCAGACCGGCGGGAATCTGTACCCCACGATCCACCACAACGTTCGTGAGTCGCGCCCCGCGCCCCACATCCACATCGGGTTGCAGGACGGCCCCGTCGAGGTGCGCGTACGAATGCACCCGCACATTCGTGAAGAGCAGCGAGCGGAAGATCCCGGCGCCCGACACGATGCACCCGCCGGACACGAGCGAGTCGAGCGCAAAGCCGCGGCGCCCCTCCTCGGCGTGCACGAACTTGGCAGGCGGCGTGATTTCCGCGTAGGTCCAGATGGGCCAGTCGTGGTCGTACATGTCGAGACCGGGAAGCACGGAGGTCAGGTCGATGTTGGCTTCCCAGTACGCATCGATGGTGCCCGCATCACGCCAATAGGCCTCACTTTCGCGACTGGCCTTCACGCACGAGTCACGGAAGCGATGCGCCACCGCCTTGCCGTTCGCCACGACGTACGGAATGAGATCCTTGCCGAAGTCGTGCGACGAATTCGTGTCGCGCGCATCGCGCCGCAGCAGATCGGCCAGGAAGCTCGTCTTGAAGACATAGATCCCCATGCTGGCGAGGGCCAGGTCGGGCTGCCCCGGTATGCCGGGCGGATCGGCCGGCTTCTCGAGGAAGTGCACGATGCGATCGTGCGCATCCACGTGCATGACCCCGAAGCCGGTGGCTTCCATGCGCGGCACCTCCAGCACGCCCACCGTCACGTCCGCGCCCTGGGTGACATGTTGCTGCAGCATGAGCTCGTAGTCCATCTTGTAGATGTGATCACCCGCCAGGATGACCATGTACTCGGGCCCGTACGCCTCGATGATGTCGAGGTTCTGGTATACCGCGTCGGCGGTGCCCTCGTACCACTGCGTCTCGCTCACGCGCTGCGAGGCCGGCAGGATATCGAAGCTTTCGTTGCGCTCCGGGCGCAGGAAGTTCCAGCCGCGCTGCAGGTGCCGGATAAGGCTGTGTGCCTTGTACTGGGTGGCCACGCCAATGCGCCGGATCCCCGAGTTGATGGCATTCGACAGCGCGAAGTCGATGATGCGGGTCTTGCCGCCGAAATACACCGCCGGCTTGGCCCGCCGATCGGTGAGTTCGTACAATCGGGATCCGCGACCACCGGCGAGCACATACGCCATGGCACTGCGGGCAATGATTCCTCGGGAATACGGCGTCATGCGTGATCCTTCTCCAGCGTGGGCCTGCGACGGCCGGTGGCGGTCTGGCGTGATTTTGCGTCAGGTGCACGTCTGGCGTAAGGTAGGGGGATGAACGTTCTCTTTGTTGCCGCCGAAGTGGCGCCCTACGTGAAGACCGGCGGTCTGGCGGACGTCGCCGGGGCGCTCCCGCCGGCGCTGCAGCGCCTGGGACACGACGTTCGCGTGGTGATGCCGCGGTACCGCTCGGTTCGCGAGCAGGGGATCCCCATGGCGGGCCCCATTGCCGCCTCCTTCCTCCCGGCCGGGGTGCGGGCGGAGGAGCAGCGGGTCTGGCGCGCAGCGGCGAGCAACGTACCGCTGTACTTCCTCGACATTCCGGCCGCCTTCGAGCGCTCGGCCGTGTACGGCGAGCCCGACGACGCGCGCCGGTTCATCCTGTTCGCGCGGGGGGTGCTCGACGCCATGCAGCACCTGCGCGAAGTGGAGGGGTGGCAGCCCGACGTGGTGCACTGCCACGACTGGCATGCGGCGCTGGTCATCAACTACCTCAAGAGCTACTACGCGTACACCTTCGGGCACATCGCCACCGTCTTCACCATCCACAACCTGGCGTACCAGGGGCAGGTGCACCCCGACGTGGCGCAGCTGGCCGGACTGCACGAGGGGGGACTGGTGGAGAACGGCATGGGGGCGGGCATTGCCAACTCCTTCAACTGCATGGCCCGGGGCATCCTCTACGCCGATGTCGTGAGCACCGTCAGCCCCACCTATGCCCGGGAAATCCTGGGCAGCGACGGGGGCGAACGGCTCGACGGGCTGCTGCGGCGCCGTCAGGACCGGTTGGTGGGCATTCTCAATGGCATCGACACGGGGGTGTTCGATCCGCGCACCGACCGGCATCTGGCCGCCGCGTACGACGCTGGCGATCCGGCCGGCAAGGTGGCGTGCAAGCGCGCTCTGCAGGAGCGCGCGGGGCTCACGGTAGACCCGGAGCGACCGCTTTTGGGCATCGTATCGCGGCTGGTGGAGCAGAAAGGGCTGGACCTGCTGCATGCCATCGTGCCCTGGCTCATGCGTGAGACCGATGCGCAGCTGGTGGTGCTGGGCTCAGGGCAGGCACACCTGCAGGAGGCCTTCCTGCGCCGCGCCGAACAGCATCCGGGGCGCATCGCCACGAAAATCGGCTTCGACGCCGCGCTGGCCCAGCAGATCTATGCCGGATCGGACGCCTTTCTCATGCCGTCACGGTTCGAGCCGTGCGGACTGGGGCAGCTCATTGCCCTGCGCTACGGCAGCGTGCCCATCGTGCGCGCCACCGGCGGCCTCGTGGATACGGTGCGCGAGGGACTCGACGGTAACGGCTTCGTCTTTCATCGCTTCGACCCGCAGGATTTCGGCGACGCGATCTGGCGCGCGCTCCAGTGCTACCGCGATCGGCCGTCGTGGGCGCTGGTGCAGGAGCGGGGAATGCGCGAAGACCACTCGTGGGACACCGCGGCCCAGCACTACGCGGGCGTGTACGAGTGGGCGCGGCGGCTCGTCAGGCGGGGATGACGCGCGGCGCTGTCGGCGCGGAGCTTCGGCATTCATCCGACGTCCGACCTCCGGGAGTCGGATCCATCCGATTGATTCGGACCAGTCGGAAGTCGGAGGTCGGATTCATGTCCGAAATCGGAGCCGGGACACCGCGTTCGGAGATCGGAAGTCGGACTCGCGCTGCGCGCGCCATTGTGCCGCACGACTCTCCGACCTCCGACTTCCGAACGCGGTTTCCGATATCGGCCCTCCGGCATTCATCCGATGTCCGACCTCCGGCAATCCGATCACCTCCTCCGTGATCTCCGCGGGCACGCGTTGCCCGCGACCCTACCGCTCCCCAAACCGCAGCAGGGCGCGCGTGGCCTCGTGCTGCGGCTGCTCCAGCACGTGACGCGCGGGTCCACGTTCCACGAGCTCCCCGTGCGCCATGATGGCCACCTCGTCGGCCACCTCGGTAGCGAAGTCGATGTCGTGCGTCGTGATGAGCAGCGTGCGCCCCGCGGCCGCCAGCGCGCGCAGCGTTTCGGCCAGCGCCGCGCGCCGCGCGGGATCGAGTGCCGCCGTGGGCTCGTCCATGAGCAACAGGGGTGGATCGAGCGCCAGGGCGCGGGCAATGGCCACGCGTTGCGCTTCGCCGCCGGAGAGCTGGTCGGGATACGCCGCACGGCGATGGGCCACGCCCAGCGACGCGAGCAGCGAGTCGGCCACGCCGCCGGCGTGCTCGCGGGTGGCTCCGAGCGCGTGTACCGGCGCCAGCGCGACGTTTTCGTGCACGGTGAGGTGCGGGAAGAGCGCGTGCTGCTGGAACACCATGCCCACCCTGCGGCGCAGCGGACGCAGCGCCGATTCGCGCGGCAGCGGACCGGGCGTGAGCGTCACGCCATCCACCGCAATGCGTCCCGCCTCGAACGGCTCGAGTGCCACGATCGTGCGCAGCACGGTGCTCTTGCCTGCGCCGCTCACCCCCATGAGCGCGCACACGCGCCCCGGGGCGAGATCGAGCGAGACCTCGCGCAGCACATCCTGCGTGACCCCGGCATGCCGCCGTGCGAGACGCAGCTGCGTCACCTGCAGCAGCGGGTCGCCGGCCACTGACGGCGTGGGGCTCATCGATTCCATCGCGCCTCCAGACGGCGCGCCAGGCGCGACAGGGGCAGTGACAGCGCCAGGTACATGGCACCACAGGCCAACCCCGGTACCAGCCAGCTCCCCACGTTGGTGGCGTAGATGGCCGTTTGCTTGGTGAGCTCCACGACGGTGATGACACTGACCAGCGACGAGTCCTTGAGCAGCGCCACGAAATCGTTCGTCATGGGCGCCAGCGCGAGGCGGAAGGCCTGCGGTCCGCGCACGAGCCGGAACAGCTGCCATTCGCTGAGCCCGAGGGTGCGGGCGGCTTCGAGCTGGAGCCGCGGCACCGCCTGCAGCGCACTGCGGTAGATCTCCGACTCGTAGGCGGCATAGTTGAGCCCGAGACCGATGATGGCGGCGAGCAGCGCCGGGAGCCGCACCACCGCACTGAGGCCGTAGTACAGCACGAACAGCTGCAGCAGCACCGGCGTGCCGCGCACGATCTCCACGTAGGTGGCCAGTGCCCCGCGCGTCACGGGGCCGCCGTACACCCGACCGGCGGCGATGCCGCTGCCAAGCAGCACGGCCAGCAGCATGGCGGCCACCGAAATGCCCAGCGTGATGGCCGCCGCACGCAGCAGCGATGGCGCGTACGCCCACACCGACCTGGCGCCGACCGTCCCCGACCCCAGCTCCGACCCCAGCTCTGACCCCAGCTCTGACCCCAGCTCTGACCCCAGCTCTGACCCCGACCCTGACCCCAACCCTGACCCCGACCCTGACCCCAACCCTGACCCCGACCCTGACCCCGACCCTGACCCCAACCCTGACCCCAACCCTGACCCCAACCCTGACCCCGACCCTGACCCCGACCCTGGCTGGAGCGATGCGATCAGCCGCTGCTGATACGCCGACTGCTCGGCATCCCACACGCCCCACTTCCGGAACACGGCCGCCAGTGTGCCGTCACGCAGTCGCGCGGCGAGCACGCGGTTGGCCGAGTCGCGCAGCGCGGCTTGGTTGCGCGCGAAGACCGCCACGTAGGCCCCCCGCGCCACCTCCGCGGGCTGAATCACGAATCCGCCCGTGCGCTGCAAGGCCCGGTCGGCGATCACATGATCCAGCAGCACCGCGTCCACGCGCCCCTCCACGAGGTCGGTGTACGGGTGCACGTCGTCGTCGTAGCTCACCGGCACCACGCCGTGCGCCTGCTGCGCGGCCAGCAACAGTCGGTAGGCGCCGGTCGCACCCAGCGTGGCTACGCGCCGACCGGCAAGCTGGGCGAGCGTGCGATAGCGCGCCGTATCGGCCGTGCGCACCGCCAGCACCTGCCGGAACTCGAAGTACGGGAGGCTCACCGCGAAGCGCGCCCGCAGCTCGGACCGGTCCTCGACCCCCGACATCCCTACGTCGAAGTCGCCGCGCGCCACCGACGGTTCGATACTGGCCCACGCCACCTGGGTGAAGCGCGCCGAACGCCCGAGCCCCTGGGCCATCAGCTCGGCGATCTCCACGTCGAAGCCGCGGACCACCGACGGATTCGACGGGTCGGCCTCCACGAACGGCGCGCCACCCTCGGCGTCGCCACCCCAGCGCAATACCGTCGCCCCGGCGCCGGACGGTGCCGGGGCTTCACCACCGCACGCCGCAACACCGAAGGCGAGGAGCGCCAGCGCGAATCGCGCCCGGTTATCCGCCATGAGGCTCAGTCACCGAGCCGACGGTCCCCCACGAGGTAGCCCTGCACGTAGTCCTGCACGGCCAGCGCCAGCGGCGTGACGGGCGCGTCGTAGCCGGTCGCGCGCAGCTTCGCGATACCGGCCTGCGTGTGATACTGGTACTTGGCGCGCAGGCTGTCCGGCATGTCGATGAACTCCACCTGCGGCTCCCGGCCGAGCGCCGCGAACAGCGCGCCGGTGAGGGCGAGCCAGGTGTGCGCCTCCCCACTGCCAATGTTGTAGAGGCCACCGGCCTGCGGTGTCATGGCGAGGTGCAACGTCATGGCCACGGCATCCTTTACGTAGAGGAAGTCGCGGCGCTGCTCGCCATCACGGAACTCGGGGCGGTACGAGCGGAACAGCTGCACGCGTCCCGTGGCTTCGATCTGCCCGTAGGCCTTGTGCACCAGCGAGCGCATGTCGCCTTTGTGCGCCTCGTTGGGGCCGTACACGTTGAAGTACTTGAGCCCCACGACATTGGGGAGCACGCCCATGGCGGCGGCGTACTGGTCGAACAGGTGCTTGGAGTACCCGTAGGCGTTGAGCGGCCGCAATCGCGTGAGCGCGGCTGTTTCGTCGTGGGTGTCGTCCATCCCTTGTGCGCCGTCCCCATACGTGGCGGCGCTGGAGGCGTACACGAAGCGGACCTCGTGCCCGAGCGCCCAGTGCGCCAGCTGCTTGGTGTACTCGAAGTTGTTCTTGGCCAGAAAGCTCGCGTCACGTTCGGTGGTGGCCGAGCAGGCCCCGAGGTGCAGGACGAGGTCGAACCGCCCCAGGGCGCCCCGCTCGAGGGGGGCCATGAGGTCGTCGGCCTCCAGATAGTCCTCGAAGCGCAGCGGCACGAGGTTGCGCCACTTTTCGTCCTGTCCCAGCCGGTCGGTTACGACAATGCGTTCAACGCCGAGGCCGTTGAGCGCCCACACCAGCGCGCTGCCGATGAACCCGGCGCCCCCGGTAACGAGAACGCGTGACGGCAGACGTGGCGGAAGCGCCGGCAGGGGGAGCGGACACGGGACGGACAGGTAATCGGACATGAGCGTGGCGCGGGCGGGTGGGGGCAAACAATAGCGGAATTGGACGCGTCACACGAGCGGCCTGAATTGACAGCACTCACCATCACAGGTAAGGTAGCCCATCCCCTCCTCCTCAGGCCCCCTCCTCACATGCAGATTCGCATCCTCGCGTTGCTTCTGGGTGCCGTCCTGTCCGTGTCGCCGCTTTCGGCGCAGCAGAAGACGGTCACCGGGCGCGTCACGCGCGACGGCGATGTACCTCTCTCTGGCGTTTCGGTCGTCGTCAAAGGCACCAGCCAGGTCGTCCAGACCAGCAGCGGTGGCATCTACACCATCAGCGTCCGGGTCGGCCAGACCCTGCAGTACCGGCTGATCGGGTACGTGCCCAAGGAACGGCTGGTCGGCGCCGCCAACATCATCGATGTGTCGCTCGAGAAATCGGCGGCCAATCTCGATGCCATGGTGGTCACCGCACTTGGCCAGACGGCCACGAAACGCGAACTGGGCAGCGCCCAGCAGACGGTCAGCGGCGCCGAACTGGCGCAGACCGGCCGTGAGAATTTCATCAACGCGCTCGCCGGCCGTGTGGCCGGGGTAGACGTGACGAGCTCCTCGGGCGTGCCGGGTTCGTCGTCGAGCATCACCATCCGCGGCGTGAGTTCCATCAGCGGCAGCAACCAGCCGCTCATGATCGTCGATGGCCTGCCGCTGGACAACAAGACGCTCAACACCAACGTCCTCGCGTCGGACGCGCCCGGCTCGGCCACCGCGTTCAACAACCGCGGCATCGACTTCACCAATCGTGCGGCCGACATCAACCCCGAGGACATCGAGACGCTCGTCGTGCTCAAGGGCCCGGAAGCGGCGGCGCTGTATGGCATCGACGCGGCGAACGGCGCGATCGTCATCACCACCAAGCGCGGCAAGGCGGGGACCGGCGGCTTCGAGTACAGCAATTGGGTGCGGCTCGACAACACGCGCGCCCAGCCGGAGATCCAGGGGGTGTACGGCCCGACCTCGCAGGCGGGGGCCACACTCGGGTCGTTCCAGTACTTCGGGGCGCCGTATGCGCCGGGCGTGCAGCTCTTCAACAATGTGGACGGGTTCTTCCGCACCGCCGTGTCACAGCAGCACGTGCTTACGTTCAGCGGCGCGACCAGCGACAACAAGGTCGGCTACCGCATTTCGGGGAACCTGAATCGCAATCTCGGCGTCATTCCCAACTCCCAGCTGCAGCGCATCAACCTCACCGGCGCCATGAACGCGCAGGTGAACAAGTACGTGCGCGCTGACCTGTCCATGCTCTACGTGCAGTCCACCAACGACCAGCCGGAGAAGGGCGGCAACGGTCCGCTGCTCGGTCTGCTGCTCTGGCCGCAGACCGACAACGCGGGTGATTTCCTTTCTCCTGCCGGTACGCGCCGCCGCATCACCGCCCTGGCGGCCAATGCGGAGGTGGACAACCCGTACTTCAGCGTGAGCCGAAACCTGATCCAGGCGCGTACGAATCGCATCTTCCCGAATCTCGGGCTCACCGTCACGCCGTTCTCGTGGGGCTCCATCAAGACCAACATCGGTGTCGACAACTACACGAATTCGAACCAGATCCTGCGGCACCCCGAGAGCTCGGTAGGCTTCACGAACAACGGCATCATGGACAACGCCGTGGATGTGACGCGCAACATCAACACCCAGACGATCTTCAACATCAATCGGCAGCGGATCGGCAGGGGCTTCACACTGAGCGGTCTGGTGGGTCACGCCCTGTCAGACTCGAAGAGCGAGGTGAACGCCGAAAGCGGCCGCAACTTTCTCGATCCGAACTTCGTCTCGATCAACAACACCGACATTGCCACCCGCTTCGCCCGCACCACGATTGCGCAGCGCCGCCTGGTGAGCGCCTTCGGTCAGGCGCAGCTCGGATACAACAACTGGGCGTTCGTAACCGTGACCGGACGCAACGACTGGACATCGACGATCCCGATCGAGCGCAACTCGTTCTTCTATCCGTCGGTGCAGAGCTCGGTGATCGTTTCGGATGCCGTGCCGGCCATAGGCAAGTTCATGACGGCCAAGGTGCGGGCCAGTTACGCCGAGGTGGGGCGTGACGCCCGACCCTACGCGTATCGGCCGTTCCTCGAGTCGAAGACCACCACCGGCGGCGGCTACGGCTACGGCTTTACCGGCCCGAACCTTGGATTGCGCCCGGAGTTCGCCGCCTCACGTGAGGGCGGGTTCGAGCTCGCAAGTCTCAACGACCGGATTGGGCTCGACGTGACGGTCTACCGCAAGGAAACGAAAGACCAGATCGTCAACGACATCCGCGGGTCCTACGGCACGGGTTTCATCCTGTTCAACCTGAACGGGGCACGGACCCGCAATACCGGCGTGGAAGTGGTGGCACGCGCCGTACCTGTCCAGACCAGCGACCTCTCGTGGGAACTGATTGCCAACTACGAGCAGGCGCGCGGACGGGTCCTCAACTTGCCGAACGAGCTCCCCGAGTCGTACGTGTCGGACACGTGGTTGTACGGCAACATCCGCAACGGGGTAGCGCCAGGGCTGTCCACGCGCTCCATGACGGGTCTGTTCTATCAGCGGAACAACCAGGGGCAGCTGCTCATCGACCCCACGACGGGCCTGCCCATCCGCAGCACCACCTTCATCGATGCGGGCTATGACCGGCAGCCGCTCTGGACGATGGGTGTCACGAACAACTTGAAGTACAAGCGGGCGTCGGTCACCATGTTGTGGGATTTCCGCCGCGGCGGCGACGTGTTCAACGCCACGCAGCACTTTCTCACGACGCGCGGACTCTCCATGCAGACGCTCGATCGCGACCAGGCGCGTATCGTGCCTGGCGTACTGCGTGACGGGCGCGAGAACTCGGCCACCCCCACCCCGAACGGGATCGTGGTCATCCCCGCCGTGCAGCCGGCGTTCTACACGGGTATGAGCGAGGAGCTGTTCGTCGAGAAGAACGTGCACTGGGTGCGACTGCGCGACGTGACCCTGCGCATGGAGTTCCCCGGTCACTACGTGCGGGCCCGGCGCGCGAGCGCGTTCATCCGCGGCACCGACCTCCTGCTGTTCACCAATTACTCCGGCCTCGACCCGATCGTGAACGGCAACACGGCTGCCGTGGGCGGCTCGGGCGCGGTGGGCATCGATTTCGGCAACTTCCCGATGCCGCGCGGGTTCTCCTTCGGCATCACGCTGGGATACTGACCATGCGACGCACTCAATCCACGGCGTCGCTCGCGACGCGACTTCCCATTCGCGTGACTGCCACGCGCTTTCGCACGGCCCTGCTGGGTGGTACTCTCGCCCTCGCGGCCGGGTGCCAGAACTTCCTCGACGTGAACGAGAATCCGAACGCGCCGCAGCGTGTCTCGGCCAATCTCTATCTGCCGCCGATCCTGCACTGGGTGGCCACCTCGGAGCAATTCGACGGCCGATTCATCGGGCGCTACACGCAGAACTGGACCCTGCCGTCCGGGGCAACCCTGGCCAGCACGTGGGATCGCATGGGCTACGATCCCACCTCCGACAATGGTGGTCAGCTCTGGCGTGACGTGTATTGGAGCATCGGCCAGAACCTGGTCGACATGATCGAGATTGCCAAGGCCGAGGAACGCTGGGACCTGCTCGGCATCGGTCAGGCGATTCAGGCGTGGGGATGGCTCAAGGTCACGGACGTGCACGGTGAACTGATCATCAAGCAGGCCTTCGACCAGACCCGCTTTACCTTCGACTACGACACGCAGGAGTTCGCGTATCAGGAAACGCTCCGCCTGCTCGACGAGGCGATCAAGAACCTGCAGCGGACCGATGGGGCAGTGAGTCAGCAGTTTCTAGCCCGCTTCGATCGCGTCTACGGCGGCGACCGGGTGCGGTGGTTGCGCTTCGCGTACGGCCTGAAGGCCATGGCACTCAATCACTACAGCAACAAGGGCAGCTATCGCCCGCAGGAAGTGATCGCCGCGGTGGACCTGTCGTTCACGAGCAATGCCGACGATGCCCTGCTGGCCTACAGCGGCACCAGTGCGGACAATGCCGACGCCAACTTCTGGGGCCCACGTCGCAACAACCTGACGAACTACCGGCAGACCAACTTCGTCGTGAATCTGATGAACGGCACCGTCTTCGGTGGCGTGGTGGACCCGCGGCTGAGCCGCATGCTGGCACCGGCGCCCGACGGACAGTTCCGTGGGCGGGACAATCAGGTCGGTACCACCGCGCTGCCGGCAGCGCAGCAGCCGAACAATCTTTTCGGCTACGTGGGCACGGCGGGAGCCGGTCAGCCGTCGCGGTATCTGTTCGCCGATCGGAGCCGGTTCCCGATCATGACGTACAGTCAGCTGCAGTTCATCAAAGCCGAAGCCGCGTTCCGCTCCGGGAACCGGGCGGTGGCGCTGCAGGCGTACACGAACGGCGTGTCGTCACACTTGGACTTCGTGAACGCACGCAACCTCGATGATGGGCAGGCGGTGGCGCAGATCAGTGCGGCGGAACGGTCGGCGTTTCTGGCGAGTCCGGCCATCATGCCCAGTGTGGGGAGTCTCACGCTCACGCAGATCATGACGCAGAAGTACATCGCCCAGTGGGGGTGGGCACACGTGGAGACGTGGATGGACATGCGCCGCTTCAACTACACCGGCATCGATCCCCAGACGGGGCAGCAGGTCTTCCCCGGCTTCGCCATCCCGACGGTGCTCTTCCCAGACAACGACGGGAAGATCGTACATCGCATCCGGGCGCGGTTCAACTCCGAATATGTCTGGAATCGAGCGGCGCTCGACAAGATCGGTGGGCTCGCACTCGATTTCCACACCAAACCGCTCTGGATCACTCAACCGTAATCGTGATGAAGCCCTCCCGCTCCCTCGCGCTGCTGCTCGGGTTCGTCGCGCTCACCGGCTGCGACCAAGACGCCGTGCAGATCAGCTCCATCACTGCCCCTGTCGTTGGGGCACGCGTGAAGTTCTTCAACTTCGGTATCAACGCGCCGCAGGTGAACTTCTACGCTGGCAACACCAAGGTCACCGCCATCTCCTCCACCACCGGCACCGAGTCCACGGTGGGAGTGGCGTACGGCGCTGTGGCGGCCGGTAACAATTACATCGCGATGCCTCCGGGGCAGACCACCTTCTCCGGACGAATCTCGGCGGCGGTGGACAAGGACCTGCCGATTGCGGCCATTCCGGCCACCGTCGAGGATCGCAAGGCGTATTCCGTGTATCTCGCGGGGTTCTACAACACCGCGACCAAGCAGGCCGAGGGGTTCGTGGTGCAGGACAACTTCCCCGACACTCTTGACTTCTCGCAGGCGCTCGTCCGCTTCGTGAACGCGAGCCCGAACGCGCAGCCCATGCAGTTGACGTTGCGTGAGCCCGTGGCCGGGACGGAGATCACCGTGGGCGGTGCCATTGCCTACCGGGCGGCTGGGGCCTTCGTAGGGGTGCCGACGGGCTCGTACGATCTGACCACGCGCAACAGCGGCAGCACCACCGTCGTGATCACGCGCACGGCCGTGTCCTTTCTCCCAGGGCGCGTCTACACGGTCACGGCGCGCGGCGACATGACGCTGCCAAGTACAGGCACGGCGGTGAACCGGCCCTTCCTCGACAACAGCATCAACCGCTAGCCGGCCGGCCGCCGGGGCCGCGCGAACGGCCCGTCGACGGGCGCGAAGGACGGAGGCACGACGATGGAGTGTCGTGCCTTTCGTCGTCCGAGCTCCCGAAGGGTTCTTCGCGCGGTGTCTGGCTTCTCAATCCACGAACACCGCGCGCAACTGGGTCACCGCCCACTCGAGATCACGGCGCTCCACCACGAGCGGTGGGGAGAGGCGAATGACGGTGCCGTGCGTCTCCTTGCAGAGTACCCCGCGTTTCTGCAGCGCCTCGCAGAAGGGGCGCGCTGCCACCGTGAGCTCGATGGCGCACATGAGCCCTCGACCGCGAACCGCACCAATGGCCGGATGGCGCAACGTTCGCAGCTGCTCCAGGAGCCACGCGCCTTCCGTGGCCGAGCGCTCGATCAATCGTTCGTCGCGCAGCACGCGCAGCGCCTCTCGGGCCACGGCACACCCCAACGGATTGCCGCCGAAGGTACTGCCGTGCGATCCCGGATCGAAGACGCCCAGGACTTCGCGCCGCGCCACCACGGCGGACACCGGGTAGAAGCCGCCGCTGAGCGCCTTTCCCAGGATGTACAGGTCCGGCACGACGTCGTCGTGGTCGCAGGCGAACAGCGCGCCCGTACGTCCGAGCCCCGTCTGAATTTCGTCGGCCATGAGCAGCACGCCGCGCTCGGCACACAGGGCCGACAGCGCCCGCAGGAAGCCGGCCGGCGGCAGGAGCACCCCGGCTTCACACTGGATGGGTTCGATGAGGACCGCACAGGTGTTGGCGGTCATGGCGCGCCGTACGGCCTCGATGTCGCCGAAGGGGACCAGTACGAATCCCGGCGCGAAGGGCCCGAACTGTTCGCGGTAGGCCGGCTCACTCGAGAAGCCCACGATGGTGGTCGTGCGCCCGTGAAAGTTGTTCTCGAAGGCAATGATCTGCGCCTGCCCGTCGGGGATCTGTCGCGTGCGGTAGCCCCAGCGCCGCGCCGCCTTGATGGCCGTCTCCACGGCTTCCGCGCCGGTGTTCATGGGGAGCACCATCTCCATGCCGCACAGCTGGGCGAGCTCCTCGCAGAAACCGCCCAGCTGATCATTGCGAAACGCGCGGGAGGTGAGGGTGACGCGCGATGCCTGTTCAATCAGGGTCTGCAGCAGGCGCGGGTGACAATGCCCCTGGTTCACCGCGCTGTAGGCGCTCAGACAGTCGAGATATCGGCGCCCTTCCACGTCGGTCACCCAGGCGCCACGCGCTTCGGCAATGACGAGATCGAGCGGGTGGTAGTTGTGCGCCCCCCACGCGTCTTCGCGGGCAATCGCGTCACGCGTGGAGACCGGTGCGCCGGACGTGCCGCGCAGCGCGACGGATGACGAGGGGACGGGAATGGTCGTGGCGTGCTCGCGATCGATCATGCGGAGAGTCCGTCAGAGGATGTGGCGGCCGAAGGCGCTGGCGATGAGTTCCGCCGCGAGCTCCGCCGTGGCGTTGCCGGCGTCGAGAATGGGATTGATCTCCACGAGATCCATGGCGAGGAGCGCGCCGGCATCGTGGATGATCTCCATGGCGAGATGCGCTTCCCGCAGCGTGGCGCCACCGCGCACCGGGGTGCCGACACCGGGGGCTTCCTGCGGGTCCACCCAGTCGGCGTCGCACGAGAGATGCACGCCACCGGTGCCGGTGGTGGCAATCGTGACCGCGTCGTCCATCACGGCGCGCAGTCCACGCTCGTCGATGTCGCGCATGGTGAAGGCCCGGATGCCCAGCTGGCGTATGCACGCCTTTTCGGCGTCGTCGAGATCGCGCAGCCCCACGTAGACGAGGTGTTCGGGGCGTACGGCGGGCGTGGCGTGACTCAGGGAGGCGAGGCGGGGATCGCCGAGTCCGAGCAGGTGGGCCACCGGCATGCCGTGGACGTTGCCGCTGAGGCTGGTGTCGGGGGTGTTGAGATCGGCGTGGGCATCGAGCCAGATGAGCCCGAGCCGTTGTCCGCGCTCGTGCAACGCGGTGGCGGTGCCGGCCACCGAGCCCGCCGCCAGGGAATGGTCGCCGCCCAGCACCAGCGGGGTGATGCCGGCGCGCACGGCGTCGGCGGTGCGACGCGCGAGATCGGCACAGACGGCCGTGATGGCCTGCAGAAAGGCGCCGGGCACGGGCGGCAGCGCGGCGCGGTCGGGGACCGGCACATTGCCGGTGTCGCGCACGGCGCACCCCAGGCGTTCGAGGTGACGCACGAGGCTGGAGAGCCGCATGGCCGACGGGCCCATGTCGACGCCGCGGCGGCTGGCGCCCAGATCGAGCGGCACGCCGATGATCTCGACGGCGCGCGCGCTGGCGGCGGGGGAAGCGACGGTTGGCATGCCCACACGATGCGGGCGACCCGTGCCAGCAACAAGACAGAAAAGTGCGCAAGTAATGCAGCACGGCTAGCATTCTGATAGGCCGAAAGCGACAAAGTGTCGCATCGCCTTCCCCCAGCGCGTGGATCACCCGGTCATGGACGCTCTCGATACCCGCCTCATTGCCCTGCTGCGCGAGAACGCGCGCACGCCGGTGGCGACGCTCGCCCGGCTGCTCAAGGTCTCACGCGGGACAGTGCAGAACCGCATCGATCGTCTGCTCGAGGAGCGGACGCTGCTGGGGTTCACGGTGCGCACCGCACCCGAGGCGGCATCGTACCGCATTCGCGCGGTCACGATGGTGCGCACGGAGGGGGACGCCGATCAGGTGCTGCGTACGTTGCGGGGCCTGCCTGAGGTGCGGGCGCTGCACACCACCAACGGGCGGTGGGACATCGTGGCGGAGCTCGCCACCGACACGCTGCAGGAGTTCGACGACGTCCTGCGGCGCATCGGCAAGGTGAAGGGGGTGGCCAACACGGAAACCAGTCTCCTGCTGTCCACCCACAAGCTGTAGTGGCGACTTACTTCACGCCGAGCTGCGTGCGGAGGAAGGCGATGGTGCGCGGCCACGCGTCGCGGGTAGCGGCAAGGTTGGCCGCCTCCTCGGTCTCATCGCGATTGGCGGGGCGGGGATCGCTCTGCGCCCGCAGGAACCCGTGCACGGCGCCCTCGTAGTTCACGCCGGTGTACGTCTTTTTCTGGGCCTTCATCACGGAGTCGATGGCCGGCATGAGCGCGGCAATGCGCGCGTCCTTGGAGCCGTTGAGCAGCATGATGGGCTGCGAGATCCTGGCCAGGGAGTCGGCATCTACCGACGCGGGAACGGCCGCAGTGGTCGAGGTGGCCGGGGCGCCGCCTCTGGTATACGGCGCCCCGTAGAACGCCACGCCGCCCGAGAAGCCCTTGAGCCCGCCGTTCACGCCGTGCGCCCACGTGGTGGTGCCGCCCCAGCAGTAGCCAATGACGGCGTACCGGGGCTGGGCGCTGGGGAGCATCATGGCGTAGTTGGCGGCCGCCTTGATGATGGTGTTGCGCTCGGTCGTGCTGACCCCCTGAATGAGTCGGCGCGCCGTATCGGACGACAGCTCGACCGTGCTGGGGCCGCCGCGCACCCGCGAGAGGAAATCCGGTGCCACGGCAATGAAGCCGTCGGCGGCCACCTGATCGGCTACACCGCGCACCCAGGTGGAAAGCCCGAAGATCTCGTGCACCACCACCACCACGGGCGCCTTCTGGCTGGCGGTCTTGCTGAATGGATACACCACCCACGCCATGAGCGAGTCAGTGGATCCGGCCTCGTAGGCGATCTTCACCCACTCACCGTGGCGCGGGCTGTTCTTCACGCGTTCCGCCGCGCCGTTGCTGCTGGGCGGCAGCGACAGGTCCTGCGGACCGACGGCGGCGGCCGGGGCGGGAGCCACCTGATCGGCGGCATTCATGTGAGCGAGGTGTTCGTCGCTGCTCACGCCCCGGGCGGCCAGGCTACCCGGCGTGGACGACGAGCGGGCGAACGCGGGAGCGGACGGGGTGCTGCGCTGCAGCGTGCAGGCGCCCGTGAGTGCCACCAGGCACAGACCGAACGGAAGGCGACGAACCATGTGAGCCTCGGGATGGAGATGACCGCGCAAAGCTAACGTGCTGCCGCCCCCCTCGCGTTGAACCGTACTCATCCTGCGGCTGGTGCGTGTCGCGGCAACGGTCCGGGCGCTACTGTAGGCACATGATGCAATCGGGATGGACAGTGGGGGCCGGATACTCCAGGCGGTCGGTCCAGGCGGTGCTAGCCGCGTTGCTCGTGGGGGGGTGCAACGAGTCGGCATCGTCGCGCGGACCATCAGGGTCGGCCGCCGCCCCTCCGGACTCGGTGGAGGCACGCTTTGCCAACGTGGCGACCCCCACCGCCTACGTGGGTGACTCCTCCTGTGCCTCCTGTCACGCCGCCGCGGCGGCATCGTATGCCCAGCACAGCATGGCGCGGTCGTTCCACGCCTGGACCCCCGACTCCCGTGTGGAACAGGCCATGGCCGAGGCGCTGCGCAACGCGCCCACGGGGTATGCGTACCGCGTGGTGGATAGCGCCGGCTCGCTCTGGCAGGTGGAAACCCGTCCAGGTGACGCCGCACGGCCGGCGCACGAGCTGCGCCGCCGCATCGATTACGTCATGGGCAGCGGTCGACTGGCCCGCACCTACTTCACCGCGGAGAACGGGCGGCTGTTTCAGTTGCCCCTCACCTGGTATGCCGATCACGGGTGGGATTTCAGCCCCGGGTACGAGGTCAACAACGCGCGCTTCTCGCGTCTCCTCCCCGACCGCTGCATTGCCTGTCACTCCAGCTATCCGGTGCCGGCCCCGCACCTTGAAGGCAAGTACCCGGTGCTGCGCCCGGGCATTGGCTGTGAACGGTGCCACGGTCCCGGGGCGGCGCATGTGCAGGCGCGGCGCGCGGCCCCGCAGGGTGCGTCGGTTGCGGGGGACAGTGCCTTCGACCCCACCATCGTGAACCCGCGGCGCCTCCCGCTGGAGCGGCGCCTCGACGTGTGTGAGCAGTGCCATGTGCACACCTCGGTGGCGGTGCTGCGACCGGGGCGTCACGCGTTCGACTTCACCCCGGCGCGGCAGCTGGCGGCGCAGTACGCGTACTACAAGAACGGTGGGGACATCGACCTCGTGTCGCACGCCGACCGCCTGCGCCAGAGTGCCTGTTTCCGCGCCACGGCTGCCTCCAAGGCACCGCTCGAGTGCGCCAGTTGCCACAATCCCCACGCGCCGCCGCCCACGCGGGCCACGCGCAACCAGCCCTGCCTGGCCTGCCACACCCCGGCGTCGCTCGCGTCGCGCTTTCCCGTTGCCGCCTCGAAGCGCGCCCATGCTGCGCAAAGTGATTGTGTGTCGTGTCACATGCCGGTGGTGAAGGAACGCACCGTGCCGCATGGCACCTTCAGCGATCACTGGATTCGCGTGCCCGGCGCCGCCGCGGTCGCAACGCCATCGACGTCCGTCACGGCGGGCCCCATCGATCCCTACTTCGAGCGTGATCGCAGCGGCGCCGAGGCGCCCTTGTACCGGGCCATGGGTACGGTGGTGTTCGCCTCGCTCGCCGCCAACGGCAAGCTGTTCGACGATGCGGCCAGCGCCCTGCAGCCGCTCCTGGCCGACAACACCACGCATCCGCAGGCGTTCTTCCTGCTGGGGGTGGCGCACGAGTCCCGCGGGCGTGCGGCCGACGCCGTGGCGGCCTTCGAGCGCGCTCGCGCGCTGGGCGACGAGCGTCCGGAGCTGCTGCGCGCGCTCGCTCGTGCCAAACTGCAACTCGGTGATGACGACGAGGCGCGCGATCTGTATGTGCAGGCGCTGGCGCAGCAGCCGGCGCTCGCGTGGATCCGTGCGGAGTACGCCGACGCGCTGCATCGCAACGGCGATCTCGCCGGGGCCGCACGCGAGTACCGCGCCGCCCTGGCCGAGCAGCCCAGTCTCGCCGCCGCCTCCTTCAACCTGGGCCTCGTGCTGCTCGCCCAGCGGCAGACGGCGCCGGCGGCGGAGGCGCTGCTGGAGGCCGTACGACAGGAGCCGGCCTACGGCACGGCCCTCGCCGCGCTCGTGGCTGTTGAGGGCAGCGACAAGAAGGTGCGCCGCGCAGCGGCGTTTCCCTCGCCGGTGGCCGCCGTGCAACCGGCGCCTGCCGCCACGGCCTTCGGCGTACAGGTAGCGGCGCCTGATCGCGTGCACTTCACCAATACGCCGCCGCAGGGGTACGTATTGGTCTCGACCCCCGATGGCGCACTGCAACTGGCCGTCCCCACCAACGGCGGCGGTACGGTGACGTGGGACCTGCGCACCGGTGCCGGGCGAGTGCTTGCGCCGGGGCTCTACCGCGCCGAGCTGCAGTGGCGCGGGGCGCCGTCGCCGGCGCCGTCCACGTGGTTCGCCGTGCTGCGTACACCCTGAACGGGAAGCGGTACGCAGTACGCGACATGACTGGCGAACGCCAACCGTACTCCGCATTCTCCGTGCGTCATGCATACACTTCCGTTCCTGTTCGGGGCCGCCACATGGTGGTCGGCCATGATCGACCAACCGCCGGTGCGTCCGGCGGCGGCCGCGCAGCCGCTGTGCGTTGACGCCGCCGCGTTCCTCACGACCGATCGCCACATGGCCGTGGTGGTGGAGCCGGACACGCTCGACGACTGGCGTACGAAACAACGGCTCACCGGCTGTCGCATCACGGCGGCCGGGGGCACGGTGCGCGGTGTGCAGCCGGAAGCCGTGGCCTTCTACGAGCGCGTACGGGCGGTGGGCTGGGTGCGCACCCCCGACCCGTACGATGCCCCCAGCGAAGCGTCGCTGCGTTTCCGCATGGGCAAGGCCGATTGTCTGTTCAACGTGTACGGCGACGCGATGCTCATGACCGACGCCGAGGATCGCGTGGATCTGGCGCGCGCGCTCGCGCCGGGGGAGACGCGCTATCACGCGTACGTGATGTGCCTCCCCGTCATGCCCGCGGCGCCGCGGGAGCGGTGAGGCGGCGGCTGTCCCCTTACCCGCTCACCGCGCACCCGGCCCCGAGTGCGTAACCGCACCGCGGTGCGCCGGCCCGACCACGGCGCGGTACTTCTCCAGTAGCCCGCCACGCACGGGCTGCGGCTGCGGTGTCACCGCCGCCAGTCGCATGGCGAGCGCTTCGTCGCTCAGCTCCACGACAATCGTGCGCGCCTCCGGCCTGGCATCAATGGCGATGATGTCGCCGTCGCGCAGTGCGGCAATGGGCCCGCCAACGGCAGCTTCGGGGCCGGCGTGGCCAATGCACAGCCCTCGCGTTGCCCCGCTGAAGCGGCCATCGGTGAGCAGCGCCACCTGGTCGCCCACCCCCTGCCCGTAGAGCAGCGCCGTGATCCCCAGCATCTCGCGCATGCCGGGGCCGCCATGGGGCCCCTCGTTGCGGATCACCAGCACATCGCCCAGCGCGTAGGCTCGCGCCGTCACGGCGGCCTGTGCCGCTTCCTCGCACTCGAAGACCCGCGCCGGACCGCGGTGCACGAGCGTGTTGAGTCCCGCCGTCTTGAGCAGTGCGCCGTTGGGACACAGGTTGCCGGTGAGCACGGTCACGCCACCATCCGTGGATCGCGCCTGCGCCACCGTGTGCACCACTCGGCCATCGGGTGCCGGTGCCGTGGCCAACTCCTCGGCCAGGGTGCGTCCCGTCACCGTGAGCGCACTGCCATCCACGTGCCCCGACTCGAGCAGCGCACGCAGCACGACACCGGCCCCGCCCACGTGGTGCAGGTCACGGGCGAAGTAGCGGCCGCCCGGCTGCAGGTCGGCAATGAGTGGCGTACGCGCAAACACACGGGCCACGTCGGCCAACGTGAACTCCACGCCGACCTCGTGCGCGAGCGCCGGCAGGTGCAGCGCCGCGTTGGTGGATCCGCCCGTGGCCGAAACGGCCGCACAGGCATTCTCGAGCGCGGCGCGGGTCACGATGTCGCGCGGTCGCGGGGCATCGGCCATGACGGCGCGCATGAGAATGGCCGCGGCGCGCCGCATGAGCGGGGCCCGTTCGCTGTACACGGCCGGCACCATGCTCGACCCCACGGGCGCGAGGCCAAGCGCCTCCGATACCATGCCCATGGTGTTGGCCGTGAACTGGCCGGCACAGGCCCCCGCCGTGGGGAGACAGGCGTGAGCCAGCGCCTGCAGCGTCTCCGCCGACGTCTCACCCGCGAGCACCTTGCCAATGGTCTCGTACGTTTCGCCCACGTGCGTATCGCGCCCCTGCCAGTGCCCGGGCAGCGCCGACCCGCCGTGCACGAACACGGCCGGAACGTTGCAGCGCAGCATCCCCATCATGAGCCCCGGGAGATTCTTGTCGCAGGCGCCAATGGCGAAGATCCCGTCCCACTGATGGGCTTCGGTGCTGGCTTCCACGCTATCGGCAATCAGTTCGCGCGACACGAGGGAGTAGCGCATCCCGGGGTGCGCCACCGAGAGGCCATCGGAGACGGAGACCACGGGACACTCGTGCGGCATGCCGCCGTGTGCGTAGATGCCGGTCTTCGCGTGCAGCGCCTGTTCGCGGAGGTTGAGGTTGCACGGGCTCATCTCGCCACCCGTGTGAAACACCCCAATGTGCGGCCGGCGAATTTCGTCGTCGTCCTGCCCCAGCGCCTGCAGAAACGCGTGCGTGGTGGTGCGCAGGGTGCCCTCGTAGATGGCGCTCGATCGGAATTGGCGCGTCATGCGCCGCCATCCGCAGGCGCTTGCACCAGGCGAATGAGCCGCGAGGCATCGGCGTCGTGCCCGATCTCTGTGTGTGCCAGGGCCGCCGCGTAGCGCGCCAGCGCGGCCTGCGTGAGGGGCACCGCCGCGCCCACCTCCTCGGCGAGTCGCACCACCTGCGCGATGTCCTTGTTGAAGGTGCCGACGGCGCCGAGGCGTGGCTGGTCGGTGCCATGCACCATGCGCGGGCCGAAGATCTGCAGCGGCAGCGAGTCGGCAAAGCCGCCGGCGAGCGCCTCGGGCAGGCGTGACGCATCCACGCCCGCGCGTTCGGCAAAGGCGAGCATCTCGGCAATCACGAGCAGGTTGCACGCCACGATCTGCTGATTGCAGCTCTTGGCGAGCTGTCCCGCCCCGTGCCCGCCCATGTGCGTCACCCGCTGGGCAAGCGCGCTGAATACCGGCGTGGCACGCGCCACATCGTTGGCGTTACCGCCGGCAAACACGATGAGTCTGCCCGCACGGGCGGCCGGCACGCCGCCGGAGACCGGCGCGTCGAGCCACGAGGCCCCGCAGGTGTCATCGAGCGCGTGCGCCATGGTGCGCGTGGCATCGGGCGCAATGCTGGAGAGGTCCACGACCAGCGATTCCTCACGCAGCCCGGCTACCACGTTGCCCGTCCCGAAGACCACGTCCTGCACGGCGGCCGTGTCGGTGAGGCAGAGGCACACGATATCGGTGTCGCGCCCCACCTGCTGCGCGGATGGTGCCAGACGCGCCCCCGCCGCCACCAGCGGCGCGCACTTTTCCGGCGAGCGGTTCCAGATCGTCACATCGCGACCGCACTCGAGCAGCCGCTCCACCATGGGGGCGCCGATGAGCCCCAGGCCGATGAAGCCGATGCGCACCGTGTCGGCCATCTCGGCGTCGTGAGCCGTGTGCATGGGGGTCAGCCGTTGAGGTGCAGGCCGTTGTCGATGCGGATGACTTCGCCGGTGATGCCCACCGGTCCATCCACGAGAAACAGCGTGAGTGCCGCCACTTCGTCGGGGTGCAGCAGCCGCTTGAGGGGCTGTGTCTCGAGATAGCGGGCCTCCACCGCTGCCAGCGCAGCGGGATCGAGAACGCGGCTGGGGAGTCCGCCGGCCACATAGCCCGGGGCAATGGCGTTCACGCGGATGTGCGGCGCCAGCGAGCGGGCCGTGGAGAGCGTGAGCGCAATCACGGCCCCCTTGCTGGCGGCGTAGGCGACGCTCGACCCCACCCCCGACAGCCCGGCGATGGACGAGTAGTTCACGATGGCGCCGCGTCCGCTGCGCTCGAGCGCACCGCGGCAGGCACGAATCATCTGGAAGGTGCCCAGCACATTCACGTCGTTCGTGCGCCCGAACTCGCTCGAGGGCAGCGCCTCGAGGTCATGGTGCGGCACGAAGCGCGTCACGCCGGCGCAGTTCACCAGGCCGTCGAGTCGACCGAAGTGCTGTTCGGTGCGATCGGCGGCGCGGCGACAGCTGGCGTCGTCGGTGACATCGAGGTCCACCACCAGCGCGTCGGCGCCCAGTGCGGTGCATTCGGCCTGCACCGCCTCAGCCTCGCGTTGCGTGGCGGGCAGGGTGGCAACGGCCACGCGCCACCCGGCACGGGCGAAGGCGCGTGCGCACGCGGCGCCGATGCCGGTGGCGGCACCGGTGATGAGGACGACCGGAACATCAAGAGCGCCGCTCACGGGACGCGCACCGCAGTGAAGTGCCACGCGCGACTCGCCCCGAAGTGCATCTCGCGCCCCGCGCCGTTGCGGCCACGCGTGAACCAGACGGCATTGTCGCTCCCCGCGAACGCGTCGCGCGCCGTGGGGGTGAGGGTATCCACTACCCCGGGGCGCGGGCTCACCGTGAGCGTGCCGTTCTGCACGGCCACATCGAATGTGACCCCGATTTCATTGCTGGCGTAGCGTCCCATCAGCGCCTGCAGTTCGCTCGCGGAGGGATTCCAGCGCTCCGCCTGTCGCCACCGGTGCACGACGCTGTCGCCGTCGCTCGTTGTCGAACGCAGCGTGCGCGTGCGTCCGTCCGCGTCCATCGCGAACCGCATCACCTGGCTGCCCACGAGATAGGTGCCGTCGCGCAGCGGCCGCACGGGAGCGCCGTCGAGACGCATGCTCCCACCGGCCGTGTCCATGACGGCCACGCTGTGCCACCGTGTGTCTTCGTACAGGCCGCGCCAGGGGAGCAGGGTTGGCAGCGTGGCCGGCACGGTATCTCGCGCCGCCGCACGCGGTAACTCCGGGTGCAGGGCGTCCACGATGGCGTGCGTGTAGTTCGTGGCCGGTGCGCCGGCCGAGTTGCACAGCACGGCAATGGAGAGATTGCCCAGCTGCGGATAGCGGGCCAGATACGTGCTGTACCCTGCGGTCGAGCCCGAGTGCGCAACCTGCGGCGTGCCGCGGTACTCGCCCACCATGAGGCCCAGCGCATAGCCGATGTCGATCCCGCTGGTGAGGCGCATGCGGCGGCTCAGCGAGTCCACCACGGCGGCGCCCAGCGCGCGCTTCGTGAGGTGCTCGTTCCACGCGAGCCAGTCTCCCACCGTGGTCCACAGACCGCCGGCGGCAATGACGTGGTCGTTGGGCATGTCCAGCTGCCACTCGCCGCGATGGCGCCGGTACGCCTGCGCCAGCCCGGGCACCACGCGCGTGAAGTTGCCACGCCACGATGTGTGCGTGAGCCCGAGCGGCTTGAAGATGCGCTCGGCCGTGAACGTCTCGAAGTCCTGGCCGCTCACGCGCTCCACGAGCGTGCGCGCCAGCAGGTACCCCGAGTTGGTGTACGAATAGTGGTCACCCACCGGATAGTTGAGCGCGCGCTGGCTGGTGATGATGCGGAACGCATCGCCCTGCGTGTGCATGCGCGTGCCGCGCGGCCACCCCTGCCAGGCCACGAGGTTGCTCCACTCGCGTAGCCCGCTGGTGTGCGTCAGCAGATGACGCACCGTGATGGTGCGCCCGTACGTGGGCAGCTCGGGCAGGTAGCGCCGCGCATCATCCTCCAACCGGAGCTTGCCGTCGGCCACCAGCAGCATCACCGCCGTGGCGGTGAACTGCTTGGCCACAGACCCCGATTCGAGAATGGTGGCGGGGGTGATGGGGCGTCCGCCGGCAAGATCGGCCATGCCGTAGCCGCGCTCGAGCAGCGTGACGCCGCCGCGCGCGATGCCCACGGCGCAGCCGGGCGAGTGGGTGCTGTTCCACGGCGCAAAGACCTTGTCGGTAATGGCCGTGAGCTGCGCGGTCGCAGGCGTCTGGCTCCACGCCGGCGCGGCCGTCGTGCACAGCAGGAGCGCGGCGAGGGCGCTGGTGACAGGGGGGAGAGGTCGCATGGGGCGAAGCTACAGCCCGGCCCCGCAGGGGGCCACGGCGCGTCCCTTCGGGAATTGACGCCGACGATAACTTGCAGCCATGCCCATCTACGTCTACGAAACCATCCCCGCGGCGCCCGATGCGGTGCCCGAACGGTTCGAGGTCCGCCAGTCGATGGCCGACGCGCCGCTCACCCAGCATCCGGAGACGCAGCTGCCGGTGCGTCGCGTGCTTTCGGGCGGGTTGGTCACGTTCACCCACGGGCAGTCCGGCGACGCGTGCGCCGTGCCGAGCGGGCCGCCCCGTGGCGGGTGCGGCAGTGGCAACTGCTGCATGAACTGACGGGGCTTCCGCGCATGCCGGCCAAGAAAGCCCCCAAGTCGATGCCCTACGAGCAGGGCGCGTGGGCGCACGTGTTTGCGCCGCGGACGCCCGGCGAGCAACGCTTCTGGCTCATCAAGTCGGAGCCCGACGTGTTCTCCTGGAGCGATCTGCTGCAGGCGCCCAAGCGGACCACGTGCTGGGACAGTGTACGCAACAGCAGCGCCCGCAACTTCATGCGCGACGGCATGAAGAAGGGAGACCTCGCGTTCTACTACCACTCCAACGCCGAGCCGTCGGGTATCGTGGGCATCTGCGAGGTCGTGCGCGAGGGCTATCCCGACCCGACGGCGTGGGATCCGCAGCACGACTACTTCGATCCCAAGAGCGACCCCGATATGCCGACCTGGTACATGGTCGATGTGAAGGCGGTGCAGCCGTTTCGCACCATGGTCACGCTGCCGCAGCTCAAGGCCGACCCGGCGCTGACCGAGATGGCGCTCATCAAGGTGGGGCGGCTGTCGGTGGTCCCGGTTGCTGCGCCCGAGTGGGCGCACATCTGTCAGCTGGGCGGCCTCGACTGACGCACGGCCAAGGCTGACGCCGGTTGGCGTCAGCGCCGTCGCGCGCGCAGGTACTGGTTGGGCCAGTCGCCGACCGCGCCCAAGGCGTGTGCCGCCTCGAGCGCCCACCGCGGATGCCGCAGCATTTCGCGCGCAAGCAGCACCAGGTCGGCCTCACCGTTGGCCACGATGGCTTCGGCCTGCGCGGCGTCGGTGATGAGGCCAACGGCCGCCGTGGGCATCTGCGCGTCGCGGCGAATGCGCGCAGCGAACGGCACCTGATAGCCGGGGCGCACCTCGATCTGCTGGTGCGCCACGTTCCCGCCCGATGAACTGTCAATGAGATCGACACCGAGCGCCGCCAATCGCACGGCGAGTTGTACCGAATCGTCGAGCGACCACCCGCCGTTTGCCCACTCCGTGGCGGAGATGCGCACGAACAGCGGCGCGTCGTCGGGCCATACGGCACGCACCGCCGCCGCCACCTCGCAGGTCAGCCGGATGCGATTCTCGAAGCTCCCGCCGTACGCGTCGTGCCGTTCGTTGGTGAGGGGCGAGAGGAACGCGTTCAGCAGGTAGCCGTGCGCCGCATGCACTTCGGCGACCCGGAATCCGGCGGCGAGCGCGCGCCGTGCCCCGCTCGCGAAGGCCTCGATCACGGCGGCGATCTCGGCGCCCGACATGGCGTGCGGCACCGGATAATCTGCCGCGAAGGGCGTGGCCGACGGGCCGAGCACCGGCCAGCCCCCCTCGCTCTCCGGCACCATGCCGCCCCCGTCCCACGGACGGCGCGTACTGGCCTTGCGCCCCGCGTGCGCCAGCTGAATGCCGGCCACGGCGCCCTGCGCGTGGATGAAGTCGGTGATGCGCCGCAGCATGGGCACGTGGGCGTCGCTCCAGATGCCCAGATCGGCCGGGGAGATGCGCCCCTCCGGGAGCACGGCCGTGGCTTCGCTGATCACGAGCCCCACACCGCCGGTGGCGAAGGCGCCCAGATGCACGAGGTGCCAGTCGTTGGCATGACCGTCCACGGCCGAGTACTGGCACATGGGTGCAACGCCGATCCGGTTGCGGAGCGTGAGCCCACGCAGCGTGAACGGGGAGAACAGAGCGGACATGATGGCCGGGATCGCAGGGCGAGAGCGGACGTGCTCCACGAAAGGTAGCGGGCGCCCGTGCATTTTCGCTGAAACGGGGTGAGCTTCCGATCACGCATGGAATCGCACTCCCCCATCCTCGTTGGCCTCGCCTTTGCCACCCTGGTGGTGGCACTCACGGCGTTCGGCCGTCGCTTGCCGATCCCCGCACCGGTGCTGCAGGTACTGGCGGGGCTCGTGCTCGCGGCGCTGCCGGGGGTGACTGTGCCCACGCTCCAGCCCGATCTCGTCTTTTTCGTCTTCCTGCCCCCCATTCTCTGGGCCGCGGCATTCTTCACCAGCCTGCGCGAGTTCACCGCCAATCGCCGTCCCATCGGGCTGCTGGCCATCGGACTCGTGGTGGCGACCACCGTGAGCGTGGCGTTCGCCGCGCGCGCACTCTTTCCGGGCATGCCGTGGGCGGTCGCGGTCGCGCTGGGCGCCATCGTCTCTCCCCCCGATGCCGTGGCCGCCGCGGCCGTGGTTTCGCGGCTGCCGGTTCCGCGACGCGTGATCGTGGTGCTCGAGGGCGAGAGCCTGGTCAACGATGCCTCGGCGCTGGTGCTCTATCGCTCGGCGGTGGCCGCAGCCGTGACCGGCGTGTTCAGCCTTGGCGAGTCGGTGGTGCGCTTCTTCCTGGATGCGGGCGTGGGTGTGCTGGTGGGGCTTGCCGTGGGCTGGGTGCTGGTGTGGGCGCTGCGGCGCACGCACGATGAGCTCGCGGAAATCCTGCTGACGCTCGCGGGTCCGTACGCCGCGTGGATCCTTGCCGAAGAGATGCACGTGTCGGCGGTGCTCGCGTGCGTGGCCGGCGGACTGTACGTGCGGCAGCACTTCTCCACCGTGGTGGGGCCGCGCTCGCGCATTCAGTCCAAGGCCGTGTGGGATCTGGTGGTCTTCGTGCTCAACGCCATGATCTTCGTGCTGCTCGGCATGCAGTTCACGGCACTGCTCCAGGCCACGTCGCTGGCGGCGCTGCCGTCGCTGCTGGCCCCGGGGCTGGTGATCAGTGCGGTATGCGTCGTGGTGCGCTTGCTCTGGGTACCCATTGCCACGTGGATGCCGCGCTGGCTCAGCCCACGGCTTGCCCGGCGCGATCCCCTGCCACAACCCAGGGCAGTGGCGCTCGTGGCCTGGACGAGCATGCGGGGCATTGTGTCGCTGGCTACGGCGCTGGCGCTGCCGCTCACGCTGGCCAACGGCGAACCGTTCCCGTTTCGGCAGGAGCTGCTCTACGTCACGATGACCGTCATCCTGTTCACGCTGGTGGTGCAGGGGTGCACGCTGGCACCGCTCATCCGGCGCTTCCGCTTCACGCCGGAAACGCACCATGCGCAGGAGGAGCGCTTTGCCCGCATCGAGGCGCTGCGGCGCGCGTCCGATGTGCTCGAGGACGCGGCCGCCGACGGGGTGACCAGTGCCGACGATGTATCGTGGCTGCGCGCCGAACTGCGCGATCGCATGGCGGCGCAGCAGGACCCTTCGCGCGCACGCGAGCGGCACCTGCTGCGCCAACGCATGCGGGAGGCGGAGCGACGCATGCTCGTGCGATTGCGCAACGAGGGCGCCATTTCCGACGAAGTGCTGCGCGAGCTCGAACAGGAGCTGGATCTCGACGCGCTGCGGTTGGCCACGGCCGCGCCGCACGCGCACTGAGGCCTCGCGCTCGGCGGCACCGCGCTCGGCGGCACCGCCGGAGCGCTCAGGGGATCGGCGGCCCCTCGTGCGAGGCCGGCGCCCGCGTGCTGTTTTCAGCGAGGCGATCGAAGCGGCTCAGGCGTTCCACATCGATGGCCAGCGCGCCGTCGATGGATTCGATGAAGACGTTCGCGAACTTCGCGTCCCAGGTGACCTCGTCCCAGGCGTACGAGTGGCTCACCGACACCTGCGTGGAGAAGGTCTCCTCGTGCGCACTGATGCGGATGAGGATTTCGGCCTCGCCACGCCGCAGGCGCTCGGGCGTGACACCGCGCAGCGGACTCGCGTCGTCGATGGGGTGCACGATGGTCCAGTGCAGCGGAAAGAACGTGACGTCGCGCCGCTCGAGCTTGAGCTGGTGGAAGTTGCGTTCGCGCGGCCCATCGATGTTCTCGAACCACGTCATGCTCACGGCGGCGCGCACATCGGTGAGCTCGCTGGGCAGCTCGTTCACGATGCGAAACATGAGCGCGCGCCCCCCTTCGTACGGCGCGATGACCGCCGATTCGCTGAAGCGGATCTGTGCGCGCGGCCGGGTGAGCCGGGCAATGATGATGCCCAGCACGACCATGGCGAGGAGCGGCCCGAGCAGCGCCTCGGTCACGGTGAGCAGGTGGGCCGTGGCGCCGGCTGCGTGTACGCCGTCGGTGCCGGTCGTGGTGAACACCCCCACGCTGTACACGAAGGCGCGCAGGAACGGATCGGTGAGGCCGAGGGTGTCGGTGCCCACCAGCGCGGCGTCGCCGAGCGCCCGGTAGGCGAGGGCGAAGAGGCCGTTGAGCAGCAGGATGCCCCCCACGAGCCAGAGCAGGAACTGCGGCCATGGTGTGGCGAGCGCGCGCAGGTAGAACTGCTCAGCCGCCTGCCCGCGCAGGCCGAGCTTGCGGGCGGTGGAGTGACCGTCGGGGGAGAGAAAGCGCCCGCGCACCGACTGCGCCACGACGCGACCGAAGCCCAGGTCGGACTCGGCGGGGCTGGACGTGGCGAAGGAGCTGGGGCGCGGCCGTGCCGCGGCCTCCTCGCCCGGATCGTGCGGCGTGGTGGACATCAGAGCGAGAACGCCACGTACACGCCACCGCTGGGGGCGCCGTTCTTGCCGCCACCGCAGGCGATCACGAGGTACTGCTTGCCATTCACCATGTACGTGCTCGGGGTGGCGTTGCCGGCAAAGGGGAGCGTCGCTTCCCAGAGCAGGGCGCCGTTGGCCTTGTCGAACGCACGGATCTTGTTGTCGTAGGTGGTGGCGGCAATGATGAGCAGCCCGTTTTCGGTGACGATGGCCCCGCCGTAGCTGTCGGTGCCCGTGTTCTTCACCCCCTTGGCGGCCAGCTTGGGGTACTCACCGAAGGGAATCGACCACGCGATCGTGCCCGTGTTGAGGTTGATGGCGTTGAGCGTGCCCCACGGCGTCTTCACGCCAGGGTAGCCCTCGTGATCGAGGAAGATGTCGAAGTACGCCGTGCGATAGGGCAGCGCGTACGGACTGGGCGCGGCCGCGACCTTAGCCTTGGTTTCGTCCTTGCCGGTGACGAGATAGTTCACGATGTCGTTGATGGCCCCACCATCCATGGCGGCGCCGAAGCCCGGCATGCGTCCCGTGCCTTCGCGCACCATCTGCACGATCTGTTCGCGCGAGCGCCGGCTGGCAATGTCCAGCAGGGAGGGGCCCAGCGCGGAGCCCTTGCGATTGGCCCCGTGACAGCCGGCGCAGTTGGCGCCGTACAGGGAGGCATCGCTGCGCGGCACGAGCTTGAGCAGCCACGCCATTTCGTTGGAGTTCACGTACATGAGGCCGGTCTTCGGGTCGAAGGCCGGGCCGCCCCATTCGCCGCCGCCATCCACGCCGGGGTAGATGATGATCCCCTTGCCGTTGGGCGCCGTGAACGGGTGCGGCGTGCTGTATTGGTTGAACGTCTTGAGTGCCGCGCGATATGCGGCCGGCGTGCGCCGCGTGAGGTCGTTGCGGGTGAGCTGCTGCCGCGCGAAGGGGGGCGGGCTCACCGGAAACGGCTGCGACGGTGACGGATGTTCGCCGGGGAGCGCCAGCTTGGGCATGGCGCGCTCCTCGATGGGGAAGAGCGGCGTGCCCGTGACGCGATCGAAGAGAAACGTGTGCCCCGTCTTGGTGATCTGCGCGACGGCGTCCACCGCCTTCCCGCCGCGCTGCACCGTGACGAGGATGGGCGCGGCCGGCAAATCGCGGTCCCACAGGTCGTGGCGCAGCACCTGGTAGTGCCAGAGCCGTTGGCCGGTGCGGGCATCGAGCGCGATGACGCTGTTGGCGTACAGGTTGTCGCCCAGCCGGTTGGCGCCGTAGAAGTCGTAGCTGGCCGAGCCGGTGGCGGCGAAGACCATGCCGCGTGGCGCGTCGAGGGTGACGCCGCTCCAGGCGTTCGCGCCGCCGGCCACCTTCCAGGCATCGGGGGGCCACGTGTCGTAGCCCGGCTCGCCGGGGTGCGGAATGGTGTGGAAGCTCCATACCTGCTTGCCGGTGGTGATGTCGAAGGCGCGGATGTCGCCCGGCGCACTGGGCAGTTGCTCCGGCACCGTGCTGCCCATGATGAGCAGGTTGCCAAACACCACGCCTGGCGTGGACGCGCTTACGGAGAGCCCTTCAATGGACCGGCCAAGCCCCTGACGCAGATCCACCCACCCACTGTCGCCGAAGCTGCGAATGGGTTGCCCGGTGCGGCGATCGAGGGCGTACAGGCGATTGCGGTAGTTGAAGAGCACGCGGTCGCCCGTGACCACGACCCCACGGTGCCGAATGCGGGAGGTGGGGGGCGCCCCGTTCTGCGGATCGAAGCGCCAAAGCTGCCGCCCAGTGGCCGCATCGAGGGCAAAGACCTGCAACTTGGGCGTGGTGGCGTAGAGCACCCCGTCGATGACAATGGGGTTGGCCTGCATCTCCGAGCCGGCAAAGGCGTCGCCCGTATCGAAGGTCCACGCCACCTTGAGCTGCTTCACGTTGGCCGGCGAGATCTGCGACAGCGTGGAGTAGTGGGTGTGATCGTCGTTGCCGTGATACACCGGCCAGTCGGCGTTCTGGGCGTGGGCCGCGCTGGCGGCGATGGCCAGCAGGGGAGGCAGGAGGAGCAGTCGACGCATGCGGGATCGGGAAGAAGGGTCGACGGGAAAGCTACGGCTCCCGCGCGCCTCGTGCGAAGCGCAGATTAGGGGATGATTCGTCGACACTTCGTGCAACAGGCCGCCGCGCTCGCCGCGCTGCCGGCGTTGAGCCGCCTCGGCGGTACTTCTCATGTCGGGACCGCGCAGGCGAAGCCGCTGGTGGTCAATGGTGCCAGGCTCAACGGCTGGCTGACGGAGTTCGATCGCATCGGCCGCACGGCGGGTGGCATCAACCGGGTCGCGTATTCGGAGGCCGATCTGGCCGGTCGCGCCTTCACGCGCCGCCTGTTCGAGCAGAGCGGGCTGACGCTGCGTCTCGACACCGCCGGCAACATGCTGGCGCGCGTGCCGGGGAGCGATGCCCGTCTCTCGCCCATTCTCATCGGGTCGCACATCGACTCGGTGACCGACGGCGGCAACTTCGACGGCCCCGTGGGCTCGTTCGCCGCCATCGAGGTGGCGCGGTCACTGGCCGAACAGAAGGTGCAGCTGCGTCACCCGCTCGAGGTGGTGGTGTGGCAGAATGAGGAAGGGGGCACCATTGGCAGCAAGATTGCCGTGGGGCTGCTCACGCCGGCCGATCTCGACAAGGTGGCGCGCAGCGGCAAGACCGTGCGCGAGGGGATCGGCATTGTTGGCGGCGACGTGTCACGCCTGAACGAGGCGGTGCGCAAGCAGGGGGACATTGCCGGCTACATCGAGCTGCACATCGAGCAGGGTGGGCTGCTGGAGAAGGCCAGTCGGCAGATTGGCGTGGTGGAAGGCATTGTGGGTCTGCGCTGGTTCGAGATCACCATTACGGGCTTCTCCAACCACGCCGGCGCCACGCCCATGGACCAGCGGCAGGATGCCATGCTGGCGGCGGCGAAGTTCACCGTGGCGGTGAACGACGCCATTCGCAGCGAAGGCGGGCGGCAGGTGGCCACGGTGGGGCGGCTCAACGTGACCCCCAACACGACCAACGTGATTCCCGGGCAGGTGGTGCTCACGGTGGATCTGCGCGACCTCGAACAGGCGAAGATCGATCGCTTCACCGCCACCTTCGAGCGGCTCGGGCGCGAGATCGGGGCGGCCACCAACACGGCGTTCGCCTTCTCGCAGATGGTGAACAGCACGCCGGCCCTGTCCGACGCGCGCATCATGGACGTGGTGCAGGGGAGTGCGACGGCGTTGGGACTCTCGCATCAGCGCATGCCCAGCGGCGCGGGGCACGACGCGCAGGAAGTGGCGCACATTGCGCCCATGGGGATGATCTTCATTCCGAGCGTGGGCGGTATTTCGCACTCGCCCAAGGAGTTTTCGCGGGCGGCGGACATCACCAACGGGGCCAACGTGCTGCTCAACGCCGTGGTGGCGGCGGATCGGGCGCTGGGCTGATTCACGGCGCGACGCGGGTGGGACGGCCGCCGTCCCGCCTGCGCTCCTCGGCTGTCCTGTTTTGTCGGCCCCCCTTTGCAGATTGTACGCATGTCGCTCTTGACGATCGTGACGGGGGACTCCCCGAATGCCCTGCTGGCGCACATGGAGGCGCGGCTGGCCGCGGCCCCGCTGCCGCCTTTCGAGGACGAGCGCATCGTCGTGCAATCGCTGGGCATGGAGAAGTGGGTCCGGCAGCAGCTCGCCCTGCGGCAGGGGTGCGCCGCGTCGCTCGATCTCCCCTTTCCGGCGGCCTTCTGCCGGCATCTGTCGGAACAGCTGCACCGCGGCGCGGCCGATGGGGCCTGGGCGCCCGGGATCGACGCACGCTTCGAGGAGCAGGCGCTCATCTGGCGCGTCTTTGCGCTGCTGCAGCAGGAGGCGCTGCTGGCCCACGAGGTGTTTGCGCCGTTGCGCCATTATCTCCACGGCGCCGATGACGCCAAGCGGTACGGACTCGCGCAGCGCATCGCCGGTCGATTCGACGAGTACCGTCTCTACCGCCCGGAGTTGCTGCTCGACTGGGAAGCCGATGCGGAGCCACGCACCGCCAATGCCCACGAAGGGTGGCAGGCGGCGTTGTGGCGCGCGCTGCTGCAGGGGGAGCGCCCCATGCACTTTGCCCGCTGGTTTCTGCAGACCATCGAGCGCCTCGAGCAGCTGGCCAGCGCGCCGGCCGGCGTGCCGTCGCGGGTCTCCGTGTTTGGCGTGTCCACGCTGCCGCCCCTGTTCGTGCGGCTGCTGCGCGCCGTGTCACGGTTCGTGCCGGTACACGTATACGTGCTTGCTCCCGACGCCAACAGTTGGCGCGACGGCGCATCGCGGCACCCCCTGTTCGAGTCGTTCGGCCAAGCCTCGCGCGATCTGCTCGCAACGCTCACCATCCCCGACGCGCACGGTGTGCGCCCGCCGGTCATGCACGTGCCCTCGGCGGCGGTCCCGTGTGACACGCTGCTGCATCGCCTGCAGCACGATCTGCGGGCCGCGCGCGCCGGCGCCCCGTTCGCGCTGGCCGGCACCGACCGCTCCCTCACGGTGCACGTGTGCTACTCGCCGCTCCGTGAAATGGAGGTGCTGCGCGACCAGCTGCTGGACGCGTTCGCCGCCGACGCCACGCTGCGTCCGCACGACGTGCTCGTCATGGTCCCCGATGTGGAGCTCTACGCGCCGTTGGCGGAGACGATCTTCGGTGATGCCCGCGCGGCACGCCCCCGAGGCGAGCCCGACACCGAAGGCGCCGCGCGGGTGGCGATTCCCTATCGCGTAGCCGATCGCACGCTGGTGCGCGAAGCCGCGCCGGCGCGCGCATTGCTGCAGTGCCTCGCGCTGGTGAACGCGCGGTGCACGGCCAGCGAGGTCCTGGGACTGCTGGGGGCGCCGGTGGTGCGCCGGGCCGCGGGGCTCACGCCCTCCCAGCTCGATCAGGTGGCGGGGTGGGTCCAGGACGCCGCCATTCGCTGGGGGTACGACGGCGCCGCGCGTGCCGCCGCCTTTGCGCTCCCTGCCATCGACGACAACAGCTGGCGCCAGGGGCTCGACCGGCTGCTCGCCGGGTACGCCACGGGGCGCACCACCGGGCTGGTGGCCGGTATGCTCCCCGTGGCGGGCGACCTGGTGGGCGACACGGAACTGCTGGGGCGATTCGCCGACTGGACCGACCACCTGTTCACCACGCTGGGCACGCTGCGTCACGAACGGCCGCTGGCGCAGTGGAGCGCCGTGCTGCTGAATGTGGCGGGCTGGCTCGTGAAGCCCGATGGTGCCGACGAGCTGGCAGCATACGATCGGCTGCTGCGCGACCTCGCGCGGCTGGGAGAACTCGCCGACGTGCGAGGCGCCGGGGCCACCCCCGACGCGCCGGTGGCATTCGACGTGGTCCATCACTGGCTCGACACCACACTCGGCACCGACGAGCACGGCAACAACTTTCTGGCCGGGGGCGTGACCATCTGCGCGATGAAGCCCATGCGCGCCATTCCGCACCGCCTCATTGCCATGCTGGGGCTCGACGACACGGCGTATCCGCGTCGCACGCGACGGGCCGCCTTCGACCTCATCGGCAGCACGCCCACGCTGGGTGACCGCGATGCGCGCATCGACGACCGGCAGCTCGTGCTCGATACGATCATGAGCGCGGGTGAGCGCCTGCTGCTGTCGTATGTGGGGCGCTCGCAGAAGAACAACGCCGACATCGCGCCGTCCATCGTCATCGCCGAGCTGCTCGATTTCCTCGACGGGCAGTGTACGCCACCGGCGGAGACGGTCACGCGCGCGCGCCGTGGCCCGCGGGAGACGCCGGTGAAGGCCCGCGCGTATCTGCAGGTGGAGCACCGCCTGCAGCCCTTCAGCGCCGAGTACTTTCGCACCGACGAGGCGCGTGACGCGCGGCTGTTCAGCTTCGATGCGGCACTGGCCCGCAGTGTGGCCCGCACTGCGCAGGCCACACGCACCACGGCCCCGGCCTTCGTGGTGGCCGACGGCACGGTCCCCGTGCTCACGCGGCCGTGGCAAATGGTCGCGACAGCCGCTGAGCGCGAACCTGTTGCGCTGGCCGATCTCATGGACGCGTGGCTCAATCCGTCGCGCTTCTACTGCCGGCGCGTGTTGCAGCTGCACGTACGGAGCGATGATCCGGTTCTCGAAGACGCCGAGCCCATGCACGTGGATACCCTACAGGGGATCCGCGTGCAGCAGGAGATGCTGGAGCAGGCCTTGGCCGGCCAGCCGCTCGCGGCGGCCGATCGCGAGCGGGTCGTGGCGGCGGGACTCCTGCCGTCGGGCGCACTCGGCCCGCACTGGTACGATGCGCTGCAGCACGAGGTGGCCCCGCTGCTGGCGCGGCTGGGTCGCCCCGTGTTTCGCGAGCCGTTCGCGGTGGATGTGACCGGCCCCGACTGGCAGCTCACCGGCCAGCTCGACCATCAGCGCGACGGCGAGCAGTGGCGCGTGCGCGCAGCCACCCTCAAGGGCAAGGACAAGGCGCGCGCGTGGATGGCGCACGTGGTGCGCAACGCCGGCGGCGCCCCGGTGGCCACGCGGGTATTTGCCAAGGACGAGGAGCTCCTGCTCGACCCGCTCCCCGACGCCCTGCCGCAACTCGATCTGCTGGTGCAGGGCTACCGTGCCGCGCGTGCGGCACCGCTGCCGTACTTCCTCGAGGCGGCGTGTGCCTATCGCACCGCGCTCCGCAAGAACGACGCCGATCCGGTTGCGGCAGCCATGAAGGCGTACACCGCCGACGGCAGCTTCGGCGCACGCGGGGACATCTGCGACGACTACGTGGCGCTCCTCTGGCGCGGGCGCCAGCCGCTGCAGGACAGCTGGGAAACATTCCGGGTCTGCGCCGATGCGTTCTGGGCCCGCTTCGATCAGCTCACGGCGAGGGCAGGCACATGAGCCACCCCCATCTGCTGGCGGCCGGCGCGGCGCCGCACGTCGCGCGCTTCGATGTGGTGAAGAGCGCCTTTCCGGCCGGCATTTCGCTGGTGGAAGCGAGTGCGGGCACCGGCAAGACGTACAACATCGCCATGAGCGTCGTGCGTCTGCTGCTCGAGCAGGATCAGACGGCGCAGCCGCTGGTGGGCGGCATCGGCCACATCCTCGTGGTCACCTTCACCGTGGCGGCCACCGATGAACTCGTTACCCGCATCCGCGAAACGCTGCGGCTGGCGAGCGACGTGTACAGCGGCGTGCAGGTCGACGAGTCCAACGCCACCGTGCAGCAGCTGCGCCGGCTGGCCAACGGCAAGGAGCCGTTCGCCCGTGCGCGTCTGGCGCAGGCGGTGCGCGAGGTGGACACCCTCGCGGTCTTCACCATTCATGGCTTCTGCAAACGCATCCTCGACGAGTTCGCTCTCGAAAGCGGCACCGCCTTTGGCGCTGCCCTCGTGGACGACGACAGCACCCTCCTGACGGGCGCGTTGCAGGACTGGTGGCGAGTGCGCTTCTACACCGACGCCGCGCTTGCGTCGTATGCCGTGACCATGGGGTGGACGCCCGAGACGTTCCTCGACGACTATCGGCAGTGGCGGCGCTTCCCCGACGTGGTGGTGACCCCCAGTCCGGCGCTCGACACCGCGCGCGGCGCCGTGGACACGGCCGTTGCCGCCTTCGCCGCCGTGTGGAACGAAGGCACCTTCCGCGAGGCGGTGGGGCAGCTGGCGTGGAACGCCGACGCCCCCTGCAAATCGCCCGTCACGCTCGAGCGGTTGGTGCAACAGGCGCGCGACGCGGCGGTGGGCGATCTGGGGGCGGCTGAAGCCGTGGGTCAGGCGTGTGCCGTGGACGCGCTCACCAAGGCCGCCACCAACCGCGGCAAGGAGCAGCAGGCGCGCCGCGCCGCCATTGCGCAGTGGCCCATCGCCCAGGCCGCCACCGCGCTTGGCGAAGCCCTCGGGCAGTTCCATCACGCCCTGCGCTTCGACTGTCTGCAGCAGGTGCGCCAGCGTCTGGATGCGGAGAAGCGCCGCCGCCGCGCATTGGGCTTCGACGACCTGCTCGAGCAACTCAGTCGGGTGCTCACCGCGCAGGGTACGCACGGGTTGCTCGCGCAGGCCATTCGCCAGCAGTACCACGCGGCACTCATCGACGAGTTCCAGGACACCGACCAGCACCAGTTCCGCATCTTCGACACGGCCTTCGGCGGACGTCCACTCTTTCTCATCGGCGACCCCAAGCAGGCCATCTACGCCTTTCGTGGGGCCGACGTGCAGGCGTACCTCGGTGCGGCGCAGCGCGCGACGCAGGCGTTCACCCTCGACGTCAATTTCCGCAGTTCGACGCCCATGGTGCGCGCCGTGAATGCGCTGTTCACGCACCGCCCCAACGCCTTCGTCGATGCCGCCATTGCCTTCCACCCCGCCACGGCCAGGGATCACAAGGCACCCACGGGGTATCGGCTCGAGGGCGAGCACACGCTGCATTGGCTCTTCGTGCCCCCCGATCGCCGTGCCGGCAAGGACACCTTCACGTCGGCGGGTCCGGCGGAGACGCTGCTCTTTGCCGCTTGCGTGTCACATATCGTGGCGCAAATCGCCGCCGGCTGTCCGCCGCGGGAGATTGCGGTGCTCGTGCGCACGACGCAGGAGGGGATCCGCATGGCCGAGACATTGCGGCGCGCCCGCGTTCCCGCCGTCGTGAGTGGGTTGGGCAATGTGCTGCAGTCTGCGGAGATGAGTGAGCTGCAGCTCGTGCTGGAAGCCATCGCCAACCCGCGGCAGCAGTCCCGCGTGCGCGCGGCGCTGGCCACCGAGCTGTGGGGGCTCTCACACGCGCAGCTGCTCGAGCTGCAGCACCCCGAGCAGGAAGAAACGTGGGAACGGCTCCTCAACCAGCTCGATTCGCTCCGCGCCCTGTGGACCTCGCGTGGCGTGCTGCCCATGCTGCAGCAGCTCTTCTCCGACCGCGCCGTGGCCGACCGGTTCATGGCGCTCGTGGATGGCGACCGACGCATGACCAACCTGCGTCATGTGGTGGAGCTGCTGCACGGCGCGGCCAGCACCGATGAGCTCAACCTGGAAGGGGTGCTGCGCTGGATGACGCAGGCACGGCAGGACACCGACCGGGAGCGCGAGGTGGCGGAGTTGCGGCTCGAGTCCGACGCCGATGCCGTGCAGGTCATGACCATGCACAAGAGCAAGGGGCTGCAGTTCGACATCGTCTACTGCCCCACGCTCTGGCGCGCGTACCCCGTTTCCGACAAGAAGCCGGTGCTCGTGCACGAAGACGGCGGCGTGATCTTCGATGCCGGCTCCCCAGACTATGCGCGGCGCCGGCAGCAGGCCGACGTGGAGCGGCTCGCCGAGGATTGCCGGCTGGCCTACGTGGCCCTCACGCGCGCCCGCTTCCGCACGTATGTGGGCTGGGGCCCCATTGGCGGCAAGAAGGGGCAGGAGCCCTCGCCCTGGTCGGCGCTGTCCTTCCTGCTGCATGGCGAACCGCACACCAACGCCCTCCCCACCGAGCAGCAGCCCGCGGCCGTAGCCGCGTGGTACGCGGCCAACCTCCAGGAGTGGGAGCCCACGCTGCGCGCGTTCTGTGAGGCGCACGGAAACCTCATGGCGCTCGAACGCGTGGAGACGAGTCTCGTGGTGCCGGCGCCCGCCACCGTTGACGCGCCAACCGTGGCGTACCTGTCGCGTACCCTGCCCGATGACATCCCTCTGGCAGAACGGCTCGATACGTACCGCGTCACCAGCTTCACCCATCTCACCGCCGGCGCGCACGGGGTACAGGGCACGCGCGCCGGCGCGCCACCCAGCGGCAACGCCGATGTGGCACGCGATGTGGACGACGAGCAGGAGAGCACGACCCCCGCGGCCAGCGTGCGCGACCTGCCGCGCACCGATTTCCGCAGCTTTCCCGCCGGGCGGCGCGCGGGCACCGTGCTGCATACGCTCTTCGAAACGTCGCGCTTCGACGACTCGGCGGAGCGGCTGCGCGAACGGGTGGCGCTGCGGCTGCTGCGTACGCAGCTCGCCAACGACGAGGGGGATCCGCGCATCGACGCCACCGTGCAGATGATGCAGACCGTGTTCGCCACGCCACTGCGGCCGTGGCCGCTGACCCTCGCCGGCGTGACGCACGAGCAGACGCGACACGAGTGGCAGTTCCTGCTCCCCTTTGCCGACGCCACGCAGCAGGTGAGTCGATATGCGCTGGCGCACTGCTTCGAGCAGCATGGTGGCCCCGACGGGGCCCGCTACGCCGAGCAGCTGCGACGATTGCCGGTCGGCCGGCTCCACGGCTTTCTCACCGGCTTTGTGGACCTCGTGTTCCGTCATGGGGATCGCTGGTACATCGTGGATTGGAAATCGAACCAGCTGGGCGTCGACCCCGCCGCGTACACCCACGAGGCACTGCAGACGGTCATGGAGACGAGTCACTACACGCTGCAGTACCATCTCTATCTCGTGGCGCTGCACCGCTACCTCACCGTTCGCCTTCCCGGCTACGACTATGCCCGGCACATGGGCGGAGCGGGGTACGCCTTCCTGCGCGGCTTCACCGCCGACTCGGTGCACACGGGGCAGGGGTGGTTTACCGACCTGCCGTCACCCGCGCTCATCGAGTCGCTGAGTGCCCTCATGGATCGCGCCTCGCCCACCATCGCGCCTGCGTTGGCGCCTGCGCTCGCGCGATCGGAGGCGGCCACATGACCAGCACCGAACCATTGCGCCATGCGCCCGCGGTGGAGCTGGCGGCCATCGATCTGGCGTTCGGTCGCATGGTGGCGCGTGCGGTGCAACGACACGGGGCGCTGGCGTCGCCGGGGCACGACGGTGGCAACGCGGCGGCCACCGCCGAACTGCTGCGCCATACGGCCCTGCTCGTGAGTGCCGAGCGGGCCATGGGCAACAGCTGCATCGACCTGCGCCAGCATGCCGGGCAGCCGTCTCCCGATGTGGCCCAGCCGCTCCCCACTACGCACGGCGCCGGCGAGGCTCCCGCCCCGTGGCTCTTTCCGCCGGTGGCCGTATGGCAGAGCGCGCTGCTGGCCAGCGGGGTGTGTGCAAACGCGGGCGTGGGCCACCACGCGGCAGCGTACGAGGGTGCGTTGTTCGTGCTCGACGGCACGCAGCTGTACCTGGCGCGTTACTTCGCCGCGGAATGCCGGCTGGCGGCGGCCATTCGCGCGCGGCTTGCTGAGCCGCCGATGGCGTCGTTCGAGGCGGTCGTCCCGCTCTTCCGCCAGCTCTTTCCGCACGCCGCCCAGGCCATGGACTGGCAGGCGCTCGCGGCCACGGCGGCGCTGCGCTCGTCGCTCACCTTCATCACGGGTGGGCCCGGTACCGGGAAAACCACGGTGGCCGCCAAGCTGTTGGCGCTGCTGCTCCAGGGGGACGCCACGCTGCGCATTGCCGTGGCGGCGCCCACCGGCCGTGCGGCCGCCCGCCTGGCCGAGGCCATTGGGGCGGCGGCGGCGCGCGAGCAGCTGGGCCCTGTCGTCACGCAGCATCTGCCTGCCACGGGCAGCACACTGCACCGTCTGTTGGGTTACCAGCCGTGGGCTGATCGCTTCACGCACCATGCCGCACATCCACTGGCCGATGACATCATCGTGGTGGACGAAGCCAGCATGGTGGACGTGCTCATGATGGACGCGCTCTTCGCCGCGGTGAAGCCGTCGGCGCGCCTCATCGTGCTGGGCGATCCCGACCAGCTGGCGAGCGTCGATACCGGCTTCGTGCTGGGGGACATCGCGCGGGCGGCGCGCAGCCACGGCAACGAAGGGGGGCATTCAGCATCGCTGGCGGCCGCGTACGCGACGCTGAGCGGCGCCGATCCGTCGCTGCTGCCGGTGTCACCTCAGGCCACCGCGTTGCACGATGCCGTCATCCGGTTGCGTACGTCGTATCGCTTCGGGGCGCAGCCGGGCATTGGGGCGCTGGCCGTGGCCACGCAGGCGGGCAATGCGGCGGCGGCGGTGCAGGTGCTGCACGATGGCGCGCTGTCCGACGTGGCCATGCACGCGCCGGCGCGCAGCCTGGTCGAGCAGCTGGGGCCCGTGCTGCCGCAGCTGGAGCACTATCTGGCCAGCAGCACGCCGGCGGAGGCGCTGGGGGCGCTGGCACAGTTCCGCGTGCTGTGCGCCCTGCGCGACGGCGAGGCGGGGGTGACGGGGCTCAACCTGCGCATCGAACGGTGGCTGCAGCAGCGGGGGCGTACGGTGGCGGGGTGGTACGATCACCGTCCCGTACTCATCACCGCCAACGATCCAGCCACGCAGCTCTTCAACGGCGACGTGGGGACCACGCTGGCCGTGGATGGGGTGCCGCTGGTGCATTTCCCGCTTTCGGGGGGCGGCTACCGGTCGCTGGCACCGTCACGACTGCCGGCGCACGAAACCGCGTGGGCCATGACGGTACACAAGTCGCAGGGGTCGGAGTTCGATCACGTGCTGCTGGTGCTCCCCGACACCGACTCCCGCATTCTCACGCGCGAGCTGGTGTACACCGGCATTACGCGCGCCCGCCGCGCGGTGACCATCAGTGGCACCGACGAGCTGTTGCGCCTGGCCATTTCGCGCAGCGTGGCCCGCGTCTCGGGGCTCACGGCCCGGCTGGCCTGAGCGCCACGGTGTCGGCAGTGCCCGGCGCCCCACCAACGCCGTGAGCAGGAGGCGCACCCGCAGGGCGCAGGACTCGGACCTCATTGCCGCCGGCGTCGACCCAACGCATGGTCGCGACCCCACCAACTACAGGCTAGCTTCGCAACGCTGCAAGCCGTGCGCCCAACACTGCGGGTTGGCCCTACGTTCCGTTCACGTCGGCCCGCGTGCCCATTCACCTGCCTTCCCCTCGCCGCATGCCCAGCGCTACTCCGTTCCGGCCGCTCCGCCGCTTCGTGGCCGTTGCCGCAGCCCTCCAGGCCCTGTCGCCATTCGTCCTGCCAGCGCAGGGGGAGGCCCCGTTCCTTCGGGTACGCGTGGACGAGGCGCGTAACCGGGCGCTGCTGGAGATTCCGGCCGGGCAGCTCAACAGGGACTTCCTGCACACCGTGACGCTCGCCACCGGGCTCGGCAATGGGGCGCTCGATCGTGGCCAGACCGGCCCCAGTGGCATCGTGCGCCTCGAGCGCCGCGGCAGCCGGGTGCTCATGGTGCGCGACAACTGGACGGTGCGCGCGCCCAACGGCGACCCTGCCAACCAGCGCGCAGCCACCGAGGCGTTCCCCCGCTCCATCGTGGCCTCCATGCCCATCGAGCGGGATACCGCCGGCCTGTTGCTCGTCGATGCGACGTCGGTGTTCCTGGCCGATGCCTACGGGGTGGCCGACGGGTTACGCGCCGGCGGCAGTGCCGGCGGCACGGCGGCGTCGGCGCCCGGGGTGGGGAGCTACCGGCTGGACGTGGCGCGCAGCTACCTCGACCCCGAGCGTACGCGCGCCTTCCCGCGTAACGCCGAGGTGCACGCGGTGCTCACCTTCGTCACCGACCAGGCCGCCCGTGGGCGCGGCGGGCTGGCCCCGGACGCGCGGGCCATGACCTTCGAGCAGCACCACTCGCTCATCGTGCTCCCCGACACCGCGGGGTTCCGCCCGCGCAACTACGACCCGCGCTTCGGCTACGGCGGGACGTCGTTCTTCGACCTCTCCAAGGGCTTCGACGGCGACTACCGCGGCGGCTTCATCAACCGCTGGCGTCTGGTGCCCAAGGACCCGGCCGCCTACGCGCGCGGCGAGCTGGTGGAGCCGGTCACCCCCATCACCTACTACCTCGACCCCGGCACTCCGGCGCCGTATCGCGAGGCCTTCCGCGAGGGGGGCAACTGGTGGGCCAAGGTATACGAGGCGGCGGGCTTCAAGAACGCCTTCCGCGTGCTCGACCTGCCCGCCGGCGCCGACCCCATGGACGCGCGCTACAACATGCTCATGTGGGTGCACCGCTCAGGGCCCGGCCCGAGCGTGGGACCCAGCTACAGCGATCCGCGCACCGGGGAGATCGTGCGCGCCGTCGTGCGCATGGATGCCTGGCGTTCACTCATCGACTACAACATCTGGGCGGGCACCGTGCCGGCGTCGGGCACCAGCGGCCCCAATGTGGACGCCGAGTCGTTCGCCATGGCGCGGCGCCGTCAGCACACAGCCCACGAGATCGGCCACACGCTGGGGCTGCAGCACAACTACATCGCCTCGGCGCAGAACCGCTCGAGCGTGATGGACTATCCGTTCCCGCTCATCACCCTCGACGCGAGCGGCCGCCCCGACCTGCGTAACGCCTATCGCGACGGGCCGGGCGCGTGGGATACGCTCGCCATTCGGCTGGGGTACACGTGGTTCCCCACGCCGGCGGCGGAACGCAGCGGACTGGCGGCGATCATGGCCGACGGCATCGCGAAGAACGTGCGCTTCATCAACGACACGTACGCCAACGCCAGCGGCTCCAACCCGCTGGTGACGCGCTGGGAGGAGGGCGCGACGCCCTTCGAAGCGGTGCAGCGCTCGGCGGCGGTGCGCCGCGTGCTCATGAACAGCTTCGACGAGCGCGCCATCAAGCCGGGCGAGCCCATGGCGCTGCTCAACATGCGCTTTGCGCACGTGTATCTGCATCACCGGTACTCACTGGAGGCGCTGTCGAAGTACATCGGTGGTATGGACTTCGCCTTCGCGCTGCGCGGTGACGGGCAGACGCCCACCCGCATCGTGCCGGTGGCTGACCAGCGGAAGGCGCTGGAGCTGCTGCTCGATGCCATCGCGCCCAAGGAGCTGACGGTGCCGGAGAAGGTGCAGCGCCTCATTCCGCCGCCACCGCCGGGGTTCAACACCGACCAGACGTGGATCGAGGGGAGCGGCGAGACAATGTTCGATGCCATCACGCTGGGCGGCGGGCTGGCCACCGAGGTGATCGGTTACATCCTCGATCGCGAGCGGGCGGCGCGCCTGGTGCACACGGCGGCCAGCGACGCCAAGGCGCTCACCCTCTCCGAGGTGACTGACGCCATCGTGCGGCGCACCTGGGGCGCCGCGTTGCCCGCGAACCCGGCCGAACGTGCCATGCTGCGCGCCTCGCAGCGGGCGGCACTCGACATGCTGCTGGATCTCGCGGGGGATGGTCGCGCCCTGCCCGACGTCCGCGCCGCGGCGATGCACGAGCTGCGCAAGCTGGAGACGCGGCTGGCCCGCGCGATCGTGACCGACGACATGCAGCGCGCGCACATCGAGACGGCGCGAGTGGACCTCGAGCGTTTCTTCGATGGCGACGACCAACCCACGCGTCGTCCGCGCTTCCCGGTGATCGTGCTGCCGTGGCCGTGAGGTAACGAGGCGCGGAGAAGGGGAGACGCTGGGACCGCAGTCCCTGGGCCTCCCCTCCTCCGCGCCTCCCTTTATCGCGACTCTCTCGCCAGCCGCAGCAGTGCCCACAGTACCCAGGCGCCGCTCACGATGTGCATGATCTCGGTGGCGACGATGGTCGTGAGCGTGAACAGCTCGGCCCCTTCCATGTAGGGCTCGTAGGCGGCCATGACGGGGCCAAGGCCGTACACGCCGATGGCGATGGAGGTGATGACCGCAAACCAGCGCACGGCGTGCTGGGTGAACCGGGCCAGCAGCCAGTACACGATGCCCGCCAGCAGGGCACCGATGACGCTGGCGATGATGGTCTCGGTGAGGCCGATGGTCAGGCGACCGTAGCGCAGGGCGGCGTAGTACACGCCCATATTGCACGCCGTGCTCCCCACCGCCGCCACGAGGGTGGCGAGGGGGATGCGGCGGAGGACGACCCGATCGTCGGGATTGAAGGCGACACGCATGGCGCCAAGCTAACGGCGCCAGGAAGCGCGCCGTTCCGGCCCCTCCGGCGTGGCTCAGGCGGAGGGGCGGCCCCCCAGCGGCGTTTCGATGAAGCGGGTGTTGGTGAGGGCGTCGTACGAGCGGCCGTGGGGGTCCTGGCGGGCGCGAATGGCGTTGACCATCTCGAGCGCCGTGTGTGCCGCGGGCGGGTGCTGGGCGTCGCTTTCCCCCAGCGGGGTCACGCGGTTCCCCCAGCGCACGAGCAGCGCGCCGAAGGTGAGGCCGCCGCCGAAGCCCGGCATGAGAATGAGGCTGCCCGGCTTCACCCGCCCTTCCTTGAGGGCGTCCACCAGACTCACCGGTACCGTGGCCGCGCTCATGTTGCCGTAGCGCTGCACGGTGAGCATGACCCGCTCCATGGGCACCCCGGCGTACTTGGCCACTGCCTCGATGATGCGGAGGTTGGCCTGGTGCGGCACCACCAGATCGATGTCGTCGGCGGTGACCCCGGCGGCCTGCATGACGCGGCCGCAGGCGTCGCTCATGCCGTGCACGGCGCGCTTGAAGATGGCCTGCCCGTCGAAATCCCAGAGCGTGTCGCCGTAATGCAGGTCCCCCTGCACATACGAGCACCCCATGCCGCGCACGCGTAGCGTCTGCCGCGCCTCGGCGTCGCACCCCAGCACCGTGCCGATCACGCCCCCCGGCGTGTCGCTGGCCTGCAGCACCACCGCTGCCGCGCCGTCGCCGAAGAGCACGGCCACGTTGCGGTTGCTCCAGTCCATGAAGGGGCTGATGTACTCCACGCCAATCACCAGCGCGTTCTGCACCATGCCGCTTTGGATCATGGCGGTGGCGCTGGACAGTCCGTACAGGAAGCTGGTGCAGGCGGTGTTCACGTCCATGGCGGCGGCGCGGGTGGCGCCAAGCGCCAACTGGACCCCGGAGGCGCAGTTGGGGACCTGCTCATCGGGGGAGCAGCTGCCGTAAACGATAAGTTCGAGGGCCCCCGCGTCGAGGCCGGCGCAAGCCAGAGCCCGCCGGCTGGCGAGGGTGGCCATCTCGATGGCCGACACGTGGGAAATGCGCCGTTCCTTCATGCCGGTGCGCTGGGTGATCCACTCGTCGGAGGTCTCGAGGAAGGTCGAGAGGTCGTCGTTGGTGAGCACCGCGGGGGGGAGGCCTTCGCCCCAGCCGGTGATGGCAGCATATCGGGTCACGGGAAGTCGCCGGAGGGTGAGCACGGCCCGCGGGAGGGAGGCGGGTCCGAAAGAAGGGTACGGATGGGGCGAAAAAGTGACAAGCGGGTCCCCCCACCGGCTGCCATGCGGAGAGAGCCGCGCATACTGTACGGCATCCACGGTTCCTTCGCATTTCACCTGGGGAGACAGCATGTTCAAGAAATTCGCCGCCGAAGCGCTGGGGCTGAGCGATATCGGCATCATCGTGTCGGCGAAGGACTACGACAAGGTCGACGCCGACGACTACCTCTTTCACGAGGATCAGGAGCGCATCTTCTTCCTCATCAAGAGCAAGAAGGACGAGTACTGCTTCACGAACGTCGCGCTCATTCACGTGGACGGCGAGTCGGCCATCTCCAGCAAGCGCGTGATCAAGCGCTACGACTACGCGCAGTACCCCATTGCAAACGTCACGATCGAGACGGCGGGCACGATCGACCTCGACATCGAGCTCAAGTTCACGATCGGCGACCATGTGTTCAGCATCGATGTGCGCAAGGACCACATCGAGCAGCTGAAGGACATCTACAAGGCGCTGCACACCATCGGGAAGCTGCAGCGGCACGACGAGCAGGGTCGGTCGAACGCCATGTCGGCCGCGTCGGTGCTGGGCAGCATGCTCAAGCTCAACTCGGCGTCGGACCCCGCCGCCGTGTCGGCGCACTACCGCTCACTGCTGGACGAGCTCAACGACGCCGTGCTGCAGCGTCATCTGCGCAAGGATTTCAGTGCGGTCTTCGAGAAGTACATTCACGCGTGATCGCAGCTGAAAACTGAAAACCAGAACTTGGAACCAAGGACTCGGAGCCAGGCACTCGACACTCCCGCGTCTCACGCCGCTCCAGTCTCAGCGCAAAAACCGCCGCCCCACCTGCTCCAACCGGTCATCCCCGGCCACTTCGGCCTCACGCACGATGACCTCGACATACGGCTTGAGGCCGGGCTCGCCCCAGTAGTATCCGGTGGCGCGTTCGGCCAATTCCGTTTCCCCCACGCGCGCCGCCTCGAGGAGCGCGCGGGCGGCAATGCGGTCGTAGTCGGGGTCGGTCCTGTCGGGGAGGCCGTAGTTGCGGCGCGGCTTCTCGCCTTCGGCGTCGTCGCGCAGGAATGCCATGGACATGCCGCCTCCGGGATGGTGTCCGTGGAAAGCTAGCCTGCATTTCTCACCAGCGTTGATTTCTCGGCGGCAGTGGGGGCGATGCGACGTGTTGGTGGGTGGGGCGTCGCGGTCGGCGGCATTGCGGGCCTGATTGTTGTCGGGGTCGCGGCGGACCGGGCCGCGGCGGGGGGCTCGCGGGCCACGGCGGCGCAGGGCCGCGAGCAGGGTGTAGGCGATGGACGAAAAGGTGAGCTGCCGCTGATTCGCCCGCAGCGTCGCCGCGCTCGTGCGGTCGGCGAAGAGGATCAGCTGCTGTTCCTTGATCCGATTCTCCACGTCGCCGCGCGCGCAATACCGCATCTCATAGAGCGGCTGCGCGTCGAGCACGTCGGCCGGGAGCGTGGTGACCACGACGCGCGGATTCACCTTGGGGCCGTCGAGGCCGGGCAGCGCTTCGGCCTTGGCGACGACGCGGCGCGCGCGGCACCAACCGCGGTGTGTGCGATACGTCAGGTCGCGAAAGGCGCGCGCGGGCGCCCCCGCCCCCGCCCCCGCGCCCTCGCGCGGTGCGTCGTCGACCGCCGCGACCACGCGGCTGTTGCGTGGAAGCCCGATCACATAGTCCACGCCCTGCGCTTCGCACCAGGTGAGGAGCTCGTCGCGACAGGAGCCCGAGTCGGCGCGCACCGTCAGGCGGACCTCGGACCACGCCGCGCGGAGCTGGGGGATGATGCGCGCAAGCTCGTCGGTCGCGCCCGCGCTCGCGTCGATGCCCGCGCCCCGGAGTCGCACGCGCGGCGGCGCTGCTGCCCGACGGGATCCGCGCGGCCCGCCACCACCGCGAGGAGCGGGTCGGCTCGGACGATGCCCGTGACTCGCTCCACCTCGCGCAGCAACAGGGCGCCGCCATCCGACGTCAGCGTCCCCCCATCGAAGCGGGCCACCACCTCGCGCCGCGCGGCGGCTTGAGCCGGCAACGATTCGGGAATACACCCTGCAGACACAATGGCCGTCTTCTGGTGCGCGCATAGGTTGTGCTCGACAAACACCTTATGCCACGCGGAGCGGCCGTCGTGCAATAGCGTGGTGAGAAATCCGGGCTAGCCGGTCGTGCCATGTGTCGGCGCGCCACTGCCGACGGGGCTGGTGAGCGCGCACGACCGGCGGCCGGCCCGCGATCGATCGTTCGCAACGGAGGGATCGCCCGGAGGCTCCGGTACGGGTCGCTACCGCGCGCTGCGGTCCACCGAGCCGTCCTTCAGGTAGCGATCGAAGAAGTCGAGCATCTCCTCCAGCATGGCCTTCGTGTTCTCGCGGCCGTACACGTAGTAGGTCTCGTTGGGGTACTTCCGGTACTCCACCACCTTCGAGTGCTTGGCCAGCTCACGCGCGTACTTCCACGCCGCGTACTCGGTGTCGAGCACGTCGAGGCCGTAGCCATGAATGAGCATCGTGGGGGCGGTGGCGTCCTTCGCCCTGTGGATCGCCGAGCTGCGCCGATAGATCGAATCCACGGCCCGCGTGGAGGGCCAGCGCCCAAGCTCGTAGTGGAGCAACTGGCTGTGCTGCAGTACCGGCACCACCGTGTGGAAGTCGGTCACGTCGCCGTAGCCCGAGCCCGAGATCGCGGCCTGAAACACGCCGGGAGCGAACGAGGTGGCGTACATCGTGAGCATCCCGCCGTAGCTGATCCCCGTGATCCCGATCTTCTCCGGATTCACGTACGCCTGCTGCTTGGCCCACGTCACGCCCGCGAGCACGTCGCGCAGGTCACCATGGCCCCAGTCGCGGTTGTTGGCGTCCTCGAACCGCTTGCCGTAGCCCGAGCTGCCACGCACGTTGGGCGCGATCACGACATAGCCGCGGCTGGCGAAGAACTGCGGCTGCAACTGGTAGTTGTCCGAGAACTGCGAGGTGGGGCCGCCATGCAGCAACATGATCACCGGCGCCTTGTCACCGGCGCGCAGCCCCCTCGGCTTGTAGAGGTAGGCGTTGATCGTGAATCCCTCGTTGGTCCAGGCGACTTTCTCCGGCTCGATGAGCTGCGAGGCGATGGTGCCTCCGGGGTCGGCGTCAGTGAGCCGGCGCGGCACCCCACCGCTGGCGGGCACGACGAACAGATCGGGCGCCCGCGTCGGGGTGCCGAAGGCGTAGGAGATCATCTGACCGTTCGGCGACCACTCGGCCCGTGACACCATCCCCACTGGCGGAGCCACCACGGTACGGGCCGCCCCCCCGGCGGCCGGTGCCACCTTCAGTGACTGCGTCCCGTTCGTGATCGAGAGAAAGAGCACCTGGCTTCCGTCGGGCGACCAGCGCGCCTCGCTCTGGTCGGCCTGCTCTGCCGCCAGCGGGCGCGGCGGCCCTCCGGCCAGTGGCGCCAGCCAATAGTTGGCCCACCCGCTCCGCTGTGAACGGAACAGCATCGTCTTCCCGTCGGGTGAGACGCGCGCCACGCCGAACGCTGCCCCCTGGCGATAGTCGAAATAGTCCCGGTCGGTGAGCACGAGGCGCGCCACCCCGCCCTCGGCAGGGATGGAGAAGACCTCGTGATCGACCCAGCGCGAATCGAGGCGCGTGTAGATCACGCGGTTGCCATCCGGCGTGAACGAGGGGAAACCCTCGTAGAGCGGCGACGACGTCAGGCGCGTGGCCACGCCGGTCGCGACATCCACCACGTACACGTCTTCGCTGCCATTGCGGTCATTCGCGAGGGCGATGCGGTCGCCCGTGGGCGAGAAGGCGTACGATCGCACATGGCCGGAGAGGCGCGTGATGCGCCGTTCGGTGCCGGCGGCGATGTCGAAGCCGAAGATGTCGTTCCCTCCGGCCACCCCCTTCACATACGTCACCATCCGTCCGTCAGGCGATCGCCGCAGTTGCGAGGCCCCGCCCAGCGACGGCGCATGCAGCATCCGCTCCATCTGACGCTCGTCCTGCAGCGCCGGCGCGTACCGCATGGGCGCGCCACCGTTCACCCCCACCGACGCGAGGAGGCCATCGCCGCCGACGTAGATGAGGCGAGTGCCATCGACGGACCAGACCGCAGGTTCGCCGGCACCGATCGGGGACACCACCGACTGGAGTTGATCGATCGTCGGCGGCGTGGCCCCCTGGGCCGCGAGCGTCGATGCACAGACGAGCGTGAGGGCGCCGAGGGCGAGTGCACGAGTCCGGGTCATGGCGATCCGAGGTGGGGGATGGGAACGGCGGTCGGGGGGAGTCGACGGTCCGAAGAGCATACGGTGCGTTCGTCACCCTTGCCATCGTCGCGTGACGGGCGGGGCGTGCCCGCCGTCTCGCTCGGGCACCGTGCGCCTCGTGCGCGCGGCGGTCACCGTGGGGTGGCCAAGGCCGGCGGAGACCCGTCGGCCGCGCTGGTGGGGCGGCCGCGCGGGACCTCGCGGTGACCTACACCGACGCGGCAGCGGTGCGGCGCCCCGCCACCTCGTGCACGAAGGCGACCACCCGCTCCGGCACCGTGAGCGGCAGCATGTGGCCAGCGCGCTCCACCAGCTCGAGCGTGGCGTGCGGGATCTGCGTGAGCAGGCCATGGCCATGCATCGCGGGCTGCAGGATCCGGTCGTGCGTGCCGTACAGGATGCCCACTGGCGCCTGCACGGTGGCGTGGCGCTCGACCAGCGTGCTCATCCCCACGTCGGCCGCGGCGAGGTCGGTGGACGCCGAGGTGAAGGCCGACGGGCGCATCCCGAGCAGGCCGCCGGCGGCGAGACCGAAATCGTCGGGGACCGGCTCGGGGCCGAACACCACACTGAGCACCGCATCGCGCCGGGCGATGGACAGTGGCACGGCCAGCGTCCACCCGATCACCGTGCGCACGAGCGGACTGCGGATGGCCAGCGCCGCGAACACCGGCGGCACCGACTTGGGGTGCTGCGTGAGGGGCGCGAGCAGCGCCAGCGCACCTACCCGCTCGGGGTGACCGCTGGCGAGCGCGAGCGCCACGGCGCCCCCGAGGGAGTGCCCCACCACGACCGGCTGCCCGAGACCCAGCGCGTCGATGAAGGCCGCCACCAGGGCCGCCTGCGCCTGCGGGGTGGGGGGGGCACCGAGCGGCGCCGAATAGCCGGCGCCCGGCCGGTCGAGGGCCACCACACGGAAGTGGCGACTCAACGGCTCCAGCACCCGCGCCGCGAAATGCCGTGCGTTGCCGGCCAGCCCGTGAATGCACAGCACCGTCACCGGCCCGTTGCCGTGCTCGACGTAGTGCAGGCGCACCCCCTGCACCTCCACGAATTGGCCGAGGGGCGGTACCAGCCGCTCCACCGTGCGGGCCGTGCTGAACGCAAACCACACGAGCCCGGCGTACACCGCCAGCAGGGCCATCAAGACACCCAGCCACAGCGGGTTCATGCCATCTCCCTCGGGCGGAATTCGAGCGCCGGATCGGCCAGTGAACCGTACCGGAGCCCCAGCAGGTCCTTCACGTAGTTCTGGTAAATGCGCCACGGGCGCGCTGGCCCCTGCTTGGGGAGCATCGTCTCGGCCCGGCGCACATAGCCCGAGGTGAAGTCGAACACCGACCGGGCCGGCATTCCCGGCTCGGCCCGCGGCGTCACCTGCGCATAGCCCTGCGCGCGCATGTAGCGCAGCAGCCGGCATACATACTGGGCAATGAGATCGCTCTTGAGCGTCCAGGAGGCGTTCGTGTAGCCCACCGCCATCGCAAAATTGGGGAGGCTGCTGAGCATGAGCCCCTTGTACACGAACTGCCGGCTCAGCTCCACCGGCTCGCCATCCACCACGAGTTCGACGCCCGTGAGGATGGACATCTGCAGCCCGGTGGCGGTGACGATCACGTCGGCCTCGATCCGCGCCCCCGAGGCCAGCTCCACCCCGGTTTCGGTGAAGCGCGCGATGGTGTCGGTCACGATCTTGGCCCGGCCATCGCGCAGCACGTGGAACAGGTTCCCGTCGGGCACGATGCACAGCCGCTCGTCCCACGGGTTGTAGTGGGGCGAGAAGTGTTCGTCCACCGGATACGATGGCCCCAGCTCCCGCACCGCCTCGGTGCGCAGCCCACGCTTGAACACCCCCGGGTAGGTGCGCGCCAGCCAGAAGTAGAACATGCTGCGGCTGATGTTCTTCCAGCGGATGAGCGGGTGCGCCACCCGCGCCGGCAGCACGCGACGCACCACATTCGCCAGCCAATCCTCGGTGGGGAGCGAGGCGATGTACGTGGGCGAACGCTGCAGCATGGTCACCGTGGCAGCGGCGCCAGGGCCGCTGGCCATGGCCGGCACCAGCGTCACCGCCGTCGCGCCACTGCCAATCACCAGCACCCGCTTCCCTGCGTAGTTGAGATCCGCCGGCCACTGCTGCGGATGCACGACGCGCCCACGATACCGCTCCATGCCCTCCCAGGTGGGCGTGTAGCCGGCACGGTAGTCGTAGTAGCCGCTGCAGTTGAAGACGAAGTCGCACGTCATCACCTCTTCGTGCGCGTCAGGCCCCACAGCCAGCGTCACCGTCCAGCGCGCCGACGTCGACGACCACTCGGCGCGTACCAGCCGGTGCTGGAAGCGGATGCGCCGGTCGATCCCCGCGTCGCGGGCCGTCTCCTCGATGTAGCGCTTGATGCTGGGGCCGTCGGCAATCGCCTTGGCCTCGCGCCACGGCCGGAAGCGATAGCCCAGCGTGTACATGTCGGAGTCGGAGCGGATGCCGGGATACCGGAACAGGTCCCAGGTGCCGCCCATGGCCGCCCGCGCCTCCACGATGGCATACGACTGGTCGGGCATCGCGCGCTGCAGATGCCACGCGGCGCTGATGCCCGACAGGCCGGCCCCCACGATGAGGACGTCCACATGCGCCGGCGCTTCCGCTCGCGCGATCGGGCAATCGCTACCGCGGAAGGCGCCCGTGATCGGGGCGGCGGAGCGCGTCGTCATACCGGGGAATATGCCGTCCGGCCCGCTATTCGGGAGACGGGCGGCGCGGACGCGGCGGTGGGCGAGGGTCTGGTGCAGGACTTCGTTGCGGCCCCCGTTGTCCAGCCAACGCCGTGCGTCTGGCTGTTCGCTCCGCTGTGCCACAGGCATCGCCAGCGTGGGAAGCGACCCTGCCTGGCGCCGAGCGGGCGCGGTAGGTTGTCCGTGTCCGCTGGACTGACCGCTGGGTCGTTTCTGACGCGCCCTCGCCGTATCGCCTTCCCGAATCGTCCCTTCCGCATGCATCACGTCGCGACCGTCGCCCTGCTCGTGCTGGCGTGGACGTGGGCTCCGGGCGCCTCGGTGGCCGGCGCGCAGTCGGCCCCCGCGGGACGGGACCGCTGGCTGCTCGCCTTCGACGGCGCCTCCACGAACGCGGTGGTGCACGACCGTCGCCTGAGGGATGCGGTCTCGCGCGTAGTGCCGAGCGCGCTCGGGCCCGAGTTGCTCGCCGCCCTCGGCGGCCCGCCGGATCCGCTGCTCGTCACCGACGGGCGCCATGTGTCGATGTCGGCCTGCATGCCCCGCGCGTGCCACGTGAAGGGGTTCCTCTGGCTCGACGCGGCGAACGGGCGGGGCATCGGGGCGATCCTCGACGGGCGGACCCTGCGACTCGGCTCACGCACCTTCGTGCCCGGCGTCGTGCCCGGGCCTGCGCGCGCGGCACTTGCGGTGTGGCTCGCCGAACTCGGGGCCGAGCCGTCGGTGGTGCGCTTCACCGGTCCGCGCGGGACCCGCACGCGGCTTCCCGCGTCGGCCTTCCCGCCCGAGCGCCGGTTCCGCCCCCCGCCAGGTGGTCCGTCGTTCGACTGTGCTGCGGAGACGGCACCGGTCGCACGGGCGACGTGCGCCGACCCGGTGCTCAGCGAGCTCGACCTGCGGACCTGGCGGCAGGCGGAGGAGGTCCGGCGTGCACATTCCACGCAGGACGCGCGTCGCGAGCTCGTCGCGTTCCACGACGCGTGGCGTCGGCGCCGCGACGAGCGGTGCGGTGCCGCCGCCGACGTTGCCGCCTGCCTCCGCGACGAGTTTGCACGGCAGATCGAGGCGTTGCGGAACTGGCTGCCCGCCGCCGCGCGGCGCTGACCGGCCGCGGCGCACCGGCCCTAGCCCACCACCTGCGCCAGCACGCGCGCCATGTTTCCGCCGGCCATCTGCGCGACCTCGGCGGCCGAGAAGCCGGATGCCGTCAGGCCGGCCGTCCAGTCGCGGACCTGCGCGTAGCGCGACAGCACCGGGCGCAGGTTGGCGTCCATGTCCGTGCCAAGCCCGACGTGCGCCACGCCGACCACGTCGGCAAGCCGCTTGGTGTTCTCGACGAACTCCGCGAAGCTCGCGTTCGTGGCGCTGGGCCAGGCGCCCACGACCCCGCCCGTTGCTGCCACCAGCCGCGCGTGCGCGGGGCTGATCGTCCGCGCGGCCAGCGGGCGCACCTCGTCGCGTCGGAGCAGCGAGTGGCTCAGGAGCAGCGGTCCCGGCTCGAGGCGCGCGACGTCGCGCACCGTCTCGAACGTGGCGTGCGCGACGTCCACCAGCATGCGGCGTGCCGTCATGCGGCGCACCACCGCCGCGCCGAAGGCCGACAGGCCGCCGTGCTGCGGCGCGTGCGTCTGCAGGTCGCCGGCGGCATTCGGGGCGTAGTGCACGAGCTGGATCGAGCGGATCCCCGCCTCCCACAGCACGTCCACGCGACCGGGGTCGCCGTCGAGGAATTCGCTCCCCTCGCAGGCGAGCCACGCGGCCGTCTGGCCCTGACGCCGCGCCGTGTGCCACTCGGCCATGGACGAGACGATGCGCGCCTCGGCGCGGGGCAGCACGTCACGCGCCGCCGCGAGTTGACGCCGGAACTCGGCGTCGGCCTCGCCTGGGGCGAAGGCGCCGGTGACGGACACGCCCTCGCGACCGATCGTCAGCAGCGGGGCGTCGGCGACGAGACTCACGAAGCCGGCGCCCACGCCGCCCGCGCGCATCTCGCGCAGCGTGCGCAGCACCGCCTCGTCGCCCGGATACCCTGCCGTGCCGCGCGCGAACAGCTGCCCAGGATGCAGGTGCAGGTCGAACGTCATCGGGTCGGGCGGCGGCTGCAGCAGCTCGCCCAGCGCCGGCAGCGGCGACGCCCCTGCCGCGAGCCCCGCTGCCGCCGCCAGTGACGATCGCACGAACGCGCGACGCGACGTCACCGCAGGCACTATCGCACCTCCGCCCGGCACGCCTCGAGGTAACCGAGGGCGGCGCGGAGCACGCGCGGCCGGATGGTGTCCGCCACCGCCCGGCGAATGCGCCCATGCACCGCCACGAGCTCGGTGCGCAGCGCGAGGCGCTGCTCCTCGTGGTCCAGTGCGACGGCGAGGGTGCTGCGGTCGTACTGGGCGTGCAGCGCCAGATCCACGAACGCCGCGATCGCCGCGGGCAGCGGTGCGTCGCGCACCTGCGCCGCGACCGCCTCGACCGCCTCGGCCACGCCGCGCTGGGTGCGCTCGATGAGCGCAACCACGAGCGCGTCCTTGTTGGGAAAGTACTGGTACAGCGACCCCACGCTGATGCCGGCCACCGCCGCGACGCGGTTGGTGGTGAGCCCGGCAAGTCCATCGGCTGCGAGAATGCGAGTCGCGGCCTCGAGGATCCACTCGACCAGCTCGCGCGAGCGGTCCTGACGTGGGGCTTTCCGAGGGAGGATGGGGGGAGAGTTGCGGCGACCGCGCATGGCCGGAGAATGCGAGTAGTACGCGAGTAATTGCTCGCAAATACTTCCGGTGTCGGGCGGCGCGCAACCCCGGGGTCGGGCAAGCGCGCCGCCCCCCACCCAGACGACCATGCGATCCCTCGTCCGCGCGTGCCCGCTCGCGCTCCTCGTCACCGCCCTCCCGTCGGCCGCGGTCCGGGCCGGTGCGCAGGCCCCAACCCCGCCGCCGTCCGTTGCCGAGTCGAGGCGGACCGGTACGGTGAGCGGTCGCGTCGTCGACCGCGTCTCGCAGCGGCCGATCCCGGACGTCCGGGTCACGATCGCCGAGCTTGACCTCGAGGCCCGCAGCGACGCCAACGGGGGGTTCACGCTCCGCGGCGTCCCCGCCGGGACGCATCGCGTGCGGGCCGTTCTCGTCGGGTACCGGCCCGGGCTCGCGCCCGATGTCTCGGTGAGCGCGGGGTATCCGGCGCAGGTGCGCTTCGAGCTGCAACGACTCGAGACGACCCTCGCGGCGGTCCGCGTGGGCAGCGACGCCGCCGCACTCGCGCCGCCGCCCGATGCCCCGGTCACGACGATCACGCTGACAGCCGACCTCGTGCGGCGCGCCCCGGGCGCGCTGGCCGATGTGAGTCGCCTCGTGCAGTCGCTGCCGGGCGTGGCCGCCGGCAACGACCAGCGCAACGACATCATCGCCCGGGGCGGGGCGCCGAGCGAGAACCTGTTCCTGATTGACGGCTTCGAGGTGCCCGGCATCAACCACTTCGGCGCCCAGGGGACGTCCGGCGGCGGGATCGGGATGTTTCACAACGAGCTCCTTGCGCAGGCCACGTTCCATGCGGGCGCCTTCCCCTCGCAGTACGGCAACCGGCTGTCGGCGGTGCTCGACCTCCGGCAGCGGGACGGCGATCGCGAGCGCTGGCGGAGCCAGGCCGACATGAGCCTCGCCGGGCTGGGGCTGATCGTCGAGGGACCGATCGGCCGTCGTGCGTCGGTCATCGCCTCGGCGCGCGAGGGGTACTTCGGCCTCCTGGCCGGCCCGTTCGGACTCACGGCCGTGCCGCGCACCACTAATGGTCAGTTGCGTGCGTCCTGGGAGCCTGGCGCCGGTCACCGCGTCTGGCTTTCGGCCATTGCCGGCCGGGACGGCATCGACTTCGAGAGTCTCCCCACCGACCTCGAGAACCTCGACCCGACCGGTTCGGAGATCGTGCGAGGTGACCGCCACATGGCGGGCCTCGGCTGGCAGCATCCGCTCGGCGGGCGCGGGGTCGGCCGATTCACCGTGAGTCGCTCCGGGCTGGGCTACGGCGAGGAAGTCAATGAGGCGCGGCTCGGCGGCGCGCGAGCGTGGTTCAACCGGTCGCGCGAATCGGAGGTCACGGCAAAGTATGACCTGACCATGCAGCTTCCGGGGTTGGGCGAGCTCAACGCCGGGGCGGTGCGGCGGCGGCTGGCGACCCGGACGCGCATGGAGGCCCCGTTCGGCAGCTTCCTGCCGCTGGCGCCGTCGGGGCGCGTGAACCCGTTCGCCAGCGACGCGACCACGCGCGGCGACGTTGACGGCCTGCACCTGCAGCTGAGCCGGGCGGTGGGGCCCGCGCAGGTGACGGCCGGCGTGCGGGCCGACCGCTTCGGGATGTCCGAGGCGGTTCGCGTCGGCCCGCGCATCGCCGCCGCGTTCCGCGTCGCGCCGACGCTCGAGCTCACCGGCGGGGCGGGGCGCTATCACCAGCAGGTGCCGTTGGTCTACGTCGCCGCGATCCCCCGCAACCGCGCGCTGCCGCCAATGCGTGCCGACCACGCAGTCGTCGGCCTGGCGTGGACGCCCGCCCCCGCGCTGCGCGTCACGCTCGAGGCCTACGAGAAGCGCTACGCCGACTACCCGGTCTCCACCGACCTTCCGCAGTTCACTCTCGCGAATGCTGGCGACAGCTACGACGTGGTCGGCGCGCTGGTGCCGCTGACCGCCCGCGGGGTGGGACGCGTGCGCGGCCTCGAGCTCTTCGCGCAGCGCCAGCTGGTGCAGGGGACGTACTGGCAGGCGGCGGTCTCCACCACACACTCGCGGCAGGCGGCGCTCGACGGCGTGCTGCGCCGCGGGGCGTATGACGCGCCGTTCTCGGCGACGGTCATCGCCGGCCGGCGCGTCCGCCAACGCTGGGACCTCTCGACCCGTGCCTCGTGGGCCGCGGGCCGGCCGACGACGCCCGTGCGCACCGACCTCTCGACGGCGCAGCAGCGCCTCGTGCTGGACGCCATGCGGCTCAACGAAGACCGGTCGGCCGACTACCTGCGCGTCGATATGCGCGCCGAGCGGCGGGTCGCCCTCGGCGGGCGGACGCTGGCGGTGTACCTCGACGTGCAGAACGTGACCAACCGCCGCAACGTGGCCGGATTCGACTGGAACTCGAAGACCAACCGGCTCGCCTTCACCGAACAGGCAGGGTTGCTGCCGGTGCTGGGCCTCAACCTGAAGTTCTGAGCCGGGGTCGCGCGGATGCGGTGGTGGCTGAGGAGCGGGTCGAGTCGCGCGCGGGGGTGATCATCGTGGCAGATCGCGCGGCCAGTGCTGCGGCACGCCGTCGCGTTCGAGTTCCCGCTGAAAATCCCGGAGCAGGCGCTCCTGCCGACGCACGGCGCGCGGCAGGCAGCGGCGGGCCAGGCAGAACGCCACCAGGCTCCCCACGCTCTCCCCGATGTTCCATTCGATTGGATGCAGCCGGTAGCAGCCGTTGGTGAGGTGGGTGACGCCAAGGTTCTTGCACGCCGGCAGCAGGTTCTCCATGCGCGTCGGTAGCAGTGCGCCCAACGGAATCTGAAAGGGCAGGGTGGTGCCGTAGCGTCCGTAGTCACCACGGGTGGTGCGGTGCAGGTCCATGCTGTAGTGCCCGATCCCCACACTGTCGGGGAAGGCCGCCGCGTGCGTGGCGTCGGGACGGGCCGCGGCGGTGACGTGCTGTTCGCGCACGGTGAACTCGGCGGCAACGCGACGGCTTTCGCGGATGTACGGATACTTCGCGAACCCGTCGTCGGTGCCCATGATGTCCGGCCGCAGTCGCAGCCCCGGCCAGCCGGCACCGCCATCGGGGCGCGGGGCCTCCGTCTGCAGCCAGTAAAACAGCGCAAGGCCCTGTTCCTTCGCGCGGGTGATCTGCTGCTGTGCCGTCGCCGGCGCCACGTCGATGAGCGACCCGAACGAATAGTCGTTCAGCCCCCAGTTGATGATGCTGACATCGTGCCGGTACCGCGCATCGACGGTCGGTTGCGGAGCAAAGAGGTCGCGGTCGATCACGCGACGGTACGACCAATAGCCGGTGCGCCGCTCGGGATCGAAGCCGATGCGCCGGTTGGCCGGCTCGTCGAAGCTGAGCAGCCGATACGTCACCCCGTCGGCGGCGGGAATCGCCAGGTCGCGCCAGTGTGCATAGTCACTCGGCCGCTCGATCACGTGGTGCTCTCCCGGGCGATACTCGAGGGCGAAGCACATCGTGAACGCCTGCACGTTGTCAGGCTCCGCGTCGCGCTTGGCATGCGGCTCGCCGGTCTGGGCGACTGACTCGGCGCCCGTGACGTACTCCGTGCGCGTCAGCGGCAGCAGATCGCCGAGTTCGGTGGCGTCGGCGAAGTAGGGCGCATGGAGCACGACATCGCGTGCGGTGTCACCATGCCGCACGCGCACCGCCTGTACGCGGTCACGGTGCACGTCGGCGGCCACGGCGGTGTGCTCGCGCAGGATGCGCAGCTGCCCGCTGTGCACGTAGGGGGCGAGCATCGCTTCGATCACGGCCAGTGCGACGCGCGGTTCGCAGCCAATGCGCGACACCCAGCAGTTGCCGGGATTGAGACGGACGTTCGCCCTGGCCCGCGCGGTGAGCGGGGTTTGCGTGCGATAGTAATCGCGCATGCCGGAGCGCAGCGTCAGGTAACTGCGGGTACTCCCGATGGTTTCGATCCACGCATTCTCGTCGGGCGGCACCGCCTGCTGGGTGAGTTGTCCGCCGATCCAATCGGTCTGCTCGGTCATGATCACCCGGAGCCCACGCCGCGCGGCGGCCAGCGCGGCGGCACAGCCGCCCAGGCCGCCGCCAATGATCACGAGATCGGCGGTCAGTTCACCGGCCATGCCGGGGGGGTCGCCACCGGGCCACGTGCGCCGGGTTGGAGCAAGACACCCGGGGACGGCCAGCATCACTGGCGCGGCCACGGCCAATCGCTGGAGAAAGTCGCGTCGGCCCACGTTGCCGGTCGACTGGCCGTGACGGGTCATGTGCTCGCGGGTGCCTGCGCGGATGCGGTCATGAATGGGTTCGGGACGACCGCCAGCGGCGTACGCCCCGGGCAATCGTCCGCAGGAGTCTACGCGGTTTCACGATGGACGGGTGATTTCGAAGGCTCGCGTCGCCCCGGATGTCGCAGTGGCCGGATTGCCGGCGCCCAATCCGCACCCGGCTCGGCCGCCGCCGCTCCGAGCCGCACCCCCGGCCGCGGAACGGGACGATAAGCTGTTGATCATGACGCCGATCGTCTGGACCGATCACAAGCGGTATCTCTGGGCCATGGCGCTGGCCATGCCGCTCCTGCCGTTTCTGGCCTTGGGGCTCCACGCGGTCACCGGTGCGAGCCTCTGGCTCTGGCTTGGCCCGCTGGTCGTGCTTGGCGTGGTCCCGCTGGTCGACCTCGTCGTGGGCCTCGACCGGGCCAACCCGCCGGCAGAGATGACGGCCGCGCTCGAGGGAGACCGCTACTACCGGTGGGTCACGTATCTCTTTCTGCCGTTGCAGTACGCCGGCTTCGTCGTTGCCTTCCGCGCCATCGCCAGCGGTGACCTCTCGGTCGCCGAATGCCTCGGCCTCTCCGTCACGGTGGGTTGCATCGGCGGCCTCGGCATCAACACCGCCCACGAACTCGGCCACAAAAAGGAAGGTGTGGAGCGCTGGCTGTCCAAGATCGCTCTCGCCCAGTGCTGGTACGGCCACTTCTACATCGAGCACAACCGCGGCCATCACGTGCGCGTCGCCACGCCGGACGACCCGGCCAGCAGCCGGCTGGGGGAGTCGTTCTACCGGTTCTGGCCACGCACCGTGGTCGGATCACTGCGCAGTGCGTGGCAGCTCGAAGCGCGACGCCATGCGCGCCTGGGCCAGCACCCGTTTCGGCCGGGGAACCACGTGCTGCACGCGTGGCTGATGTCCGCCGCGCTCTGGACGGCCATGGTCCTCTGGCTGGGCGTCGGGGTGCTGCCGTACCTCCTGCTGCAGGGCGTGATCGGGTTCACCCTGCTCGAAGCGGTGAACTATCTCGAACACTATGGCCTGCTGCGCCAGCGCGTCGGGGCCCCGGGACGCGAGCGGTACGAGCAGGTGGCCCCGCGTCACTCGTGGAATGCCAATCACCTCACGACCAACCTGCTGCTGTATCACCTGCAGCGGCACAGCGACCACCATGCCCACCCCACCCGGCGCTATCAGGCGCTGCGCGATCACGCGGAGGCGCCGGTGCTCCCCGCCGGCTACGCCGGCATGATCCTGCTGGCCCTGATCCCGCCGCTGTGGTTTCGCGTCGTCGATCCGCGGGTACTCGCGCACTATGGCGGTGACGTACGTCTCGCCAACCTTGCGCCACACGCCCGGGCGCGACTGCTGGCGCGCTACCCGTCCTCGTCCGGCACGGCGCCGTCACTGCGCGACCTCGGGGCACGAGCTGCCGGCAGCGCGGAGCACATGACGCCGCACACTTCGTCACACACGTCAGCGCACACGCCGCCGCACACGGACGCATACGGCTGCCCGGGATGCGGCTATGTGTACGCCCCACGGCGCGGTGCCCCGCGCGAAGGGTACCCGGTCGGTACGCCGTGGGCCGCCCTGCCCGCCGATTGGCCCTGTCCCGACTGCGGGGTGCGCGAGAAGGCGGACTTCGTGCCGCTGGCGTCAGTCGCACCACAAGTGGAGACCGGACCCGCCTGACCATGGCGCGGCTGGCCGACGAGGCGGGCACCCCGGTGCATCCGGCGGGTACGAGCGATGTTCACCCATGGACCACCACGTCCCCCATACACGCTTCCCGTACACCATCACGATGAAGCGACAACTCGTCATGGCCGCCACTCCCCGCTTCAGCATGGTCACCTGGGGTCTGGGCATCGTGCTCCTGGCGCTCGTGGCCACCCTCGCCCTGGCCGCACCGCCGGTCGAGCGGCGGGCCGTTGAGCTGACCTTCCTGAAAGCGAAGACAGGGCAGCGGGAGCAGCTGAAGACGTTCATCATCCGGAACTGGTTCGCCATGGACCGGATCGCCAGGGAACAGGGGCTGCTCAGCGCCTTCACCGTCATGGACACCGGCACCGACGAGGGCGCCTGGAACGTCCTCGTCTCGGTGACCTACATGAACGACAAGGGCTACGACGGGATCGCCGACGCGTTCGAGCGGATTCGTCGCGCCCATGTCCCGGTACGTATCGATGGGAAGGAGCTGCGAGACCTCGGTGCAATCGTCGACTCGAAGCGCCTGTTCGAGTACCCGGCATCGACCACGCCGTGATACCCGGCGGAGGGCTCGACTTCCTACCGGCGCCGCGTCTCCTGCCGCCACTGTCGCGCGAACAGCACCACCGCAGCACCCAGCACGAGCCAGGCCGTCATCCGGCACCACGCGGCCAGTTGCGCTTCCCGGGCCAGGACCCCCGCGTGCGCCAACAGGTAGTTCCAGTCGTGGATGATCTCCTCGCCATCCCCGATCGACACGAGCGGCAGGTCGAGCGTGCGGGCATCGCCGATGTAGGCGGCAAGGTTGCCCAGACTCGACGCCAGCCAGAACAGGGGCATGATGGCCCCCAGCGCATCCCCCTGCCGGCGGAGCAGCAGCCCCGCGGCGATCGGCACCAGCAGCTGCGTGAGGCTCCCACCAGCGACGGCACACCACTCGCCGAGCGGACTCCAGAGCACATGCCCCAGCTCATGAAACGCCAGCGTGATGCCACCGAACAGCCCGGCGGCCTCGGGCGCCATCCGAATGACCCGCTGGGCGTCGTAGGCCAGCGCGAGCGCGAGGCCGGCATAGAGCGTCGGGCGGGCGCGGGTCACGGAGGCAAGACCAGGCCAGGCCAACTGGCCCGCTGGACAGGGGGCGCGCAGTATGTTGAAGCGCAGGGGGGGCGCTCGGCGTGAGCGGGTCTCCGGAACCGTGCCCACAGGAGGCGCATGTGCGACTGACGCCGACACTCGAGCGGCTCTACCTGGCGAATGCCGTGGTGCTGATCGTCCACCAGATGGACGCGGCCTACTGGCAGGAATGGCAGCTCTTCCATTTGCCCGGTGGCCTCGCCCTCTACCTCGTGCTGAACATCCCCCTCGTCCTGCTGGTGCTGGCGGGCTACGGCGCGGTCGTGGCGCGTCGGCCCTCGGCCGTCGCCTACTCGTGGGGGCTGGTCGCTGCCGGGCTGTTCGCCGTGACGTTCCACGCCGCCTATCTCCTCGCCGGACACGCAGCGTTCCGCGCGCCGGCATCGCTCGCCCTGCTTGCCGACACGGCGCTCCTGTCCGGCGCGCAGGCCGTGCTGCTCCACCGGGCCCGGCGCCGCGCCAAGGCCGCCCACGAGACGTCCTTGCCGCCGCACGTGAACGCCTGATGTTGGCGATAGGCGCCGCCCGGGTGACATCGTGCCCCCGCCAACGCCCCCGCTACCGCAGCGCCGTTGTCCGCGTTCCATCGGCTCGCCAGTCACCGAGCTGCGCCAGCCAGGCATCGGGGCGCACTCCCACCGGCACCAGCCGGGCGTGCACGGCGGCCAGGTTGCGCGGCTCGTAAAGCCAGATCGCTGGCGCATCGGCCACGAGGAGGGCGTGGGCGCGTCGAAACAGCGCCGTGCGCGCGGCCGGCTCGAAGGTCGCGATCGCGCTGTCGATCGTGGCGTCGAACGCCGCGCTCGCATACCGCCCGAAGTTGGCCCCGACATCATCCCCCTTGGGCGCGCCCCAGGCCTGCCGCAGCGCCGAGGGGCTGGGATCGTTCCGCCACACGTTGAGCGCGGCCTCGAAGTCGCCCTGCTGCAGCCGGCTGGCGAACACGCCCGCGTCCACCGGCTCGATCTCCACGCCCACGCCGGCCGCGGCGAGCTGGCCCTGGAGCAGCACCGCCAGCTTCTTGCGGGTGCCGCTCGAGGCGGGCACCAGAATGGCGAAGCGCAGCGGGCGGCCGTTCTTCATCCGCACCGGATTCCCAGCCACCCGACGCCACCCGAGCGAGTCGAGGGCCCGGCCTGCGGCCACGGAATCGAAGGCGATGCCGGGCGCCGTCGTGTCGACCGTGACATCGGCGCGCGTGAAGGGCCCCAGCGCTACCCGCCCCAGCGAATCCAGCGCATTCCGCACCACGGCGCCACGATCGATGGCTTGCGTCAACGCGAGCCGCAACGCCCGATCGGCGAACAGCGACGACCGCCCACGCGGCGTCCGGTGATTGAGCGCGAGATAGCCGTAATCGAGGCTCCCGTATTCGACGGCCTTGAGCGTCGGCGTCGCCGCCACCTTGCCGACCGCATCACCGCGCAACACCTCCAGTACATCGGCCTGACCGGTGATGACCGCCATCGTGGCCGTGTTGGGATCGGGCGCCACCGACCAGATCACCCGATCGAAGCGCGGGCGCCCGCGATAGTTGACGCTGTCGGCCACCAGCACCAGCCGCTGCTTGCGCTCCCACGTGCCGAATCGGTAGCGCCCGCTCCCCACCGGGGCGCTCGCGTACGCCGACGCCAGCAGGCCGTCGCGCGGCACGGTGTCGAGCAGGTGCTTCGGCATGATGGCGAGATTGTAGACGAGCTGAAAGAACTGCTCGGGGTGCCGCCGGTGCCACCACGCCACCGCGGTGCGGGCGTCCCGCACGGTCACGGAATCGATGCCGTCGAAGCCGCGCGCATGCATCGACCCCACGGCTGGATCGGTGTAGAGCGCGAACGAGAACTGCACATCGGCCGCGGTCACCGGGCGCCCGTCGTGCCAGCGCGCCGCCGAATCGATCTCGAAGGCAATCGACAGCGAGTCGGTCGACCACAGCCAACGGTGGGCGAGGCGCGGCGCGAAGCCGGCGTCGCCATCGGTCCGGACGCGGGTTGACGTCGGCTCGGCGAGATGATCGAAGAGCAGATCGACGACCTGCTTGCCCGCCGTCGTGGCGACGAGCGGCGGCACCAGGGCATCGGCATCGGCGGCCGTGGCGATCACGACGCCGGCCGTGCTGGCCAGATCCGCGGTCGCGTCGTCCGCGGCCGGTTCACCGCACGCGGCGGCGAGCAGGAGGCCGAGCAGGAGCGCGCTGGGCGCGGGGACCGCGTGAACGAGGCGCGTGCGAACGGACATCTTCATGGCAAGGTCGGTGAATCGGGAACGATGATGGCCAGGCGCGGGGCGTGCGGACACACGCTCCTCGATGAAGTATCGGCCGCATCCGGCCGAGACTTTCGTCCATGCGCGTGTCGATCATTCGGCGGCTGAGCCGATCAGTGCTGGTCGTCCTGCTGGCGACGACGGCCAGCTTCGCGCTGCTGCGTCTGGCCCCGGGGGATGCCACGACCGGATCGGTGGAGGGGCGCGGGCGCACGGCGAGCGAGCGGGCGGTGCTCGCTCAGCAGCTGGGGCTGCAGCAGCCGCTGCCGGTGCAGCTCGCCCGGTATGTCGGCGACGTGCTGCGTGGCCGGCTGGGCGTCTCCAGCAGTGAAGGCCGACCGGTCATCGACGTCATGGGCGACGCGCTGCCGGCGACGGTCCTGCTCTCCGGCACCGCCCTGCTTCTTGCGGCCCTCCTCGGGGTAAGCGTCGGTACGCTGCACGGCTGGCGCCCGGAGAGCCGAGGGGTCCGTCTGGCCGCCACGGCGCTCACCGCCGGCTATGCCGTGCCCGAGGTCGTGCTTGGCACCGCGCTGCTGGCCGTCTTCGCCTTGCATGCTGGCCTCTTTCCCGCCGGTGGACTCGACGATCCGCTGGTGGCGCTCACCGGCTCCGCGATGGCCCGCTGGCGCGATCGGGGCTGGCATGTGGTGCTGCCGGCCAGCGCGCTGGCGCTGTCGTGGAGCGCCGTGATCGTGCGGCAGCAGCGCCAGGCGGTGCGCGCCACGGCGGGTGAGCCCCACGTGCAGGCGGCGCAGGCGCGAGGCGTTACCCCGTTGCGGCTGCTGCTGCAGCATGTGCTGCGCCCCTCGATGGCGGGGAGCGTGGCGCTGCTGGGGACGATGCTCCCGGTCGTGGCCGGGGGCACCATCGTCGTGGAAACACTCTTCTCGTGGCCCGGCATGGGGTCACTGCTGGTGCGGGCCGTGACGCTGCGCGACGCGCCGCTGGTGGCCGGTATCGTCATTCTCGTGTCGGCCGCCGTGGCGGCGGGATCGCTGCTCACCGAGCTGCTGGCGTCGCGGCTCGATCCGCGGCTGCGTACCGCCGCCGACGTACGCCGATCATGAGCGTCGTACTGCGTGCCCGGTACGCAGCGCCGCTGGCGCGCCCGCGATGGCGGGCTCCGCGCCTGCCGCTGTCGACGGCGCTGCTGTTGCTGATCGTCCTGTCTGCCCTCGCCGCCCCGTGGATCGCCCCCTACGACCCCACGCAGCAGCTGGACATCGTGGCGCTCAAGAATGCCCCGCCCAGTCCCGTGCATCTGCTGGGCACCGATCCCTACTCGCGCGACCTGCTGAGCCGCCTGCTGTACGGGGGCCGCGTGTCGCTCGCGGTGAGCGGGTTGGCCACAGTAGTCGCCGCGCTCCTGGCGATGGTTTGGGGAGGGATCGCCGCCGCGAGCGGGCCTGTCGTTGGTGGGGTGTTGATGGACGTGGCCGATGCGCTGCGGGCCATACCACGGAAACTGGTGCTGCTGGCCATCATGCTGGTGGTCCCGCATCCGTCGGTACCAATGCTGGCGCTTCTCCTTGGTGCCGGTAGCTGGACGGCGCTCGCGCAGGTGATCTACACCGAAGCGCGCACGGTGCGCGCCCGCGAATTCGTGCGCGCCGCCGAGGCACTCGGCGTGCCACCGCAACGTCTGCTGGTTCGTCACGTGGCCCCGCATCTCACCCAGGTCGTGGCCGCCGCCAGCGCCACGCTGCTCGCTGACCTGCTGGCGGTGGAGGCGGGCGTCTCCTTCCTCGGGCTCGGGGTCCGTCCGCCTACGCCCAGCTGGGGCACCATCCTGCAGGACGGCGTGGCCTACCTGGGGAGCGCGTGGTGGGTTGCGACGGCGCCGGCGCTCCTGCTGGTGTTCACCGTGCTCGGGGTGGCCCGCCTAGCCGACCGGCTGACCGCACGGTAGGCGCGGTGCCGGGGCGCGGTGCCGGGGCGCGGTGCCGCCCTGGGGCTACGCCGCGAAGCGCCCCGACGAGGATCCGCTGTCCGCCAGACCTCCCTCGGGCCCCCGTTGTGCCGACTGGGTCCCCACCAGTCGGTCCAGGAGCGGCGCATATCCCAGCGCCCTCGCGTTCACGGTGTACCGGGCGACAACCTCCTGCCACCGGTCCGGGGGCGTACCGACGGTGTGCATAGCCGTGGCGCACTCAGCGGCGAGCCAGACGGCGGCATACGAATCGAATCGATCGGCGACTGCCAGCGCGTCGCAGAGCACCTGCACCGCGTCGTCGGCTGCCCCCGCCGCGAGCTGCAGCCGTACCGCGAGGGCCACGAACAGTTCGCGTCCCTGGAACCACTGCTCACGCCCATCGAGAATCGCCTGCGCGGCCTGCAGCTGTGCACGGGCCGAGGCAACGTGCCCGAGGGTCAGCTCGGCGAGCCCGATGCCGCAGGTCGCCCCCGCGTGAATGTCGAGCTGCCCGAGCTGGCGCGCCAGCTGGATCGCCGCGCTGTACAGCTCGGTGGCGCCGGCTGCGTCGCCGCGCTCGCGCGCCAGGTGCGCGAGATTGTACAGCGCACCCAGCCGGTGTGGTTCGTGATGCGCGGCGCTCATGCTCCGTAACGTCTGCTCGAAACGGTGGCTCGCCTCCTCAAAGCGCCCCAGCTTCATGAGGAGCACGCCGAGGTTCATGGACGCCAGCGCCGTGAGGTCGGCGGCCTTCACCTCGGTGCCGATCTCGAGCGCGCTGGCGTAGGCCAGCTCGGCGGCCGGGTGATTTCCGGCCCGGTCACAGGCCACGCCGATGTTGATCTGGCCGCGCAACTGACCGCGCCGGTCCTGACGCTGCCGGAACAGGTCGAGTGCCTGGCGATAGTGGCGCACGGTATCGGCCGGGGCCGTGGTCAGCACGGCAGAGCCCTGGCGCATGATGGCGTCCGCCAGCAGGGCGGTGTCGCCCAACGTGCGGGCTACGGTCACCGCCGCGTCCGCCGTGCGCTTGGCTTCGGCATCGTTTCCCAACCGGCTGTGTACCTGCGACAGCATCATCAGCAGCGTGACCGCCTCCGCGTGATCCTCCGCGGCGAGCGCCGCGTCGTACAGCTGCTCGCAGCTGGCACACACGTCGGCCGCCGAGGCACCACGCAGCAGGCGCAGGCGCTGCACCATGCGGCGGGCCTTTCGGGCGACGCCGATCTCTGCCGCGCCCCCTTCGTGGTCGGTGAGCAGCGACCCGCAGCGTCGCTCAGCGTCCTCGTAGCGTCCCACGGTTTCCTCGAGCGTCGCCTGGCGCCAGGCCACTTCGGCGCACTCCACGGGGGTCACCGTGTGCCGTGCAGCCAGCGTCAGGCAGGTCGCCGCGGCATCGAAGGCATACACCGCCATGGCCCGATCGGCAGCGCGCAGGGCATGACTGAGCGCCTCGGGGCCACACCCCGCCTTGTCGAAGTGGGCGGCGATGTCGGCGGGGGCCGACGCCGGGCGGGAGGCGAGCAGCCGCGCCACGCGCTCGTGGATGCGCCGCATGCGCAGCGGATTCCCTGAACGGCGGAGCACGTCCGCCAGCAGCCCGTGCGTGAACTCGTACGTGGTGAGGCCGTATGGGGCGCACGACGTGAGCACTTGCGTACGCACACCTTCGTCGAGGGCATCGATGACCGCCTCCTCGTCGCGCGTGGTGGCCGCGAGCAGTAGGTCGGCGTCGAACCGGCTGCCGACAATCGCGGCGGCAGTGAGCACCTCCCGCGCGGCATCGGACAATCGCGCAAGCCGCCGGGTGAGCAACTCGCGCACGGCAGTCGGCATCGGTCGGTCCGGGTGGGGGTGATACCGCCATCCCCCATCGTCGAATGACAGCCCGCCCTCCTCGAGCAGCATCTGCAGCGCCTGCACGGCAAACAGCGGGTTCCCCTCGGTGTGTTCCGCCACATAGTCGATCAGTGCCGAATCGAGCGGGCGACCGCCGAGGGCGGTGCGCAACCAGTGCTCGAGTTCCTCGCGCGACAGGCGACCCAGCGTCAGTTCGCTGACGCACTCGTGCCGCGACAGGCGGGCCCGCCGTTGCGTGATGTCCGCCGGGATATCCTCGCGGCGCAGGGCGAGGCAGACCAGCAGGCGTTGACCGGACAGGCGTGGCACCAGCAGCTCGAGCACGTCCCATGTTTCGCGGTCGCCCCAGTGCATATCGTCGAGCACGATCACCAACGGCCGCTCGGCGGCCGCCGCGGTGAGATACTCCTCGATCTCGTGCATGAGCGTATAGCGGGCTGCTGGTGGTGCCGCGCCGGTCTCCGACCGATCGGTCGCCGCGCCCAGCGCCGGCACCAGCCGACCGAGCTCGCGCCACGCGCGCGTCGGCACGATGCCGAGGGCGTGGATGGCCCCGATCACGTCGGCCCACGGTCCGTAGGGGGGCCGCACATCGGCCTCGAGGCAGCGTCCCACCAGCAGTGCCCCGGCGCGCACGCTGATCTCCGGACCGAGCTGGCGCAACAGCGTTGACTTGCCAATCCCCGCTTCGCCCACGACCGCGACCACCTGCGGCGCGCCGCTGGCGGCCGCGTCGAGCAAGCGGCGCAGCCGCTGCCGCTCCGCGTGGCGGCCAACGAAGCCGTCGAGGAGTAGCACGGCATCACGCGCGGCAGTCACGGAGCTGGCGACGGCGACCGCATTGCGACCGCGGCGCTTCGCGCTGTACAGCGCCCCGTCGGCGGCGGCGAACAATTGGTCGAGCGATTGCCCATGGGCCGGGGCCGAGGCGACGCCGATCGACAGCGTCACCCGCACCGGATCCGGCGACCCATCGCGTCGGGCGCAGGACGCGCCCGCCACGACCGCCCGCAGCCGCTCCGCCACGGCGACTGCCTCCTCGAGGGTGCTCCCCGGCAGGAGCGCCACCAGCTCGTCACCCGCATACCGGGCGATGAAGTCGCTGGCGCGCGCGACCTGCTGCAGCAGCGCCGCGACCATCCGGAGCGTATCGTCCCCCTGCAGGTGCCCGAAGGCATCATTCACCAGCTTGAAGTGATCGATGTCCATGACCAGCAGCGACACCGGGCGTTCGGTGGTCCGACGCGCGTCCAGCACCCGCTCGGCCGCCTCGCGAAAGGCCCGACGCAGCGGCAGCCCCGTCAGATCGTCGAGCTCCGCGACCAGCGCCGGTGTCGGCGGGGGCTCGTGGGACACCGGGGCCGCGACCTCAGGCTCCGCACGGGCCGCCCGCGTTGAGACCACCCGTTCGAACGACGTGAAGACGGCCGGGTCGAACATTGTGCCGACATCGCGCCGCATGATGTCGACCGCCTCCTCGTGCGTGAACGCCCGCTTGTAGCTGCGTGTGCTGGTCAGCGCATCGTAGACATCGGCCACGCACAGGATGCGGGCAACGAGCGGAATCGCCTCGCCCCGGAGCTGATCGGGGTAGCCGGTACCGTCCCACTTCTCATGATGCGAGCGAATGATGGGCAGCACGTCCCACGGGAACTCCACGCCGGCGAGGATCTCCACCCCCGCCGTGGTATGGCTCCGCATGAGCGCCCACTCGGCGTCGGTCAGCTTCCCCGCCTTGTTCAGCACCTCTTCGGGAATGACAAGCTTGCCCACGTCATGCAGCAGCGCGCCGATGCGGAACCAGAAGAGGTCCTGATTCGCCATCCCCAGATCCGCGGCCATCGCGCAGGCCAGGTCGGCCACGCGCAGGCAATGGCCCTGCGTGTAGCGGTCCTTGGCTTCGATCGATTCACCCCAGCGCCGCGCCACCTGCAGGAACTCGGCCTCGAGCTGGCTATTGCGTCGGTCAATGTCGGCCAGGTCCCGGCGGGCGCGCAGCTGCCCGAACAGGCGATGGGCCCGATTCAGGTGCCGGAGGACGTCCTTGTTCTGCCCTTTGCGCCGGGCGAGCTCACCGGCCTCACGGGCCACCTCGGCCTGCAACAGTACGTCCTGACGCGTCTCCGCGATCTCCTCGGCGCGACGGAAGTGCTCCTCGGCGTCCGTCGGGTCCCCCGTTTCGCGCGCGATGACCCCCAGGAGCTTGCTCACCTGTCCCATGGAGCTGCCGTCGCCGGAGTGAACGGCGAGGTCCATGGCGTGCTGGACGGCGGCGTGAGCGCGCCCGAAGTCCTGCCGCGCCACCCACATCTCCGCGAGGTTCACATCGAGCAGCATGCGCGCGCTCGTGTCATGCTGGACGTCGCTGATCCGGACCGCCTCCCCGAAGGCATACTCCGCCGCCGCCCAGTCCTGCGCGTGGGTGTGCAGCAGCCCCAGGTTGTTGAGGGCGCCGATCATGTCCTTCGCCGATCCGAGCGCGCGATACTCCTCGAGGCTCGCCTCGTAGTGCCGGCGAGCCTCTGCGAGATCACCGCGCACGTTGGCGATGACCCCGAGGTTCTGCGCGGTCATCGCGGCCAGCTTCGCATCGCCCGCCCGGAGCGCGCGCGTCCGCGCGGTGAGGTACAGGCGCTCGGCCTCATCGAGGTCGCCCAGCTGCCAGTGCACGACCGCCTGAATGTTGATGGCACTGCCGGCGGCGCTTTCGTCGCCACAGGCCTCGGCCATCGTGACCGCGGCGTTCAGGCATTCGAGCGCCGCGTCCATCTGTGCGTCGCCTACATGCGTGCGGGCGATCCAGCGGAGGATCATCGAGGCCCGTCGTCCGTCGGCTTCGGTGCGGAGCGACGCGAGCGCCCGTTCGTACAGGGCCCGGGCCTCCGCGCGCTGCCCGCGTCGTTCGGCAGCCTGTCCTTCCTCGAGCAGGAGCTCGCCCTCGCTCGAGGTGACCGGCACCAGGGGCGCGTCGGCCAACAGGGCCAGCTTCGGGCGTCGCGTCTCCGCCTGGCGGCTCACGACGTCTCACTCCCGGCGCCGAGCGCGCACGGCGCAAGGCGGTTACCGGGCCGGAGAGCAAGCAGAGCGGGTGCGGAGCGTAAGAGCATGGCAGGGAGTGTTGGCACGATGACGCGGAATCTTTGCTCAGTAAGACGCCGACGTTCCGCGGGACGTCACGCCCCACCGGCTACCGATCGACCGGTTCCTGCACGACCGGTTCCCGTAGCTACGGCAACCGCACCGACGGCACGGCGAGGAGTTTCGCCGGCCATCGGTGCGGCAGCGGGCACCGTCAGGAACGTGCTCGCCTAATCGGCGAGCACGGTATATCCCGCGAGCACGGCGTGGCCGGTAACGTGGCGCCACCCGGCGAGCCGTCCCGGAGCCTTGCGCCCGGCATCGGCCGCAACATCAGGTCCGAGCGGGAGCGACTCCGGCGCCGCCATCGTGGTCGCGGCCACCAGCGCCAATCCGCCAAGGGCGGACCGGCAGCGGGGGTACGACGAAGTGCGAAGGCGCATGGGTGTTGGGAGAAAGGGAAGACCGGCGAAGGTCACCGCTTAGTCCATCGCCACGATGTAACCGGAGAAGTGATCGACCGAGAACCGGATCCACTTCTTGTCGATCGAGAGCAGGGTCGGTCGGAACTCGTCGACAATGGCCTTGCCAGTGGCATCGTTGAGCTGCTTCACGTCCTTGAAATACGCGCCCTGAACCTTCGGGTTAGTGAAGCCTGCGAAGTTCGTACCGTTGATCGGCTGCTCGAGCGTCAGCGGCACCGCGAAGGTGATGCCGTGCGGCTCGAAGTCGTAGGCCACGATCGAACCGGCAACCTGCGTGACGCGGAACGTGACGTTGGCGCTGACGGCACCCGCGGGTACGACCAGACGCGCGCCGCTCGGAATGCGGAGCACACCGCCAGCCCTGCCAATCACGGCCGACGCCGTTCGTTCTTTGACGGGCTTCGTCCACGCCAGCGCCGTCACTTCTGTGGCCAGGCCACCGTTGCCACCCGCCGCCTTGTTGAAGCTGGCCGTTTGCGAGGGCAGGCTGGTCGGCCCGTCGGAGGTACACGCGGCGGTGCCCAGCGCCAGTCCGGCAGCGCCGACGAACAGCAGCGTGCGGGCCAGGCGCGGGGAGAGCCGCGCGCGAAGCGAATTGAACATAGACGTACTCGGTGAGAGATGTGGTGCGCCGTGGGGTGGAGAGAACTCCTCCGTGAGCAGCAATTCACCACCCGGCCGCTCTTGGCGTGGACGAAGAGTGGGGCGCTCCACGCGACTGCACTGTCATGCCGCACGTACAGGCTCGGACATTCTGAAGCTCTTGGCCAGCGCTGAAACACCGTGTTACACGGGTGGCGCGTCTCGTGCGGCCGCGGGTCACACACGCGGCGCTGGAAGAATACAGGACCGGCGCGGCGGCGCAATCCCTGTCGAGGCGTCCCGCGAAGCCGCGTTTCACCAGCACCGGCTCGCGCCGTGGCGCTGATACCTTTCCGTCGCCCCGGCTCGGGGCGCCGCGCCCCGTCGGCGCCCCGCGCAACTCACCGTCCCACGGCGTCCGCATGTGCCATTACGTCACGGCGATCCTCCCGCCCAAGGTCTCCCTGGCCTCGCTCGCTCCCATCGCCGCGCAGTACAGGCGTCAGCTGACGCCGCTCGCGGGCCCCGGGCTCGGCGCCTACCTCGCGCCGGGCGAACAGTACGTGCTGACCACGGCAGGACCCTGCGACTGCGACACCGCGCTGGGGCACCAGGTGCGGGCGTCCCGACAGGCCGAGCGCCCGCACGACGACGCGGCCCGAAGACTGGCCGCCAAGGGCTGGAGCAGCGCCAGGATCGCGCGCTCGCTGGCCCAGCGTGAGAAGGCCCGAGCGCGCCACACCGCCACGTCGACGGCGCAGGCCGACACGGACCTGGCCCGCTGGGAAGGCTTCCTCGTGGCGCTCCTGGAGTCCGGTGTGGCCTACGTCGGCCTCGTCCTGCACGACTACGAGGGGCCCGTGGATGCGGGCGTTGCCCTCACCGGTCGTCAGATCGTTGCCCTGGGCCGGGAGACGGCGCCGTTGCGGACCGTCCTGGCCTCCATGCGTGAAGACTGCCGTTACGATTTCCGTGTGCACCGTGATCGCACCGTGGCGGCGTCGGCCTCGTCGCTGGCGCCGTGATGCTCGGCCGGTACTGACAGGGGGGCGCCCACGATGTTCTCCATGACGGATGTCCCGCTGTCATCTCAGGCCAGTACACGCCTGCGAGCGGCGGCGACCTATCACGGCTCGCTGACGAGGCTGCGCTGGAGCTTGGTGGCGAACATGACCGGGGTCTTTGTGGTGCTGTTGTGCGGCGTCGCCGGCATCATGGTGGCGGCGTTCTGGTGGTTCGATGCGCTCCCGGATCTGCAGCGGCGAATGCCTGCCGCCCTCTGGGCGCTGGGCCTCCTGTACGGCTTCCTGCTGATCGTGTCGCTCAGGGACAGCCGATACTCGCACGAGGCGCTCGCCGAGCAGAAGGCGCGCGCCACGGCGGCGTTGGCGGACGGCCGGGAGCGGGTGGTGGTGGTCGAGTTCGACGAGACGAGTTTCGTGGTGCCGCACGAGCATGGCGTGTTCTACGGCGTCGACGATGGGCACGGCGGCACGGTCTTGCTCGACGTGTCCACGATCGCCGATGATCCGCGCGAATCGCAGGCGCGACGAACCCGCCAGGCGATGCACTGGCGACTGCACTACTGTGCCGGGCGCGTCCAGGGTGCTCGCTTCTCCGGACGACGGAAGCCCATTCGGCGCATCGAGGGGCTCGATGATCGAGGGGAGTCTGGCCCAGACCGGGTGCTGGAGGTGCTCGGGGTGTCCGGGGCGCCGGATCTCGCGCGCGTGGCGTTGCCCATTCATGAGGCCGAGCGGCGTGTGCGCGAGGTGCTCGCGCAGGATGCGTCGCCGGAGCGACGTGGGTAACCGGGCGGCTGTCGTTCCCCTTCTCCTCACCACCCATGCTGCTTCGCCTCGCCACCGGTCTCGCGCTACTTGATCTCATCACCACGGTCATCGGTGTCCGCCTGGCGGGCGCGGCCATCGAGGACAACGGATTGCACCGCGCAGTGATCGCGCGCGCGGGGGTAACGGGCTTCGTCGTCGTCTACGTCGCGGGTGCTGCGGTCCTCATTACCGTCCTGAACCACTTCGATGCCCTCGCCGGCTTCGTGGCGGTGCTGCTGCTGACCGTCCTGAACAACGCGTACGCGCTGATGCGACTGCGGGCGTCGCGGCGGTCGTAGGACTGGTCGCAGGGGCGGTTGCAGGGGCGGTTGCAGGGGCTTCGGCACTTGTCCGGCCCCGGTGGCGTGTCACCGCCGCGCGCGGCGCTCCCGTTCAACGGCGGCGAGGCCGCCGCGCTCGACGAGCGCCGGGAACCAGCGCCCCAGGCGCCAGAGGAAACGGGCCCGCGACGGGCGCACGATGATGCCTTCGTTCCGTTCGACCGCGTCGAGCGTTTCCCGCGCCAACGCCTCGACCCCATAGGGCGGTCCGGCGAACGCCTCGAGCAGGCGGCGTGTGTCGGGGCGCCAGGGGATCCCAGGCAGATCAGCCGGCGGCGTGGAGTCGAGCAGCGGCGTCTCGATCGCCGACGGGCAGAGCACGTGCACCTTCACGCCGTGTACCGCGGCCTCGATGCGCAGGCTCGTGCTCAGGCCAACCACGGCGTGCTTGGTCATGGCGTACGGCGTGAAGAGCGGCGCCGGACCCAGACCGGCAAGCGACGCGACGTTCAGGATGTGCCCGTGCCCCTGACGCACCATGATCGGGTAGCCAGCGGCCACCCCGTGGATAACCCCACGCACGTTGATGTCGAGGATGTGCTCCCAGTGGGCGAGCGGAATCTCGTGCGTTTCCCCCGAGACGCCGATGCCCGCGTTGTTGACCAGCAGGTCGAGCCGCCCGCCGGCGGCAGCCGCCTCGATGGCCGCGCGCACCTCCTCCGCATTCCGCACATCCACCACGACGGCGCTGGCGGTTGGCCCGGCCTCCGCCGCCACCCGCTCGGCGGCGTCCCGGTTGATATCGGCGACGGTGACCTGTGCGCCATGTCGGGCCAGCGCGAGGGCAAGCGCCCGACCAATGCCGGAGCCCGCTCCGGTGATGAAGGCGACTGCGTTGGTCCACGACATGGCGAACGGGGGCGAGGGGGGAGGGAGCCAAGCGACAAAGCTATCGCCCGTGCCGCGCCGGGAAGAAGGGCAGCGTGGGGCTGATGGCGGTGGGGCCCGCAAACGGCCCCCGCGCCTTACCCGCCGCAGCCGAAGGCGTAGCCCTTCTCCTGCGCGCGCCCGAGGGCGACGATCCCGGTCGCCATGAGATGCCCGTTCGGCACGAGGTGGGCGGCCAGCTCCTGCCGTACTGCTTCAACCGCCGCGGCGTCGGGGCTCCCACCCGCGGTCGCGCCCGCAATTGCCGAGGCAAGCCCGGTCGTCGTTCCGTTGCAGACGGCGAAGTGCACCCCGAGGTCCACGAGCTCCTTCCACTGGACGCCCTGCGTCAGCGCGTCGCCGCCGGGCGTGCGCAGGAACGGGTTGAACGCGAAGGGCTTCCCTGTGGCGGGGTCGACCCGCGTCTGCTGGGCAACCAGCGGATACTTGCTCCAGATCGTGTCGTCGAAGGCGAAGATCGTTGCCCCTGCCCGCAGGACGATCACCGCTCCGAGCTGGGCCGGTGTGAGCCCGTAGCCGGATTCATTCGAGCGGATCCAGTTGTTGCAGTAGCGTCCGGCGTTCAGGACGCCCGGTAGCGTGAAGGCGTCGAACACCATGCGGTGGCCGCGCGGTAGCGTGTCGAGCCAGGCGTCTTCGGCGTGCACGAGCGGCGTGGCCGGTGGGGCCGGAGGCGCGGGCGGCTGTGCAGCCGCTGGCCCGGGCGCGGCCCCTCTGCCCGCACGGCGAGGCGGTTGTGCACCGAGCGAGGTCAGCGCCCCGGCGCCGAGCGAGGTTCCGCCGACGAGTGTGGCGAGGCGGGCGAGGAAGCCGCGGCGCGTACCGGGCGTGGGTGATGATGCCATACGGAACTCTGGTTGAGGGTACAAGCGGCGGTGGTCCGCCGACGTGCCGGGGCTCGGCCCGGCATGCCATAGGCGTCGTACGGGCCTCGACGTCGGAAAGTTTTCCGGCCCCCCGCCGGCACCGTTCCGTACGCGGCGTATATTCGCGCGTCATGAGCTTCGATCGCCGCGACTTCCTGAAATCCGCTGGCGCGATTGGCGCGCTGGCCGCCGCCGGCTGTGCGCCGGGTCCGTCCACCACGCCGGCGCGGACGCTGGGCACCGGCCTCGCGCGGGGGCTCACGCTGCTCTCGTTCCGCGACGGCACCCTCGACCGCCTCGGCGCGAAGACCGCCAAGGGCATCCTCGACGTCGCGCGTGCGGCGGAGCTGCTGCGCCTGTACGCGCCGTCGACGCTGGACGACCTGCTGCAGCAGGAGGACGGGCCGAGCGTGCAGGCCGTGGTGGAGGCAGCGCTCACGACGCCGGCGGCTGCCCCGGCGTTCCGCCCCGAGGAGGGCCTCGTGTACGGGCCGCTGGTGCGCCGTCCGGACAAGATCGTCTGCGTCGGTCTCAACTATCGCCGGCACGCCGAGGAGGTCGGCGCAGCGATCCCGGCGCATCCGGTCCTCTTCAACAAGTTCAACGCCTCGCTCAACAACCACGGCGGCACGGTGACGCTGCCCGTCGATCTGGCCACCCAGTACGACTACGAGGTGGAGCTGGTCATCGTGATCGGGCGGACGGCGAAGCGCGTCTCCGAAGCCGAGGCGCTCTCGCACGTGGCCGGGTACGCCACCGGCAACGACTTCACGGCGCGCGACCTGCAGAACGGCCGCGGCGGGCAATGGATGGTGGGGAAGGCGCTCGACGGCTTCGCGCCGATTGGTCCGTATCTCGTCACCGCCGACCAGGTGGATCCCGACAACCTCACCATCGAGTGCCGCGTCAATGGCGAGACGCGGCAGTCGTCCAGCACGTCCGACTTCATCTTCGGTACGCGGCAGATGGTGAGCTACATCTCACAGTATTTCACGCTCAAGCCGGGCGATCTCATCTTCACCGGCACGCCGGCCGGCGTCATTCAGGGCATGGCGCCAGAGCGGCGGCAGTGGCTGAAGCCGGGCGATGCGGTGGCCTGCTCGGTGCAGGGACTTGGCGAGCTGGCGTTCACGCTGACCTGAGCGCGGGGCGTCGCGGCCGCCATGAGCCGCCGCATGCCGCCGGTCCCCGGCTGCGCTGCCACCTCCATTACCTGCCGACGACCCGGACACCGGGTCGCCCAGCTGTCCGCGCCCTACCGTTGGCACCGCGGTCACCTCGGGGCGGCGTGAAACCGTTCCCGAAACCTTCTCGTAGGCGACGGCACGCTGTTCCGCGTGCGCCCCTCACCTCACTCCCGACGCGTGGTCCGCCCTATGTCGCTCCGCATTCAAGAACTGTCGAAGACCTATCCCAATGGTGTGCACGCCCTCCGCGGCATCTCGCTCACCATCGAGCCGGGGATGTTCGGGCTCCTTGGGCCAAATGGGGCGGGAAAATCCTCGCTGATGCGCACCATCGCGACGCTGCAGCCGCCCGACGCCGGGACCATCCACTTCGGCGACATCGACGTTCTTGCGGAACCGGAGCGCCTGCGCGCCCAGCTCGGCTACCTGCCCCAGGAGTTCGGGCTCTATCCCAACATGCCGGCCGACGCGGTGCTCGATCACTTCGCGTCGCTCAAGGGGGTCGGTGATCGCGCCGAGCGCAAGGCGCTCGTCGATCGCTTGCTGCACCAGGTGAATCTCCACGAGGTCCGTGGGAAGAGCGTGGGCGGGTTCTCCGGCGGCATGAAGCAGCGCCTCGGCATCGCGATTGCCCTCGCTGGCAGCCCCCGCCTGCTCATCGTGGACGAGCCCACCGCCGGCCTCGACCCCACGGAACGCAACCGCTTCCTCAACCTTCTTGCCGACATCAGCGAGGAGGTCGTGGTCATCCTCTCCACGCACATCGTCGAGGATGTGCGCGAGCTCTGCTCGCAGATGGCGATCATCAATCAGGGGCGCGTGATCGTGCACGGGGCCCCGCAGCGCATCCTCGACGAGGTGCGTGGGCGCATCTGGCGCCGTACCGTCCCCCGCGCGCAGGCCGAGGCGTACCGCGCGCGCCACGAGGTCATTTCGGCGCGGCTCGCCGCCGGCAGCACCGTGCTCCACGTGTACGCCGAATCCGACCCGGGTGACGGCTTCGAGGCCGTCGAACCGGTGCTCGAGGATGTGTACTTCCATCGCCTCGCCACGGCCGCGGGCGGGCGCGTGCCGGCGGAGGCCTGATGTTCGGCCACCTCCTCGCCTTCGAACTGCGGAGCCACTTCCGTCGCCCCGTCACGTGGCTCTACGTGGCCATCATGTTCCTGCTGGCCTTCTTTGCGATCAGCACCGACGCGATCCTGATCGGGGAGTCGCTCGGGAAAGTCAAGAAGAACAGCCCCTATTCGCTCGCGCAGATGTACGGCATCATGCTCGCGATCGGGCAGATCATCACCAGTGCCCTCGTGGGAACGACCGTGCTCCGCGACGTGGACGTTGGCGTCCACGAGCTGCTCTTCACCACGCGACTCACGCGGCGCGGCTACCTCGGCGCCAAGTACCTCGCCGCCTTCGCCGCGATGCTGCTGGTGTTCGCGGCGCTGCCCGTGGGAGCGCTGCTGGGCACCGCCATGCCGTGGGTGAACCCCGAGACGGTGCAGGCGATCCGGGTCTGGGATTACGTGCAGCCCTTTCTGGTGATCGGCGTGCCTGGGGTGTTCTTCCTGAGTGCGCTGATCTTCACGACGGGCACGCTCACCCGCAGTGCGTTCACCGTGTATGTCGCCGGAATCCTGCTGCTGGTCGGCTACTCCATTGCGGCCAATCTCATCCGCACGCTGGATTACGACCAGATCGCGAACCTGGTCGATCCGTTCGCCATCCGCTCGATCAGCCTCGAGACGCGCTACTGGACGCCTGCCGAGCGCAACACCCGGCTGCTGCCGCTGGGCAGCTTCCTGCTCGCGAACCGTGCCCTCTGGGCGGCGATCGGCGCCGTGCTGCTTGCGGTCGCGTTCCGGTTCACGCGGCTCGAAGTCGGGGCGCCCCTCACCGGGCGGCGCCGCAAGGCGGCACCGGCCGCGACGGCCGCGAGCGGCGCGGTGCCGGTCCCGGTGCCCTCGAGCGCACCGGCCGCCGCGACCGGGCGGCGGCGCGCGCCGTCGCTCGGGACGGCGTGGTGGGACGTGACCCGCTTCCAGGCCACGGCCATGATCCGGTCGGTCCCGTTCCTCGCGATCGCGGCGATCGGGATGATCAACACCATCATGAACGCGTGGTTCGCCGACCAGAGCGGCATCAGCCGCAGCTGGCCGATGAGCTGGATCGTGTCGGAGAGCGTGATCGGGGGCAACGCGCTGTTCATGATCGTGCTGCTGACGTTCTACGCCGGGGAACTGGTCTGGCGCGAGCGCCAGCTCCGCGCCGACCAGGTCGCGGATGCGACGCCCGTGCCCACCGCCGCCGTGCTGCTCGGCAAGTACACGGCCATGCTCGGTGTCCTGTTCGCGTATGCGACGGCGGTGATGCTCGCCGGGATGGCCGTGCCCCTGCTCAAGGGCTTTCCCGTGGTGGACGTGCCGGTGTACTTGTGGCACACGTATCCCTACGACTTCCCGGGGTGGATCGCGATGACGGCGCTCGCGTTCCTCGCGCAGGCGCTCGTGCCGCGCAAGGCGATCGGGCACGTGGTTGTCATCCTCGTCTTCGTGGCCAACATCGCGCTGAGCAACCTCGGGTACACACACCAGCTGCTGCAGGTGGGGACGTCGCCCGACTTCACCTGGACCGACCTCAATGGGCTGGGCGACGTGCTGCCGGCGCTGGTGACGCTGCACGGATACTCGCTCTCGCTCGCGGCGGTGCTGCTCGCGGTGGCGTACGTGGCGTGGCCGCGCGGGACCGCGGCCGCGCCGCTCGGCGTGCGGCTCGCGACCCGCTTCCGCCGGCCGGCCCGCGTGGCCACGGCCGGTGGCGTGTTCGGCATGGCGGCCTTCGGCGGCACCTTCTTCTACAACGCGAACGTCCTCAACCGGTACGAGTCGCGGAAGAGCACCGAACGGCGACAGGTGGAGTACGAGCGCCGCTGGCGGCCGCTCGAGGCGCTTCGCGTGCCGAAGGTCGTGGCGACGAGCCTCGCCGTGGACCTCGCCCCGACCGCGCGCACGGCGCGGCTCTCGACCCGCTACACCATGGTCAACCGCACCGACCGCGCGCTCGACAGCGTGCTGGTGAACGTCGCGAGCGACGCGCCGGGGCTCGCCGTGACGCTCGATTCGCTCGTCTTCGACCGGGGGGCCACCCTCCTCGCCGCCGACACCGCGTTCGGGGTCCGGCTGCTGCGCCTGGCGCAGCCCTTGGCGCCGGGTGACACGTTGCGCCTGCACGTCGTCCAGCGCCTCGCCGCGCGCGGCTTCCCCAACGGGGCCCCCGACCGCTCGCTGGTCGAGAACGGCACCTTCCTCAACCGCGACTGGTTCCCGACGCTTGGCTACAGCCAGGGGGGCGAACTCGGCAGCGACGAACTGCGAAAGAAGTACGGCCTGCCCCCAACGCGTCGTGCGCTCCCGCGCACCGATGTGGCCGGGCTGCAGCGCCAGAGCTTCACCGCCGACGCCGACTTCGTGGCGTTCGACGCCACCGTGAGCACCGACCCCGACCAGATCGCGATGGCGCCCGGCTACCTCGAGCGGGAGTGGACGGCGGACGGGCGCCGGTACTTCCGCTACGTGATGGACGCCCCGATGCCCAACTTCTTCGCGGTGCTCTCGGCGCGATGGACCGTGACGCGGGGCAAGTGGGGGCAGGTGCCCATCGAGGTGTATCACCATCCCGCCCACCGCTTCAACGTGGCGCGCATGATCGAGGCGTCGCAGGCGTCGCTGGCGCTCTACACGCAGGAGTTCGGGCCCTACCAGCACCGGCAGTTGCGCATCGTGGAGTTCCCCCGGTATCAGGGGTTCGCGCAGTCGTTCCCGAACACGGTGCCCTACTCGGAGGGGATCGGCTTCGTCGCGCGCGTGGACAGCACCGACGTGGAGGATACCGACCTGCCGTACTTCGTGACCGCGCACGAGATCGCGCACCAGTGGTTCCCGTACCAGCGCATGCCCGCCGACGTGGAGGGGGCGCAGGCGCTGTCGGAAGCGCTGTCGGAGTACGCAGCCCTCGTGGCGACCGCGCGCAGGCACGGGCTGCCGTTCACGCAGAAGTTCCTGCGGTCGGAGCTCGACCGCTACCTGCGCGGGCGCGCGTCGGAGACCCGCAGCGAGCGCCCGCTCACGCGGGTGGATCGCGAGTCGTACGTGTGGTACCAGAAGGGCTCGCTCGCGCTCTTCGCGCTGCGGGAGCTCATTGGTGAGGCGACGCTGCACCGGGCCATTCGCGCGTACCTCGACGAGGGGCGCTTCACCGGCCCCCCGTACGCGACGACGTTCGACCTCATGCGGCACCTGACCGCGGCCACGCCGGACTCGCTGCGCTATGCCCTCACCGACTACTTCGACACGATCACCCTGTGGGACGTGCGGGCGGACAGCGCGACCAGTCGCCAGCGTGCCGATGGGCAGTACGAGGTGACCGTGGTGGCCACGGCGAAGAAGTTCCGCGCCGACTCGCTGGGGAACGAGACCGCGATCCCGATGGCGGACTACGTGGATGTGGGAGTGTTCGACGCGCCCGAGTCCGGTGCGCGGCTCGGGCGGCCGCTGGCCATCCGGCGCGTGAAGGTCACGACGGGGATGAGCCGGCACACCTTCGTGGTGCCGAAGCCGCCCACACGCGCGGGGATCGATCCCTACTCCCTGCTGATCGACCGCAACCCGGGGGACAACACGCGGGAGGTGAAGCGGTAGGGGCGGTAGGGGCCCCGGCCGTTCGTGGGGGCAGGGCGCGCCGTACGGGCCAGTTCCGCCCGAAGCCGATCGCCAAGACGCTGCGGCAGGCCGAGAGCAGCTTCGAAACACCACCGCAACGTCACCGGCGGACTTGCAGTAGCGACGTGCGCTCTGTCCGCGAACGCGGGGCCATGAGCAACCGGGGGGAGATGGGTAACGGAGTAAACCGGCAACATGGGCAACACTGTTGAACGGGTTACCCGCGAATGATGCGGTCCCGTTCGTCGAGCTTGGCCAAGAGGACGGTGGTGAAGATGATGGACCAGATGCCGTCTCGCGTGGTGAACTGCCCCTTGAAGTCGGCCGTCTACCGATCGTTCGGCGTCGTGGTCACGGGCGCCACCACCCCAGGGTGCCGATGTGGCGCCGGCGCCGTCGCTTGACCACCAAGCCGCGGCGTGCCAGCAAGTCCCCCGCGGTAGTCGTCGCCGGCCACTCGATGTGCGGATGACGGGCGGCAAGCCAATCGAGCAGCTTCGCCGGTCCCCAGTCCTGATGCTTCTTTCGCGCCTGACGTAAATGCTCGCCACGACGTCGCGGATGCGATGCGGACAGGGGATAGAAGCCCCCTGATAGTCTTCGATAAACTGCGGGCGCTGCTCCACCGGTGCGGTCTCCGACCACGGCATCGTCGCTCCTCGCGGGAGTTGAAGCGAAGATGCAGTTTGAATGGCTGTTACCCATGCTACCGGTTAGTGCTGTTGCCCATCTACCCGGTGCTCACCATGATGGGGTGATCGCCGACCGGTGCACCCCCGCGGTCTACCTCAACGGCTTCCCCCCGGGCGCCGCGTCGCTCACCGACATCGACCTGCTGGTGAAACCCGAGACGCTGCCGGGGGTGGAGGTGTACGCCGCCGGACTGGTGCCGCCGCAGGTCGAGCCAGGGATGTCGGGGTGCGGCAGCCTGGTGTTCTGGACCCGATGAGCCCGCCCAGCCTTCCCATGCCCTCCCGTCGCGACGTCATCCGCCAGCTGGCCCTCGGCGCACCGCTGGTGCTGCTGGCCCCCGCCTGCCGGCCGCTGCGTCCGCGCGGGGCGCCGGTGGGGGGGACGCGCGCCGACCTCGTCATTGCCGGCGGCGGGCTGGGCGGGTGCGCCGCCGCGCTGGCCGCCTGCGCCAACGGCCTCCGCGTGATCCTCACCGAGGAGACCGACTGGATCGGTGGGCAGCTCACCGCGCAGGCCGTCCCCCCCGACGAGAACCGGTGGATCGAGACCATCGGCGGCACCGCCAGCTACCGCGCGCTGCGCGAGGCGGTCCGCGCGCGCTACCGCCGCGACTACCCGCTCACCGCGCGCGCCCGCACCATCGCGCGCCTCAACCCCGGCAGCGGCTGGGTCTCCCGCCTCTGCGCCGACCCGCGCGCGTGGCTGGCCGAGCTGGAGGTGCTGCTGGCGCCGCACGAGGGCGCGGGCATGCTGCGCATCCTGCGGCGGCACCGCGTGGTGGACGCCGACGTGCAGGGCGACCGCGTGCGCGCCCTGCGGGCCCGGTCGCTGGAGACGGGTCGCGACGTGGTGCTCGAGGCCCCCTGGTTTGCCGACGCCACCGAGTTGGGGGACCTGCTCCCGCTCACCGGCACCGAGTACATGGTGGGCGCCGAGTCGCGCGCACAAACCGGCGAGCCGCACGCCAAGGACGCGCCGGAGCCCGACAACGTGCAGGGGTTCACCGTGTGCTTCGCCATGGACTGGCGCCCGGGGGAGGACCACACCATCGCGCGCCCGGCGCAGTACGACCGGTGGCGCGCGCAGCGCATGCGCTCCGACGAGGTGGCGGGGGCGCCGCTGCTCTCTTTCGACGACCCCGACAGCCGCCCCATCGGCTTCGATCCCGTGGCGCGGAAGGGGTTCTGGAGCTATCGCCGCATCGTGGACCGCGACCTGTTCACGCCGGGGAGCGCGGGGGGCGCGTTCGACCAGGACTGCACCATCGTCAACTGGATCCAGAATGACTACGCGTGGGGGTCGCTCACCGACGGCACCGCGGCCGATGCCGCGCGGCACCTGGAGGCGGCACGGCAGCTCAGCCTGTCGCTGCTGTATTGGCTGCAGGTGGAGTGCCCGCGCCCCGATGGGGGCCAGGGGTGGCGCGGGCTTCGGCTGCGCCCCGACGTGGTGGGCACCGCCGACGGGCTGGCCAAGGCGCCGTACATCCGCGAGGGGCGGCGCATCCTCGCGGAGGCCACGGTGCTGGAGCAGCACGTGACGCTGGAGGGGCGCATGGCGGACACCGGGGCGTCACAGGAGGCGGCGCGGGCGTACCCGTGGCCCGACAGCGTGGGGATCGGGCACTACTCCATGGACCTGCACGTCTCCACGCGCGGCGACCGCGGCCGCTACGGCGACACGCTCCCCTTCCAGATCCCGCTGGGGGCGCTGCTGCCGCGGCGCATGGAGAACCTCCTCCCCGCCGGCAAGAACCTGGGGGTCACGCACCTCACCAACGGCTGCTACCGCCTGCACCCCATCGAGTGGAACGTGGGAGAGGCGGTGGGGCACCTGGTGGCGGTCGCGAGGCGGCACGGCACCACGCCGCGCGCCGTGCGCCACACCCCTGCGTTATTGGCCAACTACCAGCGGCAGCTTGTGGCAGGAGGCATCCCGCTGGCGTGGCCCGATCCGCTGCCGCCGGGGTGATCGGCAAGGGCATGCGGGCGATCAGGAAGGTCCGGCGGACGCCTTCGGGTGATCGGTGGTCGCCATGCGCCCGCATCCCTTCGCCCGCTCCATCACGGGGTCGTGGCCCCGTACAATCTCCTCGCGCGTCGGCACCACGCGCAGGTGCGGCTGCACGCCGCGCCGATCGCCCATGGGGGCCTCGTCCAGGATGAAGCGCGCACTCGAGACCTGACCGCTCAGCCCGCTGCGCGGCAGGTGGAACGGATCAGGAGGCAGATGGGGAGCGCGACCCGTCGCGCGTTCGCGGGCGGCCGCGTCGGGGTGAAGGGGAAGATCGCGATCGTCCCGTCGGGTCCGCTGAAGAAGTCGCCGAACGGGGCGTCGACCCACGAGAACGGGAGCCACCCCTGATCGGCGGAGTCTACGCGCCGAGGGGCTCCGCGACGACGTTGCCCGGTCGTGTCAACGAACTTCGGATTCAGGACCCGAGTGAGGCAACGCACCGCGAGGTGCGGTATCGCGCGACTCGTTGACGGACTGGCGACCGCCTCTTTCGCACGTCAGGCTGGATCGGCTCTTGCGGGTGAGTGGAAGCGGAATCATCGGCTCGACCGTACTTCCTCTTTCAAACGGAGCTCCCATGCGCTCGTGCATCGCACTTTCCACGCTTCTGCTGGTCGCGGCACCCCTCGGCGCGCAGACGATCTACACCGGGTTCACGCAGAACCCCGGCTGCGTCGTGAACGGCCCCAACATGTGCGCGCAGAAGATCGCGCCGCAGGGTGCGGCGCTCACCGCCCGCAACGCCTTCTTCAGCAACCTCACCAATAACGTCGGCACGCAGAACCTTGAGAGCTTTGCGCCTGGCCTGGGGGCGCCGCTCGCCCTCGACTTCGGCTTCGCCGGCATCGCCACGCTCACCGGCTCGGGCAACATCGAGACCGAGGATCCGCTCGACATCATCCCCTTCGGCCGGTTCGCCATCAGCGGCAGCCAGTACTACCAGACGCAGGCCGCCGGTGTCGCCAACTTTTCCATCGTCTTCAGCCAACTGGTTGCCGGCTTCGGCTTCTACGGCATCGACTTCGGCGACGTCGGGGGTTCGGTCGGACTCGATCTCTTCGGCGGTGGCGTCAAGCTGAACACGCTGGTGATCCAGCCACAGGTGGCGCCGTCGGGCACGTTCGTGCCGGAGCTGAACGGTGGCCTGCGCTACTGGGGCGTGCTCTTCGGCAGCAACACCATTGACCGTGTGGATTTCACCCTGACCGGTCTGGATTATGACGCCGACGTGTTTGCCTTCGACGATCTCACCGTCGCGGATGCGAGCCAGGTCCAGAGCACCGTGCCGGAGCCGGCCACCTTCGCGCTCATGGGGGCGGGCCTGCTGGGGGTCGTCGTGGTCCGGCGTCGTTGCCGGAGGTAGGCGGCTCGCGATCCGCGCGGGAGAGGAATGTCAATCGGGGTCGGTCAACTATTCGTCGAACGTGTGGCGCGATCGCCGACCTCGCATGCCCCGCGCGCGATGGGCATACCAGCCATACTGCCGAGTCGTGACGTGCCCCTTCTCCGGAATGTGCACGAGCAACCGGGCCAGGAACTCCAGCGGGTCCACGGTCTCCGTGCCCGCCGTCGGACCGTCGGACTTGTCCGACCGGTACGTCACGGCCTTCGCGGTCCGGTTCGCCGAGCAGGCGGCGGTACAGACAATACGCCCGGAGGCGCGTGGGAATGGTGAGCACCACCTGCCGGTGCGGCACGGGCGCGAGGGGCGTGGTGTCGAGCCACTGCGTCCAGATGGCGAGCCGCTTCGCGTGGCAACTCGAACACGTCGCCGGCCAGGAACGTATTGGTCACCTGCACGACCACGGCGCGCCAGGGGCCGTACGCGCGCGCAAAGCGCTCGTCGTAGACGGTATGCAGGCGCTGCGTCGGCGCACCGTACGCCCTATGCCGGCGTACTGCAGGCCGTGGTCCTGGCCGCACGGCAAGACCTGCACGTGGAGTGGCACGATACGCTGTCGCGCCGGGCCGTGCTGGAGGTACAGGCGTCTGGATGCGTGCCGGTGGTGCGCGACGCGCTGGGGGTCCGGTGCTGGCGGGGCGATCCGGGCGTGGGGTGACCCCGCCCCTCCGTCAGTCGTCCGTGAGGGTCCCCCGGTGTGTCCTCACCTGCTGTCGCCTCCGCGTGATCCCCTCTTCGTTCCCCGCGTCCGAACACACTGCGCCGCTCGCTCCGGACGGCGCGCCACGGCCCGCCGGTGTGGCGGACGAGGATCGGCTGCGCATCAAGGTTCTGTTCTTCATTGCCGCCGGCTGCGCGGCACTGATGCTGCCGCTGGCGGCCTTCCGGTGGAGTGCCGGGGCGCATACGCGGGCGCTGTTCAACCTCTCCATTGCCGCCGTGTGTTTCGCGCTCGCGGTGGGGCTGCGTCGGGCGAAGCGGCTGAGAATGCTGGGGTGGGCGATCGCCGTCGTCCCGTTCATGGGTTCGGTGGTCACGCAGCTCATGGAGCGCGACACCGTGGCTGCGTGGGTGTTTCCCTGCCTGGTCACCTATTTCGTGATCTTCGGGCGTCGCACGGCGACGCTGATGGCGGCGGTGAACCTGGCGGTGCTCGGGGTACTCACGGCAGTGGTGCTGCGGGCGCCGGTAGTCCAGCTGGTGGTGCTGCTGGTGGCAGCCAGCTGGACAGTGGGGCTGATGATCGCGCTGGTGACCGAGGTGGAGCAGAAGCAGCGCGAGATCGAGCGGCTCGCCACGAGTGATCCGCTGACCGGTACGGGGAACCGGCGCGCGCTGACCGAAGCGCTCTCCCATGCCCGTCGGCAGCTGGCCCGGCAGCGGGAACAGGCCAGCCTGGTGCTGCTGGACGTCGACCACTTCAAGGCCGTGAACGACCGGCACGGCCATGAGGTGGGGGACCAGCTGCTGGTGGAACTGACGCGACTGGTGCGGTCGCGCATCCGCGACGCGGACCAGCTGTTCCGCTATGGCGGCGAGGAGTTCGTGCTGCTGCTGCGGCACACGCCGCTGGAAGGGGCGGCGCGGATGGCGGAGGAGCTACGCGCGCTCCTGGCGTCCCAGCTCACGTCGCCGGGCGGGGTGGTCACGGCGTCGTTCGGGTGCGCGGAGCTGGCGCCCGGTGAGGAGCCGTCGGAGTGGCTGACCCGGGCGGACGCGGCGCTGTACGTGGCCAAGGCCGAGGGGCGGAACCGGGTGGTGCGCGCACGTCCGGGGGTGGCGACGGGCGGGGCGCCGTCGGCGGGGGTTCCGGCCCTCGTGCCGGCGACGCAGCCACTGGCGGCGCTCTAAACGCCAGTACGGCGGGCGGCGCCCACGAGGACCGGAACAGTCTGCCCGACGTGGGCGGTATGGGCGCCCTGCCGTTCAGCGCGGTTCGCCGACCGTCGCGCGGCGGGTTCCGGCCAGCGCCACGCCCCGAACGATCAACCGCGCCAGTGTCATCACGCTCCGCCATCATGGTGCGGTCGTTTCCACTGGCCGATCACGGCACGCTGCAGCTCAACGCACGCATGCCAATCCGCCGCGCGAGCCGCCATCCGACGGCACCGGCGACCGTGAAGCGTGGTCGTAGTGCGTCGTACGTGGAGGCCGCGCGGCGGCGTCATCTCGTGGCGCTCACTCCGACGCGCGGCCGAAACATTCGACGAACGCGCCCTCGGGTCATTGGGTGGCCGGATGCACGTGCTGGGTACCTGGGCAGCTGCTTCGTTGCCCGTTGGCTTCGTGCTCGCGATGGGCGCGGCGAATGGGCATCAGTCGTGCGCTCAACCCGACCGGGGCAACCGGTTCACGCCCCCCACCCGCTACGTCGCCGGGCCGGAGGACGTCCGGCGAAAACCGGCGCTACCGCGACTCCAGCCAGAGCGCCTGCGGATTGGACGTCAGGCCCGGCACCATCGCCCGGAAGCGCACGATGCGCGGGGGGGACGCCGGCGTCAGGTCCACCTCGGCCAGAGTCGTGACGTGCCCCTTCTCCGGAATGTGCACGAGCACTCGCGCCAGGAACTCCAGCGGGTTCATCGTCTCCGTGCCCGCCGTGGGTCCGTCGGACTCGTCCGACCGGTACGTCACCGCCCTCGCGACGCGGTCGTACGTCAAGCGCTCCAGCGCGACCGGATTCCGCGCACAGCACCGGGCGAGCCGAGTGGCGAACGCCCGGTCCTCCTTCGGCACCCACACGGCGATGTAGACGTGGAACCGCGAGTGTGGCCAGGTGAGCCTGCCGGCGGCCTGCTCCTCACCAAACAGCTCGAGACGCACGAAGAGACGGAGCACGGCGTGGCGGAACGCCTCGGTCAAGCACGCCGTGTCGTGGGCGGGCCACGACACAAAGGTCCCATCCGGCCGAAAGCCGCCGTCGGTGACGAGCAGGATCAGCGCGATCTCGTCGAACGGGCGCTCGCGCAACTGCGCGACCAACTCGGCCAGGGGCGCGAGGCGCTCGAAGCTGTCGATCATCACCCCTGGTCGGAGTGGTCTGCCGCCGCCGGGGCTGAGGTGCCAGAGGTCTTCTCAGCGCTCACTATGGGGGGCGAACTGGGCAGTCGTACGATGCAGCGCGCTATCCATACCACTTCACGCTGATCGGCGACGGCGAATAAAGCGCAGGCTGTACGCAGTAGCGTTCCACAGCAGTTCTTCGAGTCGTGCACGTGGAAGGGTCCACGGATCGTGCAACGCGCCGACCTCGCGTCGCAGCTCTGACTGTACGCGCGGATGCAATCTTCCGAAGAGGAGAGGACCTGTGAGTGACTCCATAAAGCAGCGACGCTCGGCCCGGCGCGCGTTCTCTGTGTCGCGAAGATTGGACATACTCATCTGAGATGCGTGCACTCGAAACGTTGCAAGTGCCTCATCGACAAAGACCACGTTCCCCATGGTCATGAGGCGCAGCCACAGCTCATAGTCAACCAGCTGCCGCAGTCGCAGTGAAAACCCGTTTGCAGCCAGAAACGCCGATCGCGACATCAGCACGCTTGTTGGTTCACCGATGAAATTCGTGGTTCTGTGCCACAAGAGGTCGCGACGGCCGAGATACCACCCTCCATCACGTCGGAAGGGATACGAGATCGAATGAAGCTGCTCCAGATCTCTGACCAACTGTTGAAAGAGAGGATCAGAGCTATCGCCACTTGCCGCGACGTGGCGCCTGCTGAAGACAAGCGCAACCCGTGGGTCTCGGTTCGCTGCGGCAACCATCCTTTCCACGCAGTTTGGCTGTAGCATGTCGTCATGGAAGAGATACTTGATCCATACGCCCTGCGCGCTAAAGCCCAGATGATTCCAGTTCTGTACCATTCCCGGTAGCGCGCCGCGCACGCGGCGCGCCGGACGCCCGCAGTTCCTCACAAACTGCTCGATGATCTCCGGGCTGTCATCGGTTGAGCCGTTGTCTGAGATCAGAATCTCGATGTGCTCATAGCTTTGTGCCGCCGCCGAATGCAACGCATCGGACAAATACGGCCCACCGTTGAACACCGGAATGCATATGCTGACTTTCTGCATCAGTGAGAATACACCTCGTATCCCGTAGGCAGGGGGGTACATCTAGGTGTAAATGACAGGGAGGTTGTTCACAGGGGATAATGGCTGCACGCTGAGGTTGTCGAGACATCAATCCACAACCATCAGAGCCCCCATGAACATCCACAAGTTGGCACGTCTCACCCCGGTTGGGCGAGAGGTGCTGGTGCAGCGTGTCGCGACCGGCGTACCCGTGACGGTGGTCGCCCGCGAGGCCGGCGTCTCTCGTCAGACTGTGTACACGTGGTGCCGGCGGGCCGAGGAGAAACCCCGGAGGCGCTGCAGGACCGCGCGTCGACGCCGCCTCATTCGCCACAGCGGCTCGTCCGCTACCGGCGCCGCCAGATCGAGAAGCGGCGTCGGCAGCGCTTGAGCAGTCGGCGTATCGCCCAGTACGACAAACTGCCGATCTCCACGGTGGTGACCGAGATTCGGCGACTGGGCCTGAATCGGCTGGCGTCGCTGGAGCCGCCCCGTCCGGTGGTGCGGTACGAGCGCGAGCGACCTGGGGAACTTGTGCACCTCGACATCAAGAAGCTCGGGAAGATCGGTCGCGTCGGTCATGGGGCCGAGTCCTTGGGCGCCGGCGGCATGGGCAACCCGGATCCGCCCTGGCCACCGCGGGCCCCTTGCCCCGCGAGGATCGCCGTCGAGGTGAGGATGGCGAAGTGCGGGAAATGAAAGGCCACGCCGGTGC